>CALBSQ010000214.1 GCA_937967325.1 uncultured Chloroflexota bacterium
GAGACGGTCTGGCAGCGATCGAGCGGCAAGGCGCTGGTCAAGCTCCTCGCCGTCGAGCGGACCCATCGGTTGCATCGCGAGCAGGTCATGGAGCGGCTGTGGCCGGACCTGGAACTTGCGGCGGCGGAGAACGCCTTCCGGAAGGCGCTCCACCACGCCCGACACGGCCTCGAACCGGAGCTGCCCGCCAAAGCCGCCTCGTCGTATCTCCACCAGTCCAATAGCGTTGTCACGCTCGATGCTGAGCGGATCTGGGTCGACGCCGATCAGTTCCAGGTGCTCGCGGAGCGGGCGTTGGCGGGTGAGGACGAGTCCGCGCTCGAAGCGGCGCTCGCCATGTACGCGGGCGAACTGCTGCCAGAGGACCGCTACCAAGAGTGGACCCTCGCGCGACGGGAGACGCTCGCCGACCTCCACCAGGCGCTGTTGCTGCGGCTCGCCGGTGCATGTACACGCCGCGGAGACCACCTACGAGCGATTTCGTCTGCACGAGAGGTCGTGGCGTCCGATCCGGCGTGTGAAGAGGCGCACCGCCTCCTGATGCGCCTGTATGCCGCGTCAGGACGTCCCCACCAGGCGCGTCGCCAGTATCGAGCCTGTTCCGACGCGCTGCGGCAGGTGCTAGGTACACAGCCTGGCTCCGAGACGACGACGTTGTACCAGCGGCTGCTTGCCGGAGGTGACCAGCAGAGCGGCGACGCCGCGCTGCATCCGGACGGTCCGCAAAGCCAGGCTTCGAGCGAGCCTGCCCTGCCGACGGCGATTCGACGTCCGCCAGCAATCCCCCTGATCGGTCGTGAGGCGGTGCTCGCGCAGTTGTTGGATGCCCTCGCGCGCGCGCGGCGCGGCCAGGGAGCGCTGATCCTGGTTGGCGGCGAGGCGGGAGTGGGGAAGAGTCGCCTGCTCAGCGAGGTGGCGCGCACCGCCGCCGGTCGGGGCGCCCTGGTCCTGTGGGGAGCCTGCTACGAGCAGGAAGGCCAGGCGCCGTATGGACCGTTCGTCGAGGCTCTGGATGGGTACGTGGCGAGCCGCTCGGCCGCCGACCGCGCCGACATGGCCCTGGCCCATGCCGAACTCGTGCCGCTGCTGCCGGCGCTATCGGCCGTCGCGAAGGCGACCGCGCCGCGGCAGGGCTCGGAGGTCGAGCGGTCGCGGCTATTCGCGGCGGTTGTTCGGTTCCTTGGCACGCTCGGCGCCGAGCGGCCGGTCGTCCTGGTGTTGGACGACCTGCACATCGCCGACGCGGCGAGCCTCCAACTGCTGCACCACGTGGCCCGCGTTGCCGCCGACCGAACGTGGCTGATCGTCGGCGCCTACCGTGAGGAGGATCTGCGGGCGGGCGGCGATCTCCAGCGCCTCTGGACCGCCGCAACCAGGCAGGGGATCTGCCGACGAATGGACCTTCCGCCGCTCGGCCGACCGGACTGTGACCGGCTCGTCGAGACGCTGTTGCCGGACAGCAAGGTCGAGCGCGGGCTGTTGGACCGGCTCGCTGCGCTCTCGCTCGGCAACGCTCTGTTCCTCCAGGAGCTGGTTCGGGCATTGCTGGAGCGTGGCAACCTCGGTGTCGTGGAAGGGCGCTGGTGCGCTATCGGCGACGTGGACCTCCTTGATGCACCCGGCGGACTGCCGGCGCAGATACGCGACCTGATCGAAGCTAGGATCCACCGTTTGCCCGAGGATGTCCGCGCCACGTTGTCGCTGGCCGCCACCGCGGGTATGGAGTCGTCGTTTGCTCTCTTGCACGCTGCCGGTGAGCTTGCCGATGGGCCGCTCCTCGATGCCCTGGATCGAGCGCTGGAGGCACGGATCTTTGAAGAACGCGGCGAAGGGTACGTCTTCCGCCACCCGCTCTTGCGCGCGGCGCTGTATGAGCGACTGTCGCGGCACCGGCGGGCTCGGTTGCATGCGGCGCTGGCAACAGCCCTGGAACGGCTGGCGGGCGCGACGGTGAACGCCCGGTCGGACGTCGTCGAGGCGCTCGCACACCATTGGGCCGGCGCGGGTGAACCGGCCCGCGCGGCGCCGTACCTGATCGAGGCCGGAGAGCGTGCGGCGCGGGTGTACGCCAATGCCGAAGCCATCGCGCGGTTCCAGCGAGCGCTGGCGCTGCAAGCGCAGAGCGGGCTAATCGGTCCCGACGATGCCGCCCGCCGCGCCTTCGCCCTGGAGCGGCTGGGCGACCTCTATGCCCTGTCGGGCCAGAGTGAGGCGGCACGGGAAAGCTACGCGGCGGCACTTGGGGATGAGGGAGGGCGGATGGCAGAGTTGGGCGCCCTGGACGCCGCTCGTCTGCATCGCAAGGCCGCACATCAGGCGCTGCTGGCAGGAGAGGTGGCTCGCGCCGCCGATCTGCTGCGCCGCGCGGGTGTACTGCTCGAACAGGTTGCTCCGGGATCGGATCGGGATCTCGAATCGACGCGCCTGCTGTCCGTGGAAGCCCAGGAGCGCTGGCTGGCGTACCGCTTCGAGGAGGCCCTCGCCGCGGCGGAGGCGAGCGCCCACCTGGCCGAAGCCATCGGCGCCGAGGCGGAACGCGCCCAGGCCTACGAGATGATGGCCCTCGCCTGCCTGCCGCTCGGCGACTGGCAACGGGGCGTGGAGTGCGAGCGGCGGCGCGCCAGCCTCGTGGATCTGAACCGCGAGGTCGCCGAAGTGGCCGATGTCCACCTCTGACTGTGCGAGTATCACCTGTACGGTGATCAGCCTTACGAAGCCGCTCGATCTTTTCTCCGCACGTCGGGAGCGGCGCAGCGCATGGGCGCGCCCCGTTCCCTCGGCCTGTGTCACTACTACCTCGGCGCGACCGACTACTTTGGCGGTCGGTTTTCCGACGCGCTGGCCCATCTGCACGAGGCCATCTCGCTCTTCCACCGCGTCGACGCGCCGGCGGGAGAGGCCGTCAGCCTCCAATTCCTGGGCATGACCGAGTCGGCGCTGGGCAACCTCGACGAGGGTCGGCGGCGTCTGGAACAGGGTGTCGTGGTGGCCCAGCGCGGCGCCATGCGCTCGCACACCCTCATCCGGCTCTACGCCGCGCTGGGCCGAAATCGCCTCGACGCCAACGATCCGGCCGCGGCGCGGAGCTACGTGGACCAGGGGCTGGCGCTCGTCGAGGCGCATGAACGGTGCATCTGTAACGCGTCGATCCACTGCATCGCCACCGCGTGCCTTGCCTTGACGGGTGACCTGGCGCGGGCGGAAGAGATGGGGAAGCATGCGCTGGCACGCGCCAGCGACCTGGGCAGCCCCTTCTTCCTCTGTATGGGATATCAAGCGAACGCCATGGTGTATGCGCTGCTCGGTCGATGGGACGCGGCGTTCCAGGCGCTCGACCTCGCCCGCACGCAGGCCGAGGCCATCGACCTGCGCTATGAGCTGGCGCGCATCCTCCTGTTGCGCGCCTTCGTTCACCTCCGGCGGCGCGCCGTGCGCGACCTGCCGGCCGCGACCGCGCGCATGGCTGAAGCGTCCCAGGTGCTCCTCAGCCTAGGGGCGCGCGCCAGCATCGCGCAGGCGCGATCCTCGCTCGGCTTCCTCCTCGAGCAGTCCGTTCGCCCCGCGGCGCGGGTCGCCGGGAACGCCTGACCGTCGGTCAAGGCGCGATCAGGGAACAGAAGCGGAACAGCCGGGGAACATCCTCCCCCTATGCTGGTCCTGAGCCTGTCGGATCAGGTGCGACCAGGCTTCAGTCACCTACGCTGCGTCGTGAGGGTCAAGAGCGACGTCGGCGCCGAGGCGCCGCGGGAGCTGAGCGAGCACATGCACGTCGCCGGTGCTCAGCATCCTGCGCAACCCGGCGCCGGTGGCCACAGAGCTAGTCGTCGGATAACCCGGCAGGGAGGTAGACATGGTAGCCGGCACATTGGGACTCGACGTCGCGCGGCTGCGCGAGGCGATTCAAGCGGAGTATACCGAGGTGGCAGCCTGCCCGATGAAAGGCTTTCACTTCCACACCGGGCGGCCGCTCACCCGGCGGCTGGGGTATGACCAGGCTGAGGTCGTGGCGCTGCCCGACCAGGTGGTCGAGTCGTTCGCCGGGGTCGGCAACCCATTCATCGCCGGGACGATGCCTACGGGCGCGGTGGTGGTCGAGGTCGGATCGGGCGCGGGCTTCGATGCCATACTTGCCGCGCGCCAGGTTGGACCCACGGGGCAGGTCATCGGCGTAGACATGACCGACGCCATGCTGGAGAAGGCCCGGCGAAACGCCGCGCTCATCGGCCTGTCGCAGGTGCAGTTCCGGCGCGGCCTCGCCGAAGCGCTGCCTGTAGCGGATGAGACCGCCGACATCGTGCTCTCCAACGGCGTCATCAACCTCTGCCCAGACAAAGAGCAAGCCTATGCGGAGACGTTCCGCGTCTTGAAGCCGGGCGGCCGGCTCCAGATCGCCGATATCGTGGTCGCGCACGAGGTACCGCGCGACGCCCGCGAGGACATCAGCCTCTGGACTGGCTGAATTGCCGGCGCTCTGCTGGAAGCAGAGACGACGGAGCTGATCGCGCGGGCCGGGTTTGTCGACGTGCGGGTCGAGCCGGTGTACTACGACGCCTTCGATGGCGCGGCCAGCTCCTCCAGTGCCGCCGAGTTCGGCACCCGTGGCATCGTGATCACGGCCCACAAGCCGCGCCGTGACGACGCGCACCCGGCGGACGCCCCCGCCCACCTCCCCAGTGTCCATGCCGTGCTCGACGTGCCGGGGTCGGCCTGCGCCACGTTGACGCCACTGATCAAGACGACGCTGCGAGAGCTGGCGCCCGGCTGGGTGCTCGAAGTGCGGTCGGATGACCCCGCCGCTCGGCAGGGAGTGCCGGCGTGGAGCCGACTGACCGGCACCGAGCTCCTGGCGATGGTCGAGGACGATGCGCAGCGGACTCGTTTCTATCTGCGCAAGGGGTGATGCGCCGCTCGCCGCGGCGGACGCGACGAGCGCGGGACGTGTAACGCGATGAGAGGAGGAGACCCAGTGGCTCGCAAGATGCTGGTGAACTGTGCTTACGGCAAGGAGGATCCCGAGCGGGCGACGCTGCCGTTCGTCGTCGGCAACGTCGCCGTGACGGCCGATCAGGAGACGGTCGTCTTCTTGACGATCGAGGGCGTGCGACTGGCGACCACTGGCTACGCCGACGGCATCCACAAGGAGGGCTTTCAGCCGCTCGGTGAGATCGTGCGCTCATTCGTGGCGAACGGCGGCCGTGTCTGGGCTTGTTCCGCCTGCACCAGGCCGCGCGGCATCACGGATGCCGACTTGATCGAGGGCGCGCAGATCGTCACCGCGGCCAACCTCGTCGAATACGTGGCAGCGGGCGCGGCAACGCTCTAAACAGATGCTGGGGACCTGTGGCTGACCTGGCTACCGCTCAGCCGTCACGCCGGCCAGGCGGATGGCGGCGTGCTCGCCCGGAAAGGGACATCAATTGGCGCCACATGAAGACTGATTGCTCTACCGGACCAAAGACTCGCGAGCTACCTTAGGCCACGACTTCGAGGCGGCGTTGTGTGCAGCGGGCAAGGATGTCGAGTCGCACTATTACGAAGCCGACCAGTTTATCGCCAACTACCCCGACACGCGAGACGATCTGCAGGCGTACACTGCTGGGTAGCGCCAGCTTGCCGCCTTCCAGTGTCACCGTCGTCATGGATTCCTCCCGATGATTGAATGGTACCGGGTACTCGACAGATGTGCCTCCGCCAACACGGCAGGGCCCGCTCAGTTTGGTAGGGGTACGCGCATGCTTGCCATTGCCCGGCCGGAGACGACCTCCAGCCGTCGCAGCGTCCGCAGGTCGTAGAGGCCGAATTCCAGGAGATAGCTGCCTGCCGGCAGGCCCGGTGGCAGGGCGATGGTGTGTTTGTTGGCAACGCGGTCGCCGGCACGCCAGAACGAGGTCGGGAACTGGCCGTCGTCCGGTTGGCTGTCGCTTTGCGCGACGAGCTTGCCGGCGGTGTTGAGGACGTGGACGAAGGCCGTGTAGTCGCGCGGCACTGCCGCCTCGGCGGCCCAATGCAGCGTGACGACGAGCGACTGGCCGGTTCCGGTGAGGTCATAGCCATCGAGCTTGATCCCGCCAGCGAGCTGCGCTACCAATGGGTGCATTGGCGGCGTTGGCAGTGGCGGCGCCACCACCAATGCCGGCCCGCCGCCGGCGCCGCCGAGGCTTCGACCGCTGCTGTCGGTGAGATCCAGCGGGTGTACACCAGGACGATCGGGGGTACCGGCCGAATATATGCCGAGCAACGTGCCGAGTAGTCCGGGTGGCGTGCTCGCCGGCAAGGTCTGGTCGAGCCACTCGACGGCGCGGTCGCCGGGTCGCCAGTTGGTGCTTGGCCAGGCGGCTTCATCGTGCTGGGCGACTGCATTCCCGCCGCTGTCGATCAGATGCGCGAATAGGCTGAAGTCGGGCACCGTTTGGTCGGGATGGCGGAGCGCCGTCGTGAACAGGGTTGCCTCGATGGTCTGCCCAGCGTCGGCGCGCCGAGCAATGAGAATGCCGTCTAACCTGGCCAGCGCCCCCGCGGGGTCTGTGGCTGTCCAGTTCAACGTGGTCGCGCCCTCCGGTAGTGGGTCCGATGCCGCGGATGCCGGCAGCAGATAGAAGCGGGCGATCACGCCGTTGCCTGGTAAGGTCTCTTGGCGCACGACGTAGCGCGCGTAGTTGGATAGCAGATAGCGTTGCGCGCGTTGGTCGCCGACCGACAGGTACAAGGAGCGCTGGGCGGGTATGACGAGCATGCGGGTATCCTCGAACTCGGCCGCGTCGACGCCGCGCTGGACGAGGACGCGATAGAGGACGTTCAGCTCCTGGTTGTGCTCGGGGACGACGATCCGCGCCGCGCCAAGCTGCTGTTGCAAGCCCATGGCTTCCGTAACGAGATGTTCGGTCAGGCTCCAAGGCATGCCGTAGACGCTGGCCGGCCAGTATTGCCCGATAACCGCGAAGAACACCACGGCCAGCGCGCCTTCCGTCGCCACTAGCGCCGCGAGCGCGACGACGACCGCGGGACGGATGAGCGATTTCAGGCCGGTGTTGGCCGGCTCGACCAGACTGCCCCAGAGGCGGCTCAGCCATCGCCGGACGCTAACAGCGCTGCGTAGCCGCGGTGCGCCTGTCGCGGTCTCACGATCGTCGTTACCGACCGAGTTCCCTCTTGCCCACGCGGCGAGGGAGCCGGCGGGTGAGGTCCCCCACGCCCACAGTCGTTGGATGGCGAGTGCCGAATAGAGATATGGCGCCGGGAAGGTCGAAACGAGGTAGTACGGGTAGATCGGGACGGCGTGACGCGCGAGCGCCAGCACCGGGACGGCGACGGCCGTGAGCAGGATGGCGTGGGGGCCGCGCGGCGTCTCCGATAGCCGGCCGGGGCCGCGCAGCAGCGTCCAGAAGCCGATGCCGAGCCCCAAGGCGTAGAGGGCGCGGGCAAGCCAGCCAAGCGCGGCCGGCAGGCCACTGGTCGCGTCCAGCCGCCCACCGCCTTGGAGGGCGAACGCCTGGTAGCCCTCGACCGAGGCCAGGTCGAGCGCGTAGCGGAGCGCTGATCCATCGATGGCGGCGTGTTGCCCGGCGTGACTGTCGATGGTTCGGACTGTCAGCAGTTGCGGCGCCACCGCCCCGGCCGCGTAGGGCGCCATCAGCACCACGAAGACGGCGACGGCGCCGGCGGCCCACCAGGTTCGCAAGCGCCGCGCGCCTAGCAGCAAGGCCACGACTGCCGGGACCAGGCAGGCCAGTCCGACGATGTAGACCTGCCCGACGATGGCCAGCGCGGCGGCCGCGACGATCAGCGCGCGATCGTCGCGGCGAATGAGCCAGCGGCACAGCATCCACCAGGCCAGCACGGCGAACGGCGCAACCATGTCGTCGCCCCATAGGCGCCGTGAGAGGACGACCGGCCAGGGGTTGACCGCCACGAGCAGCAGGGCGAGCAAGGCGACGCCCCGGCCAAAGAAGTCGCGAGCGAAGCCGTAGACGAGCGCGACGGCCAGCACGTTCAGGAAGCCCACACCGACGGTCATCAGCGGTGGTGACGCGCCAATCCATGCGAACGGTGCTAACAGCAGCGCCTGAAATGGCCCGTTGGGCAACCCGAGCGACGAATGCATACCGGTGAGCGGTACTTGTCCGCTATGGACCATTCGGGTGACGATATTCCACAGTTCATCGTCGTCCTCTCGGTATTGCACCTGGTCGAGGCGGGCGAATCGTAGGAATGCGGCGACGAGCAGGAGGCCGGAGGCGACGAGGACTTCCAGATAGCGGCGGTCCGGCTGACTCCGCAGCCGCGTCGTAGGTAGTTCCTGGACGCGAAGGGCGTCCCTCCGTAGCGGCGGGGAGGCAACGATACCGTTCACAACGCTCCCGCGACACCGCCAGTCGGCTTCCGCCCGCGTAGGCTACGGCGAAAAGATCAAGTTGAGATAAAGAAGCTGACTCAAAAGTGCATCGGCGGCGGCTCGCGTGGAGATTCCAGATGCTTTAACGAGTGATTGGTCGCTGCGCCGATGCCCCGGACGAGGCGGTTTGGTACGATAGGTGTGTTGGAAAGGGATGCCCGATGCCCCGAACCGTCGTTCCCCTCCGTCTCACGCTCGCCGCCCTCGTGCTGATTGCCGGACTGGCGATGGCCGTCCCCCCGTCACTGGCCGACAACGCCGTAAAGGGCGCGCTGGCGGTGTCCCCCGACTATTCCACGCCGATCTTCAACATGTGGGGCTTCATCGGGCCGACCGATGGCTCGACCGTGGCGCTCACGCTCACCTACTCGCCAGGTGGTGGCGACTTCGACAGCAAAGTTGGCTTCAACGTCTACGGAGACGATGGCCGGCTCTTCGGCCAGGGCGGCTTACAGGGCAGCGGCACCAAGCAATGGGGCTTCCAATCGAACAGCCAACACCAGTACGCCGTGCAGGTGTTCAACTACGACCTGACTGGTGGCGTCACATACTCCCTGTCCGCGAAAGGCGTCGATCTGTTTTCTTTGGCGACGCCGACCCCGACCCCGTCCCCAACCCCGAATGTATCCGCGAACGCTACGGTCGCGCCGCTCGCCCCATCCTCCGTCATCCCGACGCCGACGCCGGTTCCACTTACCGGCTCTTTGGCGAGCGCCGGGAGCCAGGTGCATGGTCACCTGGTGGGATCGCTGACGGGGGCGGTCGCCGACTACAGCCTTGCCAATACGCCGCGGGGCAGTTCCATCACGTTGCAACTAGCGGCCCTACAAGGGACGCTGATCTCCGGCGTCCAGGCGGGCGTCAACGTCTACCAGGTGAGCGGCGCTGTTCGTGTCCTCGTGGCGGTCGGACTGCCGTCTGTCGACAACGCGGCCGTGTCGGTGGCCATCTTCCAGGCGGGCAACAGCGCCTATGGCAGCTACGTCGCCGAAGTCTACAACAGCGCGCCCGGCGCGCCGCTCGACTACACCCTCACCAGGAAGTAGCGGGGG
>CALBSQ010000215.1 GCA_937967325.1 uncultured Chloroflexota bacterium
GATAGTACATTCGTTCCAATAATGCAAGGGGCGACGCAGACTAAAGGATGTACTTCGCTAAGTCGTCGTTCTTGACCAACTCGCCGAGGCGGGCCTGGACGTACGCCGCGTCGACGACGACGTGCTCGCCCTTGTGCTCGGTGGCCTCGAAAGAAATCTCCTCCAACACCTTTTCCACGACCGTGTGCAGGCGGCGGGCGCCGATGTTCTCCAGTCGCTCGTTCATGGCCACGGCGCTGCCCGCGAGTTCCTGCACACCGTCGGGTGTGAACTCCAGCTCGACCTCCTCAGTCGAGAGCAGCGCCTGATATTGACGCGGCAGCGCGTTTTCCGGCTCGCGCAGGATGCGTACGAAGTCGTCGGGCGTCAAGGAGTGCAGCTCCACGCGCAGTGGGAAGCGGCCTTGCAACTCCGGGAGCAAGTCCGACGGCTTGCTGTGGTGAAAGGCGCCGGCGGCGATGAAGAGCACGTGATCGGTCTTGACCGGTCCGTAGCGCGTCTGCACGGTCGAGCCTTCGACGATGGGCAACAAGTCCCGCTGCACCCCTTCGCGAGAGATGTCGGCTCCGTGCAGCTCGGGCCGGCTGTTGGCAACTTTGTCGAGCTCGTCGATGAAGACGATGCCGGACTGCTCGACACGCTCTTTGGCGGCGTCGACCACCTGGTCCCAGTCGATCAGCTTCTC
Organism: uncultured Chloroflexota bacterium; assembly: GCA_937967325.1. Taxonomy (GTDB): domain Bacteria; phylum Chloroflexota; class UBA4733; order UBA4733; family UBA4733; genus UBA4733. Next base: position 686 of record CALBSQ010000215.1, read on the forward strand.
GGCCTCCTGGTCGGTCAGGATGCGCCGCGCCTCCTTCACCGAGACGCTGCGCAGCCGCTTGCGGCCGGCGCTGACGCTGGAGACAAACTCCTGGAAGGTCTCCTGCACGTCTTCCATACTCATGCCGGCCTCGAATTCGAGCACCGGCGAGAATTGGTCCTCCGGCTCGACCTCGATCTCGACGAGCTGCTCCTCCAGTTGTTGCGCCGCCAGCTTCGCGGCGATGCGCTTGCGCTGGCGACGCAGCCGGCTCACGTCCGTCGGCGTCGGCGTTACCGCGGTCCTCGCGTCGCCGGCGCCGGCGCTGCAGAGATAATTGACCAGCCGCTCGGCGGCCAGGTTCTCTGCTCGCTCACGCACGTCCTTCTGACGCCGCTCGTGGACCGAGTTGACGGTTGCCTCCATCAGGTCGCGGATGATCGACTCGACGTCGCGCCCCACGTAGCCGACCTCCGTGAATTTGGTCGCCTCGACTTTGGTGAACGGGGCGTCGAGCAACTTGGCGATGCGGCGGGCGATCTCCGTCTTGCCGACGCCGGTCGGGCCGATCAGGAGGACGTTCTTGGGGGAGACCTCGTCGCGCATCGGCTCGGGCAACTGCTGGCGCCGGTACCGGTTGCGCACGGCAACCGCGATCGCCCGCTTGGCCTCCTTCTGTCCGATGATGTAACGATCGAGCTCCTGGACGATGCGCTGGGGTGTCATATCATCCATAGTCATCCTCCTGTGCTGCTCGGCGCGGGAGTGTCCCCGTCACCGTGAATGGTTTCCACGATGATGTTGGTGTTCGTGTAGATGCAGAGCGAGGCGGCAATCTCCAGCGCAGCCCGCGCAATGCGCTCGGCGGATAGGTCGGTGTAGCCCATGAGGGCCCTGGCCGCCGCCAGGGCGTACGGTCCTCCCGAGCCGATGGCTAACACTTCGTCGTCGGGTTCGATCACCTCCCCATCGCCCGACAACAACAACAACGTGCTCGCGTCGGCAACGACGAGCTGCGCCTCCAGGCGGCGCAAGATACGGTCGGTACGCCAATCCTTGGTCAGCTCCACGGCGGCCTTGCGCAGATTGCCGGCGGAGCGTTCCAACTGGCCATCGAGCTTGTCGAAGAGACTGATCGCGTCGGCCACGGAGCCGGCAAACCCGGCCAGGATTCGCCCACCTTGGAGCTGCCGCAGCTTGCGTGCCGTGTGCTTCATGACAATGTCGCCAACCGTCACCTGGCCGTCGGCAGCCAGGGCAACCTGGCCTGCTCGGCGGACCGCGACGACCGTCGTCGCTCGCAGTTGCAACGATCTGGCACTCATCGATGGGCGAGGGGGAACGTCCGAGAGCATATACCGGAAGCTATGATCGACCTTGTCAGGCTGAGGCGTCGCGCCTCAGATCCGCTCATGCCGCTCCGCTCAGCGTCAGAATCGGCCCACGACCCGTGTGTCGGCTCCCTCAGTATACCCTGCCGGGCACGACACCCCTGCTGTCCCCCAGGAACGACACGCTAAGGGTACGTGCTGTTCTGACGCGCATCGCGGTGGCGCACTTCCAGGGAGCCATCGTCCCGTGCGACCACGACCTGGCCGGCCATGCCCAGGAACAGGCCGTGCTCGACGACACCGGCCAGCGCCTTGACCCGGGCAGCCATCTGCTCAGGCTGACCGATGCTGCCAAACCGGCAATCCAGGATGTAGTGGCCGCCGTCGGTGACGAAGGGCGAGCCGCCGCCGCGCAGCGTCGCCGCGCAGCCCAGCGCCTCCACAGCCTCCTTTGTGCGACGCCAGCCGAAAGGGACGATCTCCACCGGCAGGGCCGCCCGCTCCCCCAGGGTGTCCACCAGCTTAGTTTCATCGACGACGATGAGGAGCCGTGTCGCGGCCAGCTCCACCAATTTTTCGCGCAGCAGGGAGCCGCCGTGTCCTTTGATGAGGTCGAGGCGCGGGTCCACCTCATCGGCCCCGTCGATGGCGAGGTCCATCCGCGGCTGGTCATCCAGGGAAGCCAGGGGGATGCCGACCGTGCGGGCCAGCTCTTCAGTGGCTTGCGATGTGGGCACACCTACCACGCGCAGCCCGGCCCGCACCCGCTCGCCGAGGGTGCGGACGGCGTAGGCGGCCGTGCTGCCGCTGCCCAGGCCGACGACCATGCCATCCGCCACCTGCTCCGCCGCCCAGCGGCCGGCCCGCGCCTTGAGCGCGTCAAGGTCAGGCATCCTCATCTCCAGTCCGCCTATCATGTGGGCGAGTGTAGCGCGTAACTGCGCGCTGCGAGCGAATGCAATCGAGGAGATGACCGTGGAGCTGAGCGTCGAGCGCGCTGCCGCGACGGCCGGGGGCCGTCGTGTGCTGGAACCGGCGCCGAGTAACCCCTGGCGGTGTGTGCGGCGCTCCTACGCCTATGAGGGACGCGGCTTCCGGGTACGTCGCGACGCCGTCATCAGGCCGGATGGCACCTCCGGTGACTATGAGTTTGCAGAAGTGGCCAGCAGCTTCTCCGTGGTCGTCGCGGTGGACGAAGACCGTCAGGTCTACTTGGTACGGCAGTGGCGCTATCCCTGGGAGCAGTCCTCCTGGGAGGCGCCCGCCGGCCACCTGGAAGCGGAGGAAGGGCCGTTGGAGGCGGCGAAACGCGAGCTGGCCGAGGAGGCCGGACTGGTTGCCACCTCCTGGCAGCAGTTAGCTACCTTGCGGAACAGCGCGTCGATCACTGCGCAGAGCTACCTCTTCCTGGCGCGTGCCCTCCGACCCGTGGCGACGCGGCGCGAAGCGTCGGAAGGCGACATGGTGATCCGTCGCCTGCCGCTTGACGACGCGCTGACTGCCGTTGCGGCCGGCGAGATTGTCCATGCGGTCACGATCTCGGCGTTGTTTCTGGCGGAGCGGGCGTTAGCGGACCCCTCATAACCCCAATACGGTTCAGTTGCCCATGGCACCGCGGGCCGCCACCCGCGGCATGTCCTTATCTGAACCGTATTGCCCCTATCCCCGCTCCGCCGGCGCGCGAACCGGTTGGGGCACGAGCGACGTGGCGCGCCCATTCGTGACCTCGATGGACGGTGTTCCGGCCAGCGCGGCGTGCTCGACGCCGCGAATGGCGGCGATCAGTCCCGAGAAGGAGGGATGGACCTGGAAACGCCGGCTGGCACAGACCAACACCAGCCAGCCGAGGGCGACGGCCATGAGGAGATTTACCGCGCGGAAGAGGAGTGTCGCCGCCGCGGCGGGTCCCGCCGCCAGCCCCATGCGGGTGAGCACGAGGGTGCTGATGTCCTCATTGGCGCCGACTCCCCCCGGCAGCGCGGAAATGGTGCCCACCGCGCTGCCGAGCGCGTAGACAGCCAGCCCATCCAGCCAGGTGACATTGCTCGCTCCGACGGCCAGCAGCGCCAGGTAGAACCCCACGCCGGCGATGCCGATCGCCAGCATGTCGAAGATCGAACCCCACATGGCCGTCTGGCTGCTCGCAACCAGCACGAAGTGCTGTTGCAACTCGGCAAACTGCGGTATGCGCGCGCGAAGGAAGGGGACCTTCTCCATTAGGTAGAAGCCGAAGCGGGCGATGTCGCCGTGCAACAGCGCGGCTCCAGTTCCTCCGGAGAAGATGAGGGCGGCCAGGAGGAGCCAGCCGGCGGGATGGTAGTCGCCCAGGCCGGGCAAGGCCGCGGGCAGCGAGAGCAAGCCAAAGATCAGCTCCTGGACCAGGATGGTCGCCGCCGATCGCCGCACCAGCGTGCCGTGCTGGCTGCGCTGCAGCACCGGCAGCAAGAACTGCCCTCCAGGCACGAGCAGGGCCGATTGTGAGGCGGTGAACAGCAGGATGGAATCGAGCAATGAGTTCGGCGCGTCGATGGCCCCCAACAGGAGGTGCCAGCGAATGGCACGGAGGAGCAAGCCGACAATGCCGCAGCCCAGAATTGGCAAGATCAGCCACAGGTTGGCGTGCCGCAAGGCATCGAGGAGGTTGCGCGGGTGAACTGCCTGGATGAGGAGCGCCAGGAGGACGAGTACCGCCAGCCAGGGCAACCAGGCGCGTACGCGACACCAGACGGCACGGACGATCGACGCGCGATGGCTACCCATAACTGTCAGTCTAATCCCCCAGGAGGTTGGATTGCACTCGTCAATTCCCAATACTACGCCATGATCCTTACAGTGGCATCCACAAGGACTATGCCGGGTCGGCGTCCGCGGCTGTGGGTGGTCGCAAGCTAGGCAACGTGGCGCGGAGCTGTGACCAGGCCATCGGGATGAGGGATGACGTCAGCGCGATATCGGCGCTTCCGTTCCGCATGCTTGTGTCCGAAAGACAGCGGATAGAACACCTGTACGATACAATATCTGGTATCACGGTCACGCACAACCACTAAATACCGGGTGGCGGTGCGCATCGAGGAGTAGCGGTAGCGGCAATCGGCGCGGAGAGTGCGCGAGGGAGAGAGCAGATGATCCTGGCGATGCAACGGACGACATCAGGTCCCGACTCCACCGTGATGAAGGAGGCGGCGCTGCCCAACAGCTCTCTCACGACGGCGACGGGCTTTCCGAACGACCTTGCTGAGTTTGTCTTCGTCCGCACCTACGCGCGCTGGGACGCCGAACAAGGCCGCCGGGAGACGTGGGAAGAAGCCTGCGACCGCGTCGTGGACTTCCTGCAGGAGACCGCCGGAGCGGCCATCTCGCCGGACGAGTGGGCCGCCGTGCGCCGCGCTATGCTGCAGCACGCGCTGCGACCGTCGTCGCGGCTGCTGGCGATGGCAGGTCAGGCGGCGCGCATCAACCCGATCACCGCCTACAATTGCAGCTACCTGCCGATCGACTCCGTCGAGTCCTTCGCGGAGGTGTTGTACATCCTCATGGCCGGCACCGGCGTAGGTTTCAGCGTGGAGCGCCGCTACGTCGAGCAGCTTCCGGTGGTGCAGCCACGGCATGGGGGGGCGGTACCCCTGCACGTCATCCCCGACGACACGGAGGGCTGGGCGGATGCGCTCAAGCTGGGCATGAGCGCCTGGTACGGCGGCGGTGATGTGGAGTTCGACTATTCATTCATCCGGCCGGCCGGCGCGCCGCTCGTCACCAAGGGGGGACGGGCCTCGGGGCCGGAGCCGCTGCGCGGCCTGCTGGACTTCACTCGCGACCTGATCCTTGGCGCCAAAGGTCGCAAGCTCACCAGCCTGGAGTGTCACGACATCGCCACCAAGATCGGCGACGTCGTCGTCATGGGCGGCGTGCGGCGCAGCGCCGAAATCTCCCTGTCCGACTTCGACGACCTCACGCTGCGCCACGCCAAGGACGGTCAATACTGGCTCACCGCGCCGCACCGCAGCATGGCCAACAACAGCGCCGTCTACGAGCGCAAGCCCAGTTGGGGCGACTTTCAGGAGGAGTGGCAGGCGCTGGCGGCCTCCGGCACGGGCGAGCGCGGCATCTTCAACCGGCAAGCCGCCCGCGAGCTGCGCCCGAGCCGGCGAGCGGACGCCGATTTCGGGACGAATCCCTGCACGGTTGGCGACACCTGGGTAGCGGTGGCTGACGGACGTGGTCGTGTGCGCATGGCCGATTTGGTTGCCGAAGGACGAGACGTCGATGTCTTCACAGTCAAGGACGGCGAGTTGGCCGTCCGCAAGATGCGCAATCCGCGCAAGACCGGCACGCAGACGCCGATCTATCGGGTGTCCTTCACCGACGGCACCTTCATCCGCGTGACGCCAAATCACAAATTGGTCCTGAAGGATGGCGCACAAAAGGAAGCCGTTCACCTTCAGCCGAATGACGCCCTCGAAAGCCTGACGGTCTCGTCGTACAAGAAGGTCGGGCTGCCGGGTGTCCGGTACGTTGACTACGATGAGTCGGACAGCTATCGGCTTGTGACGTACGGATTCGGGGGCAAGGCTGAGCATCGCCTGATCTATCAGCATCACCACGGCGCGCCGATCAATGGTATCGCTCAGCATATCCACCATCGAGATTTCGATGGTCGAAACAATGCCGTGGGTAATCTTGAGCTGATCGGCGCTGATGAGCACGCAACACTGCACAAGGCGCGCATGCAGGGTGCGAACAATCCTGTGCATCGTATGACTCCGGCTTGGCGCAAGCATCTCTCGCGCGCATGCACCGGCCTTATCAACGGCAACGCCAAGCAGATCGACAACGCCGATCTGGAAGCGAAGATCGTCGACTTTGTGGATGGACTGGGCCGCGCACCGACGTACGGAGAATACACCGAGTACGCGCGTGCGAACAATCTTCCCGTGTCCTTCTCGCAGTACCGCCGATCCTACTTCGGCGGTGACGTTCACTGGGCACTCAGGGCCATCGCTGAGCGCCTGGGAGTCCCTGGCGGCTACGAGGCACGTGTTCGCCGGATTACTGATTTGCCAGTGGTCTTCAAGAATGGCCGGACCTACGTTGTTCGCCATTGTGAGGGCTGCGGACGAGAGCTTGAGCTGGCACCAGGTAGACGCGAGCAGGCATTCTGCAAGTCTTGCTCCCTGAAGAAATATTACGAAACGGAGGGTAAGGCTGTCCACGTCGCGGCTCTGCAGGCCGGATGGGAGCGCAAGCACGAGCGCATGCGGACTCAACAGGTCAAGGCATACAACGATCTGGTATTTGAGTTGGGAAGGCACCCGCTGAAGTCTGAATGGGTTGCTCGGTGCCGCGCAGTTGGTCTTTCATCGGAGATCAGCCGGTCTACCAGCCCATTTACGTCCTGGCAGAGTTTGGAATCAACGGCTGCCGTTGCTAACCACCGCGTCCTCAGCATCGAACCGGATGGTTACGAGGATGTCTATACGGGAACGGTTGATGACACCCACACCTTCTTCGCCACGGGTACTGAGCGCGTGTGCAAGGGGGGCCGTAGGGCGATGTCCTATGTTCTGAATGTGCAGTGTGGCGAAATCAGTCTCAGACCGTACGAGTTCTGCAACCTCAGCGAAGCAATCGCTCGGGTCGACGACACGGCGGGGACGCTCGCGGAGAAGGTTCGTCTCGCTACACTGATCGGCACTGTCCAGAGCATGCTCACCAACTTCCCCTACTTGCGTCCGCAATGGAGGGAGAATTGCGAGGAGGAGCGGCTGTTGGGCGTGAGCGTCACCGGCCAGCTCGATTGTCCGGCCTTCTGGCAGCATCCCGAGCTTATGGCAGAGCTGCGCGACCTCGCCGTCGCCGCCAACGCCGAGTACGCCGCCCGGCTGGGCATCAACGCCTCGGTTTCGATCACGTGCGTGAAGCCATCGGGCAATGCGAGCCAGATGGCGGACTGCGCATCGGGGATGCACCCGCGCTATGCTCGCCACTATGTCCGCCGTGTGCGGGTTTCCACCACCGACCCGCTCTTCCGCCTGTTGCGCGACACCGGCGCGCCGCTCCACCCGGAGGTCGGGCAGGCTCCGGAGAGCGCAACCACCTGGGTGGTGGAGTTCCCGGTGAAGGCCCCGGAGGGCGCCATCACGCGACACGATATGACCGCGCTGGAGCAGCTCGAGTACTGGTTGACCGTCAAGGAGAACTTCACGGAGCACAATCCCAGCCAGACGATCTACGTTGGCGCGGACGAGTGGGATACCGTGGGCAGCTGGGTCTACGAGCACTGGGACCGCGTCGGCGGCCTGTCCTTCTTGCCGCGCTCGGAGCACGTCTATCAACTGGCGCCCTACGAGGATCTCACCGAGGGGCAGTACCAGAAGCTGCTCGCGGCATTTCCTAAGATCGATTACGCCTTGCTGTCGGCCTACGAGCTGGAAGATCGCACCGAGGGCACGCGCGAGTTCGCCTGCACCGGCGATCGCTGTGAGATTGTGTAGGTGTGGATGCGCCAGGTAATCTCGAATCAAGCGGCCGCTAGTGCGCGATGTTCCACGGAGCGCGGGCGGGACGCCCGCGCTCCGTGGTAGAATCGTGGCGGCGTGTCGCGTGAGCGGCAGGTGTGGCCGGTGCTGGCCGGCTACTAATAAAGCGCCACGAGGGTGGCGCTTGCTCCAGCTCCCGGCGAGTCGGGTTTCGACGCGCTGCTTCCGGCAGCAATCGTTCCGTGGGGCATACCCGTTGGGGAGAGGATCTGCTTGCACAAGTACGAGATGATGGTCTGTTTCCGGCCCGATTTGGAGGAGGAGAGCGTCGGGGCGCTCTCCTCTCGGCTCGGTGCGCTGGTGGCCGATCGGGGCGGCGAGGTCTCCAAGGAAAGCTCCATGGGGCGTCGTCGCCTCGCCTATCCGATCCGCCGCTACCACGAGGGCTTCTATCAGGTGGTTAGCTTCGCTATGCCGCCCGCCAACGTCGAGACATTGGAGAATCAGCTCCGGCTCGATGAAGACGTGCTCCGCCACATCGTCATTCGCGAAGGCGAGTGACCGTCGTTTTGGGATCGAGGAAGAGTCGATCCGGGCCGCCCGGCAGCGGCCGGATCTCAGCAGCGCAGTAAGGAGCAGAGGGATGGCCGACTCGTTGAACAAGGTTATGATCATCGGTAATTTGGGACGAGACCCCGAGATGCGTTACATGCCGAGCGGCAAGTCGGTCACGAATTTTAGCGTCGCGGTCGGGCGCAGTTGGAAGACGCCGGATGGTGAGCCGCGCGAGGAGACCGAGTGGTTCAACGTCGTCATGTACGAAAAGCTGGCGGAGATCGCCAACCAGTACTTGACGAAGGGGCGCAAGGTGTACGTCGAAGGCCGTTTGCGGACGCACTCCTGGGATGGCAACGACGGCCAGAAACACTACCGCACCGAGCTCATCGCCAACCAGATGATCATGCTGGGCTCTCCGCGCGACCAGGCCGCCCCCCGCGACGCGTTCGGCGAGGCCTTTGATCAGGAGCCGCAATCGCAGCCCGGTGGAGACGACATCCCGTTTTGACGGAACCGTTGCCGCCCCATTGTCGGCCCGGTCCCTCGCTTCGGACTCGCGTGCGGCCGGTGGGCGGGGGATATCCCAATTCCGCTACACTGCAGGATAATTTGTTGATGGAGGAGATTGGTCAGCATGCCCGGAAAGCCAAGACCGCGCAGCGCCACCTCAGCGGCCGAGCGTGAGTTCCGCAAGGAGCGTTACGGCCGGCGCAAGGTGTGCGGCTTCTGCGTGGACAAGATCAAATACATCGACTTCAAGGACGTGAACCGGCTGCGCCGCTACCTGTCGGAGCGCGCCAAGATCGAGCCCCGCCGCAAGACCGGGGTCTGCGCCAAGCATCAGCGCAAGCTCACTACCGCGCTCAAGCGGGCGCGCCATATGGCGATGCTGCCGTTCGCGCCGCAGCACTTGCGTGGCTAACGCCGGTGCCCACCCAATCGCGCCCTAGCCAGCGGCCAAGCTCACCCCAGACGCCGAGCCGGCGCTCGGGTGCTGACGACGTGGTAGGGCGCCGCCCGCTGATTTTCAACTTCGATCCGAGGCTGTCCAAGGCCGAGATCGACCAGCGCAGAACGCAGTGGGCCGTGCTCCTCACCGCGGTCGCCGTGGGACTCGCGCTGCTGGTTGCCGGCGTCGGTATCTACGTGAACGGCATCCGCCAGCCCGGCCTGGCGGTGGCGATCGTGAACGGTCACGGCATCCGGCGCGACGCCTGGCAGCACTATGAGTCCTTGATCCAGGCCGAGCTCCAGGCCAAACAGGCGTTCATCCAGCAGCAACCGGCGCCAGCTAACGATCCGGCCGCCGGCGCCCAACAACAGGCCGAGCTCAACGCCTTGCAACAGCAGTTATCCAGCGCCAGCGATCAGGCGGTCACCGATCTGATCAACGGAGCGGTGGTTGCCGCGGCTGTTCCCAAGCTCGAGCAGCAAGGCGCGCCCGCTGCCCAGATCGTGCCATCGAGCAAGCAGCTTGACGACGCGCTCACGCAAGAGAGGCAGGGGCTGGGAATCACATCTGATAGTCAGTTTCAAAACTTCCTCCACGCCATCGGCATGAACGAGACGGATCTCCGCGCTGCGCTGTCGATGCGCTTGCAAGAGGACCAGGTCAGGACGTACCTGTCCCGCGACGTCAAGCCCGTACAGCAGCAGGTCAAGGCCCGCATTATGTCCTACGGTAATGCCGGCAAGGCGGCCGATGCGCTCAAGGCGCTGCAAGGCGGCCAGCCCTGGGAGAACGTCAATCTGCAATACGCTAAGGATCAGGCCGCGCAGGAGACCAGTCGGGCCGTGGCCTGGACGCCCAAAGGTCTGGAGAGCGCGACGTTCGATCAGTTCGCCTTCAGCGCGCAGCCGCTGCAAATCTCCGATCTGCTCACCGACAACGGGACCCACGTGATCATCCAAGTTGAGGATGTGGGTCCGGCGCGCCCACTCTCCCAGAGCCAGATCGATCAGATCAAGGCCAAGACCTACACCGACTGGCTCAACCAGCAGACGCAGGCCGCCCAGATACAGCGGTATCCGCAGAACATGAGTTGAGCATCGGGTATGCGCGGCAAACAGATGAGTAGCTCGACCGTGACCGGAACTGGCATCTCGGTCGCCGGATCGGAGCACGGGCGTCCCGCCCGCCCAGCGCGGATTTGGCGCGTGCGAAGGTAGCGGGGACATGGGTGCTTGGTTGGCAGCGCGATCGGGCGGGCGAGACGCCCGCGCTCCGATCCGGCGACTTTGAGGGAGGACTGGTGCGGTGAGCGACAACACGACGCCGACCTATGCCGTCTACTGGCTGCTGAAGACGCGGCCGTCGTGGCTGCATTTGGATGAGGTCGCTCGGGCGCAGGCGCGGGCTGAGTTCGTCGCTACGCTCGACCGGCGCTCGCCGGAGTTGGCGCTGCGGGGCGCCTATTCGCTGGTCGGCTTGTGCGCTGAAGCCGACCTGGCGCTCTGGCTGCACGGGCCGGACTTGCCGGCGGCGCAAACGCTGGCCGCGGAGCTGCGGCGAACGACCTTGGGGGCGCACCTGGCCTGGCCCTATACCTACACCGGCGTCGCCACTCCGGCTCGCTACGACCCATCGCATAGCGCCGCCTTTGTCCAGGGCGTCCCTCCCAAGCGCTATCTGAGTGTCTATCCCTTCGTGAAGACGGCCGAGTGGTACTTGTTGCCTTTTGAAGAGCGGCGGGCTTTGATGGCCGAGCACGGCCAGGTAGGGCGCCGCTTCAGCGTTCCGCGTGAGGAGTTGACGGCGTTGTCCGGTGGTGGTCACGGCGCTACCGCCGTGGCGATGCGTCCGGCGACGACCAGTGGCGGCGTCCTCACCAACACGGTGCAATCGTTTGGCCTGGGCGACCAGGAGTTCGTCGTGGCCTTCGAGTCGGACGATGCCTACGAGATGGTCCGAATGGTCGAAGCCCTCCGCGCGACGGCAGTCCGGCGGTACACCAAGTTGGACACACCGATCTTCCTCGGGCTGCGCAAGGAGCCGGCCGAGGCGCTGGCGGACCTGGGCTGACCTGCGTGTGGGCTAGCCTCGACACGGTTCAGATCGGGTGGGTGACGATGTGATGGGGGAGAGGTTCCCTCCACCTATCTCCGCTCCGCAGTCTCTTCTTCCTCCTCAAGCTCCTCCGCGATGTCGAGGGCTGGAGGTGACGATGCGGTGGCGCCATCGCCCGAGACCGCGGGCGACAGCGCTGTGTCCCGGCCCTTCCACTCGTCGATGACCGCGGCCGCCAGCGTCACGACGAGGGCCGTTGCCGGCACCGCGAAGAGCGCGCCGAGAATGCCGCCTACTTCCGCTCCGGCGACGATGGCGATGAGGGATACGAATGGCGGCAGTCCCACCGCCTGACCGACGATGCGTGGACCAAGGAGATTGCTTTCGATCACATTGAGGACGATATAGAACACGAGCACCTCGATGAGCAGGAGGAACGACTGGAACACCGCGACTAAGGCCAGCGACAGGCCGATCAAGACGGGACCAATGGTCGGGATGAGCTCGAAGAAGAAGGCCAGCACGCCCAGGACTAGGGGGAAGTGGACACCCAGCAGCCCCGCGACTGCGCCGGTAGTTATCCCGATGATGATGGCCATGATGATCTGACCGCGGATGAAACCGCCAACCTTTTGCTGGACCGTCGTTTGGACGAAGCGCACGACCCGCTGATAGCGCTTCGGTACCAAACGCGGCAAGTTGGTACGGATACGCGGGGCGTCGACAACGAGGTACACGCTGAAAAAGATCACGAGGACGATGCTGATGATGGCGGTAGTCAGTCCGGACACGATCTTCAGACTCTGGCTGAGCGCGCCGGTAACCGCTGCCTGCAGGCTCGCTGTTGCGCCGTTCAACTGCTGTTGCAGGTCAATCCGGACGCCGAATCGCTGCAGCTCCGCTTGCAACTGCGCCGCGAAGCTCTCCACGTCCTTCGTGTAGGCGGGCACCTGCGTAGCTAGGCCGGAGAGCTGGGCGACCAATTGGCCGCCTATCCAGTAGCCTCCTACCAGCACGGCCAGGAGCAGGCCCAAATAGACGATCGTTACCGCGAGCCAGCGGGGAACACGGCGGTCGGTGAGACCATTGACGGATGGAACGAGGGCGAAGGCGACGAGCGCCGCGACCATGAAGATGAGTACCGTCTGGAGGAAGTTGCGCAGGATGAGCCCTATGGCGTAGAGGATGATTCCGGCCGCGATGATGCTGATCAGGATATCGCGTGTGCGAGCCCAGTCGATTCGGTCGCCCGACGAGGGGGTCTGGTTCACGTCAGGCGCGGTACCGACCGGCATCCCGCCGTCGGTACTTTTCCATTACGTCATCGAAACTCGCCTCCAAATCGACACCGGTCGAGTTGGCCAGGGCGATCACAGTGAACAGCACGTCGGCGAGCTCGAGACCGAGTTCTTGCGATGGCTCGCCGGCCTTTTTGGGCTTGTAGCCGTAGTGGTGGTTGACGACCCGAGCGACTTCGCCCACTTCCTCAGTCAGGCGGGCCAGATTGGCTAGTGGCGGCCAGTATTCTCCGCCCCACTCCGCCTCACACCAGGCCTGGACGCGCTGCTGCAGCACGGCCAGTGACCACCCCGAGGCAGCGTCGACGCTCATCGCCGCTTGTGTTTCGATCGGCTGTGCGGCTGCGCGCGATGTTGCTTGTCGCGCTCACGCTGGTGCTTGCTCGCCGGGCGCCGTGCCGGGCCTTGCGGGAGCGCCGCGCCGGCGGGCATGCCTTCAGCCCCCGGCATACCGCCCATCGCCCCCATCAGACCGCGGGGCATCCGGCCGCTGGAAACTTGCTTCATCATCTTGCGCATCTGCTCGAACTGGTTGACCAGTTGATTGATCTCCTGCGGCGTGGTGCCGCTGCCACGGGCGATGCGCCGGCGGCGGCTACCGTCGATAATCTCCGGGCGGCGTCGCTCCTCCAGCGTCATGGAGGTGATGATCGCCTCCATGTGCTTCATCTCCTTGCCGTCCAGCGCAGAAGTCAGCTCCTCATTGCGCGTCAGGTTGCCGAGGCCGGGGATCATGCCCAACAACTGCGACAACGGGCCCATCTTCTTCATCGTCTGCAGCTGGTTGTAGAAGTCCTCGAAGTTGAAGCTCGCCGTGCGCAGCTTCTTCTCCATCTCCTTGGCTTGCTCCTCGGAGAAGGTCTCCTGGCTACGCTCGATGAGGGTGAGCACGTCACCCATGCCGAGGATGCGCGAGGCCAGGCGGTCGGGGTAGAACGGCTCCAGTCCGTCCGGGCGCTCGCTTGTGCCCAGGAACTTCACGGGAATCCCGGTCACGGCGCGAATGGACAGCGCCGCGCCGCCGCGGGCGTCGGAGTCCATCCGCGTGAAGATCAAGCCGGTGACTTCAAGGCGCTTGTGAAACTCCTGGGCGACTTTCACCGCCTCCTGGCCAGTCATGGCGTCGACCACGAGCAGCGTCTCGTCGGGATGGACGAGGCGGTGGATGCGTTGCACCTCCTGCATGCGCTCTTCGTCAATCTGCAGCCGCCCGGCCGTATCCAGGATGACGACCGTCTGGCCCTCCTCGCGGGCGCGCCGGAGGCCATGCACGCAGATGTCCTCCGGCTTGACATTGGTGCCTTCGCTGTGGACGGGTAGGTCGAGCTGGCGGCCCAGCGTCTCCAACTGCTCGATGGCAGCCGGTCGGTAGATGTCGGCAGCGACGAGGAGCGGCTTCTCGTGTTGCTTGCGCAAATAAAGCCCCAGCTTGCCTGCGCCGGTGGTCTTGCCGGCGCCCTGCAGGCCGACCAGCATGATGACGTGCGGCAGCGGACCTTTGAGCTCGAGCTGCGCCGAGTCCGTACCCAGCAACTGCACCAGCTCGTCGTGGACTAGTTGGACGACTTTCTGGGCCGGCGTCAGTCCCTCGCCAACCTCAGCGTCCAGGGCGCGCTCGCGCAGCTTGTTGGTGAAGTCGCGCACCACGCGAAAGTTGACGTCGGCGGCGATCAGCGCCCCGCGCACCTCGGTGAGCGCGGCGTCGACATCCTCCGGCGTCAGGCGCGACTTGCCGCGCATCCGCTCCAGCGTGCCCTGGAGTCGCTCGGATAGACTCTCAAACATTCCGGGTTCTCGCAAGCGTGCCGTAGCATTCAGTCACGACGGTGTTTCATACTACCACCGGGCGGGTGCTGGGGACAGTACGGTTCGGAAAAGGATGCGTTGCGGCCCCCGGCGCCCCCAACCCCCACGGTCACAGCATATGCAGTCCCGCCCCCGCGCTCCTGTCGAACAGCGGCTTGAGCGCGGGATAGAGGTCGCGGTAGATGGCGTACTGGTGCTCGTAGACGGTGGCATTGGCGGGTATGGGCGAGGCAGCGTGGTCGAGCCGGACCCAGGCGTCGCAGGCGGCGGGCACAGAGGGGTAGATCTCTTGCCCCACGGCGGCGAGCAAGGCGGCGCCGTAGGCCGGGCCTTCCTCGTTTGCCACGGTGACGACCTCGGCGCCGAATATGTCGGCCTGGATTTGGCGCCACAGGGCGCTGCGCGCGCCGCCGCCGGAAGCGCGCACCTCGCCTACCGGCAGGCCCATCTCGCGGAGAATTTCGAGGCTGTCGCGCAGGCTGTACACCACGCCTTCGAGCACCGCGCGCAGCACTTCCGCCCGGCCGTGGCGGGCGGTGAGGCCGTACAGCACGCCCCTGGCGTTGGCGTCGAGGTGCGGCGTCCGCTCGCCCATCAGGTAGGGCAGCCAGTGCAGACCGTCGCCGCCGGGTGCAGCCCGCTCGGCTTCCGCGCAAAGCAGGGCGTACGGATCGGCGCGGAGACGCGCGGCCGTGGCGAGCTCAGCGGCGGCGAAGTGGTCCCGCCACCAGCGCAAGGAGAGGCCGGCTCCTTGCGTCACGCCCATCACGTGCCAGGCGCCCGGTACGGCGTGACAGAACGTGTGGACGCGTCCCTTGGGGTCGAGCACGATGCCGGCGCTGTGGGCGAAGACAACTCCTGATGTGCCGATGGTCGCGCTCAGGACGCCGGGCCGCACGATGCCGTTGCCGACCCCCCCGGCCGCCTGATCGCCGCCGCCACCAACGATGGGGACGCCGGGCGGCAGACCCAGTTCCCTCGCCACCTCAGGGCGCAGATGTCCGCTGACCACCGGCGACTCTGCCGTAGGCGGCAGCCAGGCGGCAGGAACGTCCAGTGCCGCCAGCATCGGCCCGGACCAGCGCCGGCTACGCACGTCGAAGAGCAGCGTTCCCGAGGCGTCGGATACTTCAGAGGCGTAGACGCCAGTCAGGGCAAAGCGCAAGTAGTCCTTCGGCAACAACACCTGGGCGACGCGGGCATAGGTCTCCGGCTCGTGCTGACGTACCCAGAGGAGCTTGGGCGCGGTGAAGCCTTCCAACGCTGGATTGCAGGTCAACTGAATCAAGCGCTCAGCGCCGACAAGCTCCGTGATCTGCCGGCACTGCGCCGTCGTGCGTTGGTCACACCACAGGATTGCCGGGCGCAGCACCTGGCCGGCGCCATCGAGCAGGACGAGGCCGTGCATCTGACCGGTCAAGCCGATCGCCAGCACGTGAGGCCGCTGCGCGGCGTCCATCGCGTCGCGGACGGCCTGCTTCGCGGCATGGACCCAGTGGCTCGGGTCCTGCTCCGCCCAGCCGGGGGCGGGAGTGGCCATCGGGTATTCGTGCGCGGCGCTGGCGAGCGTGTGCCCGGCGGTCGATACCAGGAGAGCGCGGGCGCTGGTGGTGCCGACGTCGATACCAAGCAGCGCTTCAAAGTTATCCGCGTTCACGCCGCCTCGCTTTCACTCGGAACGTGTTCCGGAGCGATTGTAAGGTTGCGCCGGCCGAGGGTCAAAGGCCATCTCTTCACAGGTGCGTTGCGCCACGGAGCGCGGGCGTCCCGCCCACCCCGGCTCGCCGGTATGCCGCTCGGCTGCCGTGCCGCCTGCCCGACCGCTGTTGGTGATCACCGGGCGGGCGGGACGCCCGCGCTCCGTGGCGCAACTTCCCATTTGATACAACACTTCATGGCCCACCCACCGGACGGTGAGCGTCACGTGCGTCATTCCTGTGCCGCCTCTCGGAACGCTGTTTCCGGCGCAGTTCTTGCGCAATGGGCCGGTGGCAGATTCCGAGCACCGTGCGGTGAGGTTGCTCGATACGCGATGCTGTACCATCTGCTCGCTCCGGCGCAGCGGCGTGGGCGTCGGCGGGAGGTCGCGGCCATGGAACAGTTCCACCTATCTTCGGCCTCCCCTCGGCTGTTGCTGGTGATGCGCCTGCCCATCGGCGATACGTTGTTCGCCACTCCCACCATTCGGGCGCTGCGGCAGCGGTATCCGTCGGCGCTCATTACCGCGGTCGCCGCGGAAGACAATGCTCCGCTGCTGGCCCATAACCCGCATCTGGACGACGTGGTTGTCCTGCCCTTTCGCGGCGATTGGCGGGGTGGCGGCGCCCTGCCGGCAACCCTGCGCTGTCTCCTGCACCGGCGCTACGACGTAGCCCTCTGCTTAGGCACTCCCGCGCTGGGCTGGCTGGCCGTGGCGTGCGGGATACCGCGCCAGGAGTTCATGGACTTTCCCACACTGTGGTGGCTCTCGCGGCATGGCCAGGCCGCCTGGAACCGGCGTCACGCGGTCGACCTCTATGCGACCGCCGGGCGACGCCTGGATGTTCCTCCTGTGGAGCATCGCCTGACTGCTACGGTCATGCCGAGCGAGCGCGGGGCGCTGCGCGCGATGCTTCGCCGGCTCCACGCAGACGATGGATCGCCACGTGTCGTCATCCACGCCGGTTGCAGCTCCGCGGTCAACAAGAAGCGCTGGCCGTCGCGCCGATTCGCTGAAGTCGCCGCGACGCTGGTAGAGCGCGCCGATGCCCGAATCTTCCTGGTCGGAGGCGGCGCCGAAGCGGCGCTGACTGCGGACTTGGCCCGTCGCGTCGGACCGGCAGCCGTATCGCTGGCGGGAAAGCTCACGGTCCGGCAGACGTTGGCGTTGTTGGAAGGGTGCCATCTCTTCGTCGGCAACGACTCGGGCCCATTGCACATGGCCACGGCCGTGGGTACGCCGGTCGTCGGCGTCTACGGCGCCACCGATCCTGCCGTGTTCGGCCCTTGCGCCCCGCGAGATCGCGCCGTTGTGGTGCAGCCGGCAACGCCCGCGCCGTGCGTCCATTTCGTGGGCGGCGCTACCCTTTGGCAGCAACTGGCGGCTGCCCGCCAGACTTGTCCCAGCCTCGCCGATATTCCGGCGAGCGCCGTGATCGCGCCGTGCCTCCGGTTGCTGGACACGCCGGTCGCAAGCGCGGCGGTCACGGCGCTCCGGCCGGGACTTCTTGCGCCGGCGCCGCGACGGGAGGCTCACCTCCCAGCGAGCGCAGCCGGTTGATGTTGGCCAGATTGGGGCCACTGCGCTCCTCGCCGGGCACCTCGAGCACCCAAGGGAGCATGCGAAGACGCGGCTGCTGTAACAGGAGCGCAAAGCCGGCGTCGCCGATGTAGCCTTCGCCAATGTTGGCGTGACGGTCGCGGTGCGACCCCAACGGATGTACCGAATCGTTGGCATGGACGGCGTGGAGACGATCCATCCCCACCAAGGAGCTGAAGTCGTCGAGCGTGCGCTGCAGACCGTCCGGAGAGGCGACATCATAGCCGGCGGCAAAGAGGTGACAGGTATCCCAGCAGACGCCCAGCCGCCGATCACCGCCGAGCGCATCGATGATGGCGGCGAGCTCCTCGAATTGGCAGCCGATCGCTCCGCCCTGCCCGGCGCACACCTCCAGGAGCAAGGGCGGACCATTCTCCGATGCCGCCAGCACTTGCTCTAAGGCGGTGACGACCCGGTCCATCACCGCCGCGACGCCGGCGCCTCGGTGCGAGCCGGTGTGAACGACAATGCCGCGGATGCCAACCTGCGCGCCGATAGCCCGATAGGCTTGCAGCGACTGTATCGACGCCTGCCAGATTCGCTCATCCTCGGAGGCGAGATTGATCAGATAGATGGCGTGAACGATCCAGGGCGTCACGTCGACCGGGGCAATTCCCTCCACAAAGGCGGTAACGTCCGCGTCAGCCGGTCGACTGACGCGCCAGGCCGTCGGGCCACTGAAGAACATCTGACCACAGTTGCCGCCAATCGCCACCTGGCGATCAATGGCCTTCGGCAGCCCCCCAGCAATGGAGACGTGTCCTCCGATGCGCATCAGGCACTCCCTCCGGCCCAGACACGCAGCCGGGCGATTTTCCTGGCCGGGTGGATGAGCAGCGCCTGCACTTGCTGCGCCGCAAGCTCGCTCAGCGGCACCCGCGCTGCCTGGGGTCCCGCGCGAGGGACCGTCGCGCGGTCTCTCATGGCGCGCAGCAAGTCTGATGGTGTGCGCCCCGGAAACTCCGTCGTCCATTTGAGCAGATGCTGCGGAAAGTGGGCGTCACTCCCCCCAATAGACGCCAGATGGTGCTCCGCGGCGAAGGCCACCAGGCGCGCGCTATTGCGGACGTAGGGGCTGTGCGTCTCCAGCCCGATAATCGGCAGGTAGTCCAGCGTCTGCTCCAGGCGCTGCAGGCCCAACCCGACCACCCACTGGTCGGGATGCGCCACGACGCAGACTCCCCCAGCCTCGGTGAGACGTTGCACCGCGGCTTCGAGACGCTGCAGCGCTGGGAAGCGGCGACGCGGATACGGCGGCCGGAAAATGTAGGTAAGGATGTGCTTGCCACCACGTAGCGTGAGCTCGCAGCCCCACAGGGGCGCTATCCGCGAGTTGGGGTGGGCGTCCTTCCAAGCCAGGGCGTCGTCCCAGGCGCCGATCTCATCGTGGTCCGTGAAGGAGACGACGTCGACCTGACCGGCCGATTCCAGCAAGTCCAGCGTCTGGCCGACCGGTGTTCGCCCGTCGCTGTGTGTGCTGTGCAAATGGATCGCTGCCACCCCCATCGGCTTTGACTGCCCCCGCCACCCGCGCGTACGTCCTTCGATCGACGTTATCGTACCAGTCGCCGGGGGGCCGGGGAGCCGGGGAGCAGAGGAGATTGATGGCTGGTCGGACACATGACCAAGACGCGTGACCAATTTGAGTCATCCCGTCCTATTGCCGACCTTGCTTCCTGACGCCACTTCCCCCCTGCTCCCCGGCCCCCGGCCGCTGCACCCCTGACTATCCTCCCCCTTTTGCCGGCGTCACTGCGGCGGTGCTGCTACGTTATAGCGACGTGCGTGCCGCACCGTCGCGACCGTGTGCCCGTGTCGCGTGGACACGGCCGAGCAATGCTAGGAGGACTATTGCCTAAACGGATCGGTTTCATGCTGGCGATGATGGTCTGGCTCGTTGGGTGGGCAGGCCCCTTGGTAGAGACTGCCAGCGCCCAAGGGACTGCGCCGCTGGATTTTGCGATCGCCAATGGGCACTTCTTTAGCCAGGCCAACGGCCAGGGTGGCAAGGGTGGGTTGGGCTACGCCATCACCGACGATAGCAGCGCCACCTTTTGGAGCGAGTTCCAGCGACTGGGCGGCGTCGCCGCGCTGGGCTACCCGGTGTCCGGGCGCTTCATGTGGGATGGCTTCCTGGTGCAGCCGACCCAGCGCGTGGTGATGCAATGGCGGCCGGAGCTCAAGCAGGTGCTGTTTGTGAACACCTACGACCGCCTGCACGACCTGAATCAGGACGCCTGGCTCAAAGCGTTCCGCAACACGCCGCCCCCAGCGTCGACGACGCCGGATACGGGCCTGCCCTTCGCGCAGGTGAAGGCGCGT
The DNA here is from genome assembly GCA_937967325.1 of uncultured Chloroflexota bacterium. Lineage (GTDB taxonomy): Bacteria > Chloroflexota > UBA4733 > UBA4733 > UBA4733 > UBA4733. The sequence continues at coordinate 20,761 of CALBSQ010000215.1, forward strand.
CACCTGGCCTACCTGGATGCCGACCCCGCGATCAAGGCCAAGTTCTACGCCACCGCGGCCATCGGCGACCCCATCGTCTACAACGGCCTGCCGATGTCACCGGTGACCAACGAGGGACCGTTCGCGATGCTGCGCTGCCAGCGCATCACCATCCAGCACTGGCTGGTGGACAGCCCGGCGTCGGGGGCGCACGCCGGCGATGTGGACGTGACGTTGGGCGGCGACGACGCCAAGGCGTCGGGCATCCTGCCCGACAAGTCGGCCCTGCTTCCCGTCGCCCCGCCGAGCGGGACCGGCACGACCGCTACCCCGGGTGGACCACCGCCCGCCGCCAACGGCTTCCACTACGGCTTCCAGGCTCACATGTACTACGGTCAAGCCGCAGCCGCCGCTAACGCCATCAAGGGGGCCGGCTTCGGCTGGGTCAAGCAGCAGGTCCAGTGGAAGGACATCCAGCCTAACGGCGCCGGCGACCAAAACTGGGGCGATCTGGACAATATCGTCGGCACCGCCAACGTGTCGGGCACGCCAATTCTGTTGTCGCTGGTCCAAGCACCGGGCTGGGCCGCGGTCAGCCCGACTCAGCCCTACCCCAAGAGCCCGACCGACCTCGCCAACTTCGTCACGCTCCTGGCAACCCACTACAAGGGCAAGGTGGCGGCGTACGAGATCTGGAACGAGGAAAACTTCGCCCGCGAGGTAGGCCCCGGCAACATCAACGCCGGGAACTACGTTGAGCTGCTTAAGGCGTCGTTCAACGCGATCCGCGCAACCGATGCCAACGCCCTCGTCGTGACCGGCGCCCCGACGCCCACAGGGGTCAACGATCCAAACATTGCCTTCGATGACAACAATTACCTGCAGCAGATGTTCGCCTATCAGGGCGGCGTGGTGAAGAGTTACTTCGACGTGCTCGGAGCCCACGCCGAGGCCTGGGCCAATCCGCCCGAGGACAAGATGGGCAGCCCGGAGCCTGCCAACGTGACCGGGTTCAATAATCACCCCAGCTTCTTCTTCCGGAGGCTGGAAGACTATCGCGGCGATATGGTCGCCGCCGGAGTCTCCGCCAAGAACATCTGGGAGACGGAATTCGGCTATGACTCGTGCCCAGACCCCGCCCCGGCCCCCGGCGGATATGAGTATTGCAAATGGGTGTCGGAACAGCAGCAAGCGGACTATGAAGTGCGAGCCTTCGGCTATGCCCGGACCAACTGGCCGTGGTTGGGCGCCATCTTCATTTGGAACCTGAACTTCCAACACTTCTCGCCCAATAGCGACGAGAAGTGGGGCTTCGGCGTGCTGCGTGGCGACTACTCGCCCCGCCCGGCGTACACCGCGCTGCAAACAATGGCCAAGCGCTAGGCTGCGCACTTGACGTGGCGACGTCTGTCGCCAGGCGGCATAGGGCCGGATGCTCCACCAGCGGCGTCCGGCCCTCGCTACGATTGAGAGCAAAAGTGACGCTCGGCGTCGTCCGACCAAATGCGAATCGCTTTGTCTCATCCCGTGCGGCAAGACTGCTAACGCAGTGCGCCCATCGTCCGGCGAAACTCAGTCAGGAATTGCGAACGCGACCCAACGGGATCCCTGGTATGCTGTCACTGGAACTCCTCGGGTACCCTCTCCCGGCCCTGTGCCGGTGACGGTCCCGAGGTTTTGACTTTAGCACGAAATGGCGCATCCGATGAGTTCGGGCGCCATTCCAGTTGTCATCCTGAGCGCAGCGAAGGACCCCTGGCAGGGCAGACCAGCGGCCATGCGGTCCCGCGCAGCGCGGACGGCCAGGCCAGGGGTCCTTCGCTGCGCTCAGGATGCCACTGAGAAGCCACCCCGACTTGATGGATGCACCACCAAGCCCAACGTCGTGGCCTCGGGATCGTCTGGCGGCCGTTTCGCCACTAACGCTCCAGTTGCAATTCGGCTATGAGATCGTCGGCGCAGTCAAACGCTTCGCTCTGGCCGGCCCCGTGCTCGCTGTCGGCGGCCCGTACGTCCTCCCAGAACAGTCCATGGCGTAGTCTCTTCAGGTCGCGCTGCATTGCTTCGTACATTCCGACGTCTACGACGTAGGCGACCGGCTGCGACCGGACGCGAACGAGCACCGGTTGATGCGTCCTCTGGGCATGTTCGACTAGCTTTGTCATGCCTTGTCGCATCTCCGTGATGCTTACCACCTTCATGCCCCCACCCTTTTCGCGTATCGTGCAACACATGCCTGATCTTAGCTTTGGCACTGGCGTCAGAGTTCATGCTAGCACCGGTCAAACATTGTCTGATCCGAACGCCGCGTGGACCCTGGACCGGTTTGAGTGGCTTGGCGCCTAATGCACCACCGGCAGCTTATCCGGGTTCGCCTCCCAGGAGAAGCGCTGGGTGTTGAGCCGCTGCTGGAGACCGGTGGGGCCGTTCACCCAGGTGCGGTAGCCGTCGGTGAAGGCCGTCCAGTTATCGATCTTGCGCCACACCAGGAGGCCGCCGGTCGTTTGCTGGATGGCGTCGCCATTGGTCGGATTGTGCCCTTCGTTTTGTAGACAGGTTCCTACTTTGGCCGGGATCAGATCGTCAATGGTCTTGAAGCCGAGCACATAGGTGCAGGAGGCCGGCTGGGTTGCCGGCGCGTCGGGCGCGGTCCCCGGCAGGGTGAGGGCCTCGACGGTGTTGAGGATGACCGCCTTGGAGCCGGCTGAGCTCGTGCGCCCGCCGATGGCGAAGATGCGACCGTCCGGCCCGGTGGCGGCGGCCAGGGCGCCACGAGCGGTCGGCATCGGCGCCACACCGCTCCAGCTATTGCTGCTGGTGGTGTAGGCGTCGACGGTCGCCTGAGGGCTGTTGGAATTACGAATGTCGGTACCGCCCATGACATAGATGCGCCCGTCGTGCCCCGTGACGGCTGCGGAGGAGAAGCGCGGGGACGGGAGAGCGGTCACGGTGGCCCAGGTGTTCGTGCTGATCGTATACTCCTCCACCGTCTCGGTAAGCGCTGGCCCGCTAGCCCCCGTTACCTTGCAGCATCCGCCGAGCACGAATATGTGCCCATCGGTAGTCGACACTGCTTGCGCGTAGACGCGACTGGTCGGCAGAGGCGCAACGGTTCGCCAGGTGTTCGTGCTCGGGCTATAGACCTCAACGGTATTCAGGAAGTGTGCCGGGTCGCATATCGTTCCCGTGCAGCCGCCCGCGACGTAGATGCTGCCGTCTGAGCCGGTAGCCGCCGTCAGACCCCAACGGGCCGTCGGCATCGGCGACGCGGCGGTCCAGGTGTTGGTATGAGGGTCGTAGACCTCGACAGTGGCGATACCCTTAAACGGAGTAGCCGGAGGCGCCGTCTGCACGCTGCGCGCCTTGGGGGAGCTCTCGCCACCGATGGCATAGATGCGTCCGTCGGCACCGGCAACCGCGGTTAGGGCATCTCGCGCCGTAGGCATTGGGGCAACGGTATCCCACGTTTTGGCTGTTGAGTCGTAAGCCTCGACCGCCGCCGCGCTCGCGCCGTCGGCACCATAGCCGCCGATTGCGTAAATGCGCCCATCGGAACCGGTTGCGGCGGCCAGTCCGGCCCGCGCTGTGGGCATGGGCGCCGCGGTTGCCCAACTGCCGCCCGACTGCGCGTCGGCAGCGGCTGGTATGGCCGGGCCGATGAGGAGCCAGGCAATCGCAGCGAGGGTGACAACAAATCGGTACATAGACATCCCTCCCTCAATGATTGAACCAGCCGGGCTACGCCTCACCGGCAATGGTCCTTGTCGGGTCGAAGGCGCCGATGGGAATCGGTGACGCTCCCTTCACGATGAGGCCGGTAACCGCTTCGGCCGTGGCTGGGGCGCTGAGGATGCCCATGGTGAAATGGCCGGTCGCGATGGTGAGGCCTTCGAGCGAGCTGGGACCCAACAGCGGTACCTTGTCGGCGGTCACCGGTCGCAGGCCGGCCCAGGTCTCGACCACGGTCGCGTCCGCCAGTCGCGGCATGAACGCCGTTGCTCGGGAGAGCAGACTCCCCACGCCCGCGGCGGTGACCCGCTTGTCGTAGCCTACGTCTTCAACCGTGGACCCCATCAAGTGGCGTCCATCGGCCCGGGCCACCAGCGACCCGCCCGCCCCGGCGATGATGCGCTCGCAGAGCGGCGGATACATCTCCAGGGCCAGCGCCTGGCCCTTTGCCGGCCTGACCGGCACGCGCACGCCCTGGTCGACCAAGCCTGCCCAGCAGCCGGCCGCGTTGACGACGGCGCCCGCCGGCACATGTTCACCACAGACGTCGACGCCGGTAACGCGGTCGCCCTGGCGTAGGAGGCCCGTGACGGGCTTGCCGGTGCGAATCAGCACACCTCGTCGTGCCGCTGCAATGGCCAGGCAGACGACCAGCCGCCGGTTGTCCACCAGCCCGTGGTCGGGATAGAAGAGGGCGCCCACCACGTCGGGGCGCACTGCCGGCTCGGCCTGGCGCAGCTGCTCGGCTGACCAGGACTCCACGCGCACGCCGGCCTCGCGCTCGGCCGGCAACGCTGCTTGGTAGCCCTGCAACTCCTGCTCAGAAGTCGCGATCAGCACACGACCCGACCGGCGAAACTCGAAGGGCATACCCGTTTCTTGCTGTAACGCCGCCACGAAGTCGGGATACATGCGCAAGGACTCTAGCCAGAAGGACAGCAGCTCCGGTGGCCCATAGTGGCGGCCGTCCGGCAACAGCAGCCCTTCGGCCGCGGACGACGCCTCCGCTCCGGGCCGCTCTCGCTCGACCAAGGTCACTCGCACACCTTCGCCGGCTAGCCGCCAGGCGATGCTGCAGCCAATGATGCCGCCGCCAATAACCACGACGTCGCTCGTTGCCATGTCACCTCCCCGTCCTACTGATGCGCCGCGACCCCTAGATTTGAGCATTCATGTGGCGTGTCTGTCGAGTCGCGGCTGCGTCACGATGTCTCCCGCTCACGGTGTTACCATTTCGCCCGTGACAATCGCCACGAAGGGATCGATCTTGCTCAAGGGAATATGTCTGGGGAGTTTGGCGGGGGCGACCCCACGCGAGAAGCTGGAGCTGGCGCGCGCGGCCGGGTTCCATGCCGTGGAGCTGGGCAGCCTGAACGAACGCGGCCTGGTCACGCCGGAGATGACGGACCAGCAGGTGCGCGACCTCACGCCGCTGTTCGCGGACACGGTGCCGGCGCACGGGATGTTCGCCGGCGATGCTTGGAGTGTCCCGCTCACCGTGAACGACCCCGCCGTTCGCCAGCGAGGGCTGGATCTCATGTACCGCTCGATCGAAGTCGGCGTCATACTCGGCATGAGCTCGCTGCTCATCGTGCCGGGCATCGTCAACGAGGATGTCCCGTACGACCTGGCCTACGAGCGCGCCCAGGAAGCGCTGCGCAAGCTGGCCGAGCGCAACAAGGGGAGCGGCCTGCTGCTGGGCATCGAGAACGTCGGCAACAAGCTCTTGCTCTCGCCGCTGGAGACGGCGCGCTTCATCGACGAGATCGGCGACCCGAGCTTCGGGGCCTACTTCGATGTCGGCAACATTCTTGCCTACGGCTTCCCCGACCAGTGGATTCGCATTCTGGGCCACCGCGTCAAGCGCATCCACGTCAAGGACCGGCGCAGCGGTCCCGCCGGCGCCGGCGTTCCGTTGCTGGCGGGTGACGTGCCGTGGGATCGGGTGATGGCGGAACTCAAAGCGATCGGCTACGACAGCTTTCTGACCGCCGAGATTTCGCCTTTCAAGCAGCACGCGGCCGAGGGGGCGTATCAGATCTCCCGCAGCCTCGACGCCATCATTGGCGCTACCGGAGCAAGATGACATTGACGCTATGGGGCAGCGACACGCAGATGGCAATGGGGGCCCGGAGCGCGGGCGTCCCGCCCGCCCCGGCTTCCCCGACGGACGACGAGGCTGCACGAAGGCCGCACGCTCCCCGGCGGCAGGAACCGGGCGGGCGGGACGCCCGCGCTCCGGGCGGGACGCCTGGTTTCACGCGATCAGCAAGGCCTACGAGCGAAGGCTATCAAGGAAGGCAGGGAATATAGATGGCTCGCTTCAAAGGAAAGGTCGCGCTGGTCACCGGCGGCGGCTCCGGCATTGGACGAGCCACGGCCCTCGAGCTCGCGGCCGAAGGAGCAGTAGTGGCGGTGGTCGATATGAGCGCGGATGCGGCCGGCGCCGTAGCGTCGGAAATCGCTGCCGGCGGTGGCAGTGCTCAGGCGGTCACGGCTGACGTTGGCCTACCGGCAGACTGCGCGCGCGCAGTCGCCCAAACGCAGGCCGCATTCGGACCCGTGCGCGTGCTGGTCAACGCCGCCGCCACCTTCCTCTCTCGCGGCGCCGAGGCGACGCCGGAGGACTGGGACCGGGCGCTCGCGGTCAACGTCCGGGCGAGTGCCTTGCTTGTCGCGGCAGCAGCGGAGGGCATGCGACAAGCAGGCGGCGGTGCAGTGGTCAACATCGCGTCTATTTCCGCCTATATCGCCCAGCCGGGCCGCTGGACGTACAACACCACGAAGGGGGCCGTCCTATCCTTGACCCGCGCCCAGGCGTGGGACCTGGCGCGCCACGGCATCCGCGTCAACTCCGTCAGCCCGGGCACGATCTGGACGCCGCAGGTCGACCGCGAGGCCGGCGGCGACCGGGCGCACTGGGAGCCGATCTGGGGCCAGCGACACATGCTTGGGCGCTGTGGTGAGCCGCGCGAGGTGGCGCGAGCGATCCTGTTCCTTTGCAGTGACGACGCCAGCTTCATCACCGGAACCGATCTCCGCGTGGACGGAGGCTACCTCAGCATGAGTCACGACAGTCCTGGAGAGGGCGATCGGTTTCGCTAGCGTGGAAGCGCTCACGGCCGCGACGGCGAGGGCGCCGATCGTGCAGGCAGAAAGGTTCGAGCCCTTGGCGAATGCGCTGTCTCCGGAACAACTGGAAGCTCGCCTGGCCGGCGTGCCCCGTATCCCACTGGCCGTGCTGCCCACGCCGCTGGAGGAGTGTCCGCGGTTGGGGGCCGCGCTGGGAATCCTTCTGTACGTCAAGCGGGACGACCTCACCGGGCTGGCCTTTGGCGGCAACAAGGTGCGGGGAGCAGAGTTTCGTCTGGCCGATGTCGTGCAGCAAGGCGCCGATACGCTGGTGATGGCCCGCGAGCCGGATTCCAACAATGCCCGGGTTACCATCGCGGCCTGCCGCAAGCTCGGTCTCGATGTCGTGCTCATCGTGCCGGAGGCATGGCCAGGGCAGTGGCAAGGAAGCTTGCTGATCGACCGGCTTTGCGGCGCCGACGTGCGTTTCGTGGCCGGCGGCCCGGCAGCCGTGGACGCCGCCCGCCAGGGCATCATGCGGGAGCTGTGCGACCGTGGCAAGCGGCCGATCGACCACGACGCCGGCGACTCTGCGCGCGTGCTGGCGACCGTCTCCTACGTCAGCGCCGCGCTGGAGCTGCAGCGCCAGTGCGCACAGTACGCCATCCGGCCCGATTGGCTCTTCGTGGTGTCGGAAGGGGCGACGCAGGCCGGGTTGGTCACCGGGGCGCAGAGCCTCGGCCTGGCCTGGAAGATCGTTGGCGTGACCTATGGCGAGCGACCGGGCGATCAGCGGCCCGGCATCGCCGGCGTGGCACGGGCGGCTGCGACGCTGTTGGGATTGGAGGCGCAACCGACCGATGCCGACATCATCTCGTTAGGCGACTACGCCGGCCCGGCTTTCAAGGCGCTGACGGAAGAGGCGCGCCAGGCGATTCAGCTTGCCGCTTCCACCGAGGGGTTGCTGCTCGACCCTATCTATACCGGCAAGGGAATGGCCGCGCTGCGCGACCAGGTTCGGCGCGGCGTTGTAGCGCCCGGCGCAACGGTCGTCTTCGTCCATACGGGGGGACTGCCGGCGCTCTTCCGCTACGGCGACGAGCTGGTCGCGGCCGGCTGATGGGCGCCCCACTACCGGTCGGCGGATGATGGAAGGAGTCACAGATGGCCAAACTGCCCTATCTCTTCGAGCACCTCACCTGGGCTGAGGTGGACCAGGCGGCCAACGAGGGCCGCTGCGCGCTGATCCCGGCCGCGACCATCGAGGATCACGGGCCGCATCTGCCCGTCGACACTGACATTGTCTGTGCCACGGCCGTCTGCCGGCGCGCCGCCGAGCTGGCGCCGGAGGAGATCGTGCTGCTCCCGTGCGTCACCTTTGGCTACAGCCCCCACCACATCGACTTTCCCGGCACGCTAACCATCCGCTGGAACACCTTCGTCGAGTATGTACTCGATGTGACGCGCAGCCTGGCGCACCACGGCTTCCGCAAGATCCTCATCATCAATGGACACGGGAGCAACCGCCCGCTGCTGGAGATGGCGGCGCGCCTCACCGTGGTGGAACGGCCGGATGTCCACTGCGCCTTCTGCTCCTGGTGGGATCTGCACGACGTGCGCCAGGCCATGGCGGAGGTACGCGAGTCGCCGGTGACGTCACACGCCTGCGAGCTGGAGACCTCGGTCTACCTGGCCGTAGACCCGACTCGTGTCCGCATGGACCTGGCCCAGGCCGACACGAGCTACCATGCCTCACCCCATTTCTGGGGCGACTTGCTCGGCCAGAAGCCCGATCCCTCCTTCAAGAACGCGCTGTGGATGACGGAATACTGGAGCGTGGACAGTCGCAACGGCGTCAAGGGCGACCCCACCAAGGCGACCGCTGAGAAAGGGCGCGCCGTGATCGAGGCTGGCGGCCATGAGCTCGTCGAGATCATTCGGGAGCTGCGAGCGCGACCGATCCAACCCCGCACACCCCACCAGACGCGTCCGCCCCAGCAGGCCTATGTCGCGCCGACCTAAATCATGTATCCACAATTCGGCAGCGGTTGGGTATTGTCATCCTGCGCTGCGCTCAGGATGACAGTGGGGAGTGCGACCCTGACTCACCGGATGCACCGCGACGGCCTCAGAGGGGAAGAGTGGAGGTTTTGTACCATGGCAAACACAGCAGGGCGCAAGCGTGTCCTCGTCACCGGCGCGGCCGGCTACATCGCCGGCATCAACCTGCCGGCGTTGCGAGAGCGCT
>CALBSQ010000216.1 GCA_937967325.1 uncultured Chloroflexota bacterium
ACGCCACCTCCAACGCCTCGCGGTCGGTGGCCGGAGGCCGGCGTATCAGCAGCTCTACCGTGTCGAACTTCATGGCCAGCACCTCGGCGCCGTGGCGCCGGCTCCAATACTTGAGCACGGCCACGTGCTCCGCCGGTAGCGGCGCCTCGTTCCAGCCGCCGAACTTGAGGTAGGCCGGGACCTGCCAGCTCTGGCGTGTTGGCACGAGGGCCAGGTAGACCAACGGCACCAAACCGCGCGGGAGACGCCCACCGGCGTCGACCATCCGTTCGTAGCCGTGCTGGTAGAGGATGTCTAACTCGTTGTCCGGCGGAGCGTGCAGCCAGGCGTTGTGCTTGGCGAGCATCTCGCGTATGGCCGCCGCGTCGGGCCAGGCGCCGCGCGGCGGGCGGTAGTGTTCGGTGATCCGGTCGATCTGGGTCTCCAGCCATGCCGGCACATCAATTTTCACCGCCGCGGCAATGATCTGGTGGGCGCTTCCCCAACCATTCTCTCCATCCAACTCCATGGCGCCGGCGTGCCGCCGGGCCCACTCCTCGTCACCGAGGAGCACCGGCCAGTAGCCGGTCGTGGCGACGATAGCGCGCAAGGCGTGCCAGGTGTCCAGGGCCTTCTCTCCCCGGACGACCAATCGGTAGACGGCGCCGTCGACGCCGGTGTACAGTGGCGCGAGCGTCGTTACGTCGATCCCCTGACGCACCAGCACGCGGCGCAGTTCCTCTTGCGTCGCCGGCGGCCCTTCGAGCAGCGCATCCTCCAGGGTGAAGAAATCGCGCCAATCGCGCTCCGGCGGCTCCGGTGTGGCCGGGCGCGCTCGCGTCACTTCCGCCGCCAACGCCAGCTCCGCCGCGCGGTGCGCGTAGCTCGGCGGCGGCTCGGCCGGAAGGTGATTGAGGAATGCGCTGACGATCTTGTCCAGGTAACGGCGCAGCGGTTCGGGCCGGAAGTGGAGATCGACGACGGCCTTGCCGTTGTCCAGATCCGACATCCAACGATCAGAGAAGGGCGAGACCTGCAGCGAGGTCAACTGGTGGGCTCGCAGCTCGGCGTCGGTCACCGACACCATGCGCGGCAACGTCGTATTGCCCAACAGGTCGGCCAGGATGGTGATAAGGTCGACGATCGCCAGACCCGCATACTGCGCCAGGTTGTAGGCTTCGCCGAAGGTGCGCTCGTCGCCGAGCAGGCCCACGATCGCCTTGACCACATCGCCGCTGTAGACGTGGCGCAGCCGCTGGGAGCCGCTCTCGGGGATGAGCAGCGGCCCGCCGTCCAGTAGTCGCCAGAGGTAGCTCTCGACCCGGCGGAACGGGTCGCGCTCGCCGTTCACCATCGGCAGCCGCAGGCGGGCGGAGGCCAAACCCTGGGCTTGCCAGGCCGCGACCAGCGCATCCTCGGCCTGCCGCTTCTCCACGCCGTAGCGCCAGGCCTCCCGGTCGGCTAACTCTTCCGGTTCGGGCAGCAGCGGCCCGGCATAGTTCTCTTCACGCGCCGGCCGCGGGCAGTCCTGCCGCACCAGGTAGACCTGGCCGCTGCTGATGAAGACGTAGTGGCCGGCCCGCGTGCCAAGGGTTTCGACGACGCCTTCCACGTCGGTCGCGGTGTAGGCGGCGAAGTCGACGGTCGCGTCGAAACCCCGGCCGGCGAGCAAACGGGCGAAGTCGGACGTGGTCCGGTCGCCGCGCAGCCGTTCCACCCGCTCGCCGAACGGGTCGGGCCGCTGCCCGCGGTTGAACATGCTGACCCGGTGGCCGGCCGCCAGCAGGCGCCAGACCAGCTGGTAGCCGACGAAGCGGGTGCCGCCGATGACCAACACCTGCATACTTATGGCTCCTTCCCCGATCGCGGTTCGTCCAACTATGGCCGGGACCGAACTCTTGGTACCATTATCACTCGAAGGAGGTGTCGACCGCTGGCGATGGCTTCGCTTTTTGACCGGCCAACGATGGAGCAGCTTCGGGTGCGCCGAGAGCAGATCCTGCGCATCGCCGCCAGGCGCGGCGCTCACAACGTCCGCGTGTTCGGGTCCGTTGCTCGCGGCGACGCCCAGCCCGGCAGCGATGTCGACTTCCTCATCGACCTCGATCCCGGGCGCACGCTCTTCGACCTGAGCGAGCTCATCCTCGACCTGGAACAAGCGTTAGGGCGCAAGGTTGATGTGCTGGAGATCGCGCAGCCGTCGTCGATGGCGCACACGATTCGGGAGCAGGCGGTACCGTTGTAATGCCGGTGACGCGCGACCCGCACTTGTTGACCTACATTCGCGACAGCATCACACGGATCGACAACTACAAAGCCGGCGGACGAGACTCCTTTCTGCAAGAGCCAATGATCCAAGATGCCATCATGCGGCGGCTCGAAGCGCTCGCAGACGCGGCCAACCGGCTCTCAGACCAGATCAAAGCACGTCACCCGGAGATCCCCTGGAGAGCCATATACGGTTTCCGCAACGTGGCGGCGCACGGCTATCTGGGACTCAATCTGGACCGAGTTTGGGAAACGCTGGAAGCAAACCTGCCTGCGCTGAAGGCAGCCGTCGAGGAGGAGCTCAGCCGGCTACCGTCCTGCTGAGGCGACGTCCCGACCAGGCACTGACCGGGCAAGCCCGGTCCGCCGGCCAAGTGCGCGCCCAACGGGCACGTCACTTCCCGGCGTGGCTGTAGGCCCGACCGATGGCCACGTCCCGTTGCTGCGCGGCCGCGGCCAGGGCGTCTTTGGCCGTCTGCTTCTTCTGGACGACACCGATGATGGCCTGGTCCATGATCGACCAGCACTCGGCGTAGGCGGCGATCAGCGGCTGCGGGCGGGAGTAGCGCAGCACTACTCCCGCGAATTTGTCGAGCGGATAGGTCGGATCGTGGACGTAGGCGCTGTCCTGCAGCGACTGGCGCGGCGGGAGGCCGCTCAGCGTCTGGTTGTAGGCGAGCAAATTGTCCTTGCTGGCCAAGGTGGAGAGCCAGGCCCAGGCCAGCTCGGGGGCCTTGGACTGGCTGCTGATGCCGTGCCAGTTGGGGAAGACGTTGGTGATCTAGGTTTGCCGCTTGAGCGGCGGGGCCACGGCCAGGTCGTGGACGACGTCGGGGCTGCCCTTGGCGATGCCGAACATCGTGCCGTTACCGGCGAGCTGAGCAGCGTACAGGCCGATCCCCAGGGCGGTGGCGCCGGTCGGGACCTTCGACACGGTGGTCCCGGGCGGGTCGATGAGGCCGATGAGATCCGTCCAGTACTGCAGCGCGTCGCTGCCCTCCGGCGAGTCGAAGACCGCCTGGCGGCCATCCGGGGAGATGACCTTGCCGCCGTTCTGCCAGAGGTAAGGGAAGAACTGCTGGTTCCCAAGATACTGTCGATGGAACGCGTCGTAGGCACAGTATACACGCAGTATACAGACGGTAGGCTGGCCATCTCTAGCGACACGCATGCGGGGTTGACAGGGCGGACGCGGCCGCCATAATCAGGAAGACACGAACACTGGATGACCGGGAATCGCAACGTCGACTGCCTGGCGGCGACTGGAGATTGTGGCCGCCTCGCCGGAACTGGGAAGAGAGGTAGTGAGTTATGTCAATGTTGGTCGCCCAGTGGTCTCGACGCGCCGTGCTTCGGCAGGTCGCGACGTTGGCGGCGGCGTTGCCGGTCGCCGGGTTGGCCGCCTGCGGCGCCGCGACCACCACGGTACCGGCTCCCACCGTAGCGGCGACATCCTCATCCACCGCGCCGGCTTCGCAGGCGGCGACGTCCGCGGCGCCGGCGCAGAATCCGCCCGCCGCCGCGGGAGCGGTCCATATGACCTACATGTGCGACATCGGCGGCCCCTACATGACCGTCGCCAAGAAGTGGGCCGACGACTTCAGCAAGGCGAATGCCGGCATCACTATCGAATACCAGCCGGTGGTAGACCACTATCCCGACAAGCTGCTGGCCTCCTTCGCCGGCGGCACTCCGCCCGACACCTTCCGCTATTTGCAGGAGATCATCCCGATCGACGGCGCGGTCCTGCGCAACATGCTCCTGGCGCTGACGACCTACATCGACCGTGACAAGTACGACCTGTCCGACTTCATGCCGCAGGCCCTCGCGCTCTACCGCTGGGGCGGCAAGCTCTACTCCCTGCCCCGCGACTACGGCGCCCAGTTTGTCTTCTACAACGTCGACCTCTTCAAGAAGGCCGGATTGGACCTGCCGCCATGGCAGTGGGACGACACCACCTGGACCTACAGTAAGTTCCTGGACGCGGCCCAGAAGCTGACGGTCAAGAGCGGCAGCAACACGTCGCAGTGGGGCTGCCTGGTCAATGTCGCCTGGCGCCCCTGGGCCACCTTCGTCTACAGCAACAACGCGACAGTCGTCCAGTCCAACGACAACGGCGAGGCGACCGCCATCACACTCACCGACAGCGCGGCCGTCGACGGCATGCAGTTCCTGCAGGATCTGATGTATAAGCATCAGGTCGCGCCGCGCCCCACGGTTCAGCAGGAGTTGGGCGGCTCGCAGCTGTTCCTAAACGGCAAAGTGGGGATGGTGATCGACAACCCGGGCGCGGTGAAGTCGGACCGCGACATTAAGGACTTCGCCTGGGATGTCGCGACTATCCCCATCGGCGACCACGCTACCAAACGCGGGACGGGAGGCGGCGGCACGGGCTGGGCCGCTGCCCAAGTCACCAAGCATCCCGAGCAGGCCTGGCAGTTCATCCAGTACATCTCCAGCAAGCAGGCCGAGCTAGATGAGGTGGCCATCGGCGGCACCACGCCGTCGCGGCTTTCCGTGGCTACTTCGCCGGAGTTCCTCAGCCCGACCTTGCCGCCGAAGAGCGCCAAGACCTTCCCCGACGGTCAGGCCCACGTCGTCCGCGACCCGGTGAATCCCAACTGGCCCCAGATCTCCCAGCAGGTGCTGACCCAGCAGATGGCCCGCCTCTGGAACGGCAGCACGCCGGCCAAGGACGTCGCGTCTGCCATCAAGCAGCAAGCGGACCCGCAGTTGCAACAGGGGCTGCAACAGAAGGCGCAGGGGTAGTGGACGCCGGAGTCTCCAGGATTGCTGCCCCATGATCGGTGCTGCTCCGGCAGCGTCGCCGGTGACCTCGCGCCGCCGAAACCGTCGTGCCTGGCGCCGCAACGCCGAGGGCTGGCTCTATGCGTCCCCCTGGATCGCCGGCTTCCTGCTGTTCACGGTCGGTCCCATGCTGGCGGCGGCCTTCCTGTCGTTGAGCGACTGGAACCTGCTGACGCCGCCGCGCTTCGTCGGGCTGGCCAACTTTCGGCAACTGATCACCGCCGATCCGCTCCTCTGGCAGTCGCTCAAGGTGACGTCGATCTTCGCCGTCGTTGCCGTGCTGCTCAGCGTGGCGATCGGCATGTTCCTGGCGCTGCTGCTCAACGCGCCGATTCGCGGGCTGCGCTGGTACCGCACCGGCTTCTACCTGCCCTCGGTGCTCTCCGGCGTCGCGGTGGCGCTCCTCTGGAGCTGGCTCTTCTCCCCCGACCTCGGGCTGCTCAACTATGCCCTGGACAAGGTCGGCATCCACGGGCCGGACTGGCTGGGCCAGCCGGGCTGGGCGCTGCCGGCGCTCATCATTATGCACCTCTGGGGCGTGGGCAGCGGCGCCGTCATCTACCTGGCCGGGCTCCAGGGCATCCCCACTGAGCTCTATGAGGCGGCGCAGATGGATGGGGCCGGCGTGTGGCGCCGCTTCCGGAGCGTCACGCTGCCACTGATGACGCCGGTCCTGTTCTTCCAGGTGGTCGTCGGCATCATCGGCGCGCTGCAGACCTTCACCCAGGCCTACGTCATGACCAGCGGGGGCCCCAACAACGCCACGCTCTTCTTCGTGCTCTACCTGTACCAGAACGCCTTCCAGTACTTCCGGATGGGCTACGCGGCGGCGCTGGCCTGGGTGCTGTTCGCCTACATCCTGGCGCTCACGATCGTGGTCTTCCGCTCCTCCAGCTTCTGGGTCTACTACGAAGGTCAGCTCGAGGGAGGGAAGCGCTGATGGCACGATCGGTCGCCCGCCCGATCGCCTCGGCCAGTCTGGAACAAACACGTCCGGTTGCAGGCTCCCGCCGGCTGCGGCGCACACTGGCATCGGTCGTCATCCACGGCGTGCTGCTCTGCGGTCTGATCGTTATGTTGACCCCGCTGATCTGGATGCTCTCCACCTCGCTGAAAGACCCGGCCTACGTCTTCAACTTGCCGCCGCAGTGGCTGCCCCGGCCGGTGCGCTGGAGCAACTACGCCCAGGCCTTCCAGCAGGCTCCCCTGCTGCGCTACTTCGCTAACACCGTGTTGATTACAGGTCTGGACGTCGTGGGGAAGCTCGTTTCCTGCTCGCTAGTCGCCTTCTCCTTCTCCCGCCTGCGCTGGAAGGGGCGCGACCTGGTCTTCCTGGTCATGCTGTCCACCCTGATGCTGCCGCCCCAGGTGACACTGATCCCGCAGTTCGTCGGCTATCGCCTGCTGGGCTGGGTCAACACCTTCCTGCCGCTGATCGTGCCCAACTTCTTCGGCGGCCCCTTCCTTACCTTCCTGCTGCGCCAGTTCTTCCTGGGCCTGCCCCGCGAGCTGGACGACGCCGCCCGCATCGACGGCGCCGGGACCTTCGGCATCTTCCGACGCATCATCCTGCCCCAGGCGCGGCCGGCGCTGGCCGCCGTGGCCATCTTCGAGTTCACGGGCGCCTGGAATGACTTCCTGGGCCCGCTGATCTACCTGAACACGCCCGACCACTTCACCCTGGCGCTGGGCCTGCGCTCGTTCGTGGCCGAGTGGGGCCCGCAGTGGCACCTGCTCATGGCCGCTTCGCTGGTCACCCTCTTCCCCATTATGCTGGTCTTCTTCCTCGGCCAGCGCTACTTCATTCAGGGCGTGGTGTTCTCCGGGGTGAAGGGGTAGCGCGCGGCCAGCCGCCACGCGTTTCCCCGTGGGGTATATTCCCTCCAATCGTGAGACGGAGCCCTCCCACGTCCGGAGCGCCACTGAGGCGACGCGACGTGCGCTTTCGAGCATCGTGTCGCCCGCGAGCCGTATCATGGACGCATGGCCGCTACCACCATTGAGGAGCCGCGCATGTCGACGGTTACAGACATCGGAACGCTGATCGTTCGCTCGCTTGAGGTACATGACGGGCGCCCACGAATCTCCGGCACTGGCGTCACTGTGCATCGCATCGCTGCCTGGTACAAGATGGGCCTCAGCCCGGATGAGATACCAGCACGGATCGGCCATCTCACGCTCGCCCAAGTGTACGCAGCTCTCGCCTACTACCATGCGAACAGGATCGAGATCGATGCCGACCTCGATACCGATGACGCGGAAGCCGAACGGCTGGAGGCAGAACATTTGGCCCGTGGGCGGTGACCCGAATTCGGTTGTA
>CALBSQ010000217.1 GCA_937967325.1 uncultured Chloroflexota bacterium
TGAGGCGATGGGCAGCATGGGCTGGTGCGGTGATGGCCCCCCCCGGCCCCCCAATTCTGGGGGGAGGCCCGGACAGGGAGCCACCGGTCGCACCATTCCATGTGCCATGCCTGGGTGCGGCACGGGTGGCCACCGTGTTGCCGTGGCGAGACTCTTGCCGGTTTGGTCGAGCTGTGGAGAAGCCAACTCCGGGCCTCCCCCCAGAATTGGGGGGCCGGGGGGGGCCATCACCGCACCAGCCGGCGCCCCCAATCACGCATCGATGTTGATATTGTCAAGGAGAAACCAGCCAATGACCCGCATCACTGTACTCCGCGCGTCGCGCCTCATCGACGGCGCCGGGGCGGACCCGATCGACGACGGGGTCGTCGTCAGCGTCGACGGGACGATCACGGACGTGGGAGCTGCCCGCGACGTCAACGTGCCGGAGGGGACCGACGTCATTACCCGCGACTATCCCGGGTGTACGCTGCTGCCCGGCTTGATCGACTGTCACACCCACCTGCTCTTCAGCGCGAGCGATCAGGCGCTCGACGACGCTATCCACGACTCCGACGAGACCTTGCTGCTGCGGGGACTCGCCAACGCCCAGGCGGAGCTGCGCTGTGGGGTTACGACCTTGCGCGACTGCGGCGGCCGAGGGCTGCTCACCCTGGCGCTGCGCGACGGCATTGACCGCGGACTGGTTGCCGGCCCGCGTATCCTGGCGGCGGGGATGCCGATCACCACCACGGGCGGCCACCTGAACTTCTGCGGCCTGGAGGCAGATGGGGTCCACGAGGCGATCAAGGCGACCCGGCGGCTCTGCAAGGGCGGCGTCGACTTCATCAAGGTGATGGCCACCGGGGGCGGCATGACGCCGGGTACGAACCCTCGCGCCCCCCAGTACACCGTCGAGGAGCTGTCGGCCATCGTCGCCGAAGCGCACCGGGATGGGAGGGCGCCACGTCGCCGCCCACTGCCACGCCACCCAGGGCATCCGCAACGCCGTCGAGGCCGGCATCCGCACCATCGAGCACTGCTCCTGGCTGCACCCGCAGGAGGGGCTGGAGTTCGACGCCCGCGTGGTCGAACGCATGAAGGAGCGGGGAACCTTCGTCACGCTCACCATGGGCTCGGAGCGCGCCGCCATCAAGCCGGTTGACCAGTTGACCGAAGGCCAGCGCCGCGCCGTGGAGCACTTTGAACCCCACTTCGAGCTACTGCGCCGGACCGTTCGTGCCGGCGCCCGCTTCATCGCCGCCAGCGATGCTGGGGTGAGCCGGACCTTCTTCGGCGAGTACCCGTTGACGCTGGAGGTGATGGTCTCCCGCCTGGATATTACGCCGATGGAGGCGCTGCGGGCGACCACGGGCCGTGCCGCCGAGGCGACGTGGCGGTGATCGAGGGCGACCCGCTGGCCGACATCCGTGCCATGCGCCGGGTGCGCGCGGTCTATCGCGAGGGCGCCGCTGTGGTCGAGGAGGGCAAGCTGGTCTGAGCTCTGCGAAGGGCGAGGAAGCCCATTCGTCGCTAGCTCGAGTGAGAGCCGGAAGCCGCGCCTGCTCTTGGTCAGCGGTCCGTGCTGCCCGGACAGCGCTGGGATGCCTGCGTAGCTGACCTCCAACCGGATGAGGTCGCCAGCTCGATGCGCAGAAAGCGATGACAGACGGCAACAAGCGCTTGCCCCGTCAGACAACCAACCGCCGCCTTGGCGGTGCGCACTAGAGCGCCACCACCGCGGCAGCAACCGGCGAACAAAGGACGAGCGGGATACGTCCTAGATGGTCGGCCCCGAGCCGTGGATGCCACGGGGGGGCCAATGAATAAGGCCTGTTCTCAGGACAGTATGCTGATGAAGCTTGGTGACGGTATACTCTCATATGCACCTTATTGGTGACCCTTGGTGTAAGATGATGGCGATGTCACAACGACGGCCGAGCAGTACCGGACGCATACGCCTCACGATCTCGTTCGATAAGAGCGACTACGATCGGCTCAAGGAGCTAGCCGACAGCCATCGGCCGCGTCTCACATTGCAGTACGTGGTCGAGTATGCCGTCCAAGTGCTGCTGGAGCGAGGGCAGGATCCTCAGTTCGCGCGTCATATCGGCACACCTATGCCAAACGAGGACATAGATGGACATTGTTAGTCGTCTGAAGTTTGATATTCCCCACATAGTCGTCGTAGACATATTCTGCGGTGCTGGCGGATTAACACACGGTTTCATCAAAGATGGCAGTCAAGTCGTCGCTGGGGTGGATAGTGATGCATCTTGTCAATATGCTTATGAGCACAACAATCCTGGAGCAAAGTTCTTACATAATAAGGTAGAGGATGTCCGTGCGGATGACATACTCCCCCTGTTTCCACCTGGAAGTATCAAGGTTCTGGTAGGATGCGCTCCCTGCCAACCGTATTCGACCTATACTCGGCGGCACCGGCGAGGTAAGACGCTTGGCAGTGGCACAATGCCGGGAGAGATAAAGACATGCGCCGAGAGGTGGGAACTCCTCGCCAGATTTGCTGATTTGATCGAAACGGTGCGGCCAGACATCGTGTCCATGGAGAATGTACCGGAACTAACGACCTTTAGCGGCGGGGGCGTCTATCGCGAGTTCATCGAGCGTTTGGAAGCCATTGGATTCACCGTGACGGATTACGTTGTCTATTGTCCCGACTATGGCATGCCCCAGAAGCGGAAACGACTCGTGCTGTTCGCCTCGTCGTTTGGCAAGGTCGACATCGTCCCGCCGACCCATAGGCCCTGCGACTACATGACGGTCGCTGCTTCGATCGGGCATTTGCCCAAGATCGAAGCGGGGCAGACATGCCCGACCGATCCACTGCACCGGACTAGCGGCTTGTCGGAACTGAACCTGAGACGGATCAGGCACTCCAACCCGGGGGGCAGTTGGAAGGACTGGCCCGAGGAGCTACGCGCCGGATGTCATCGTAGAGATACCGGCGAATCGTACGGCAGCGTATACGGTAGGATGAAGTGGGACGAACCGTCTCCCACCATGACGACGCAATGTCACGGGTTCGGCAATGGCCGGTTCGGTCACCCGGAGCAGGATCGTGCCATCTCCATTAGGGAAGCGGCGCTCTTGCAGACATTCCCCCCCGGCTATGCGTTCGTTGCCCCTGACACGCCCTGGCACATAGAGACCATCGCACGGCACATTGGGAATGCTGTTCCCGTCAATCTCGGGCGCGTAATTGCCCGGAGCATTCGGCGGCACGTAATGGAGCACCGTCATGCAGATTGTTGAACACCCCTACCAGATGTCGATTAGCCTGAACGTGCTGAACCACTTGGGCATCGGTCTCTATAGCAACGTCCCGGCCGTGCTCTCCGAAGTCGTCGCTAATGCCTGGGACGCGGATGCGCGCAATGTCACCATAGATATCCACTCGTCGAGACACGAGATCATCATCTACGACGACGGGAACGGGATGACGGCGAGCGACATCAACGGCAAGTATCTGTACGTCGGATACCAGAAGCGGATCCACGAGCCGGGCAGGACCGCCGCAGGTCGGGATCCGATGGGGAGGAAGGGGATCGGGAAGCTATCCGTATTCTCAATAGCAGATACAGTGGAGATCTATACGGTCAAGCACGGCGAGCGCAACGCCCTGTCCATGAACAGTGGCAAGATCAAGGCGCAGATCGAAAGCGAGGGTGAGGGCAAGGGGACGTATTTCCCCGATCCCATCGATGCGGATCAGATAGATTTCGATAGGGGCACGCGGATCATCCTGCGCGACCTCAGGAAGAACGTGACGACCACGGCGGGCTTCCTGCGTCGGAGGCTGGCGCGCCGCTTCAGTATCATCGGTACGCGGCAAGACTTTCGCGTCAATATCGACGGTTTCGAAGTCACCACGCAGGATAGGAACTACTATGATAACATCGAGTTCCTCTGGTACTTCGGACCCATCAACGACGGATTCATGTCAGCGCAGGAGGACGGTCTTACACTAGCCGACAGTGCTGGTAGGCCGAAGCTACTCCCGAATGTCCGCGAGTCCTACGAAATCGACAATGTCGTCGACGCCGGGGCCGGGTATACCGCGACAGGCTGGATCGGGACAGTCGACGAGCAGCGAAACATTGACGAAGACAATAACACAATAGTGGTGTTTGCCAACGGTAAACTCATCCAAGAGGATGTACTCAAGGATTTAAAAGAGAGTGGTGTTTATTCAAAGTATCTCATCGGCGAAATCGACGCCAATTTCATGGACTCCGACACAGAGGACGACATCGTGACCAGTAGTCACCAAAGCGTCAAAGAAGACGACATTCGCTATGAAGCTCTCAAGAAATTCGTGCAGGCCATACTCAAGAGGATCCAAAGTCAGTGGCGCGACCTACGCAACGAGAAAGGATCGGAGCGAGCCTTACAACACCTCGGACTTCGCGCATGGTACGATGCCCAACGCGGTGACAATAGGAGCTATGCCAAGCAGCTCTTCGGAAAGATCGAGTCTCTCAGAATACCAGATCCTGAAGCTAAGAAGGAGATGTATAAGTCTTGTCTACTCAGCTTTGAAATGTTTGCCCTCAAGAATCAACTTAGCATCCTCGATTCATTGGAGACGAAGGAGGACTTCGATGTGATAGCCAAGATATTTCGAGGGATCGACGACATCGAAGCGGTACATTACTATCAGATTGTCAAGGGACGTATCGAAATCGTTAAGGAGTTTGAGAGGGTCCTGCCCCATGGTAGGGAGCGTCTCATTCAGGCGCATATCTTCGATCATCTCTGGCTGTTGGACCCATCCTGGGAGAGGGCAGCGTCGAATCCGAGGCTAGAGGAGAGCGTCACGACGGAGTTCGGCAGGGTCGATGCTGGCCTCACCGACGAAGAGAAGAAGGGCAGGATTGACATCCGATACCGGACCGCAGCGGGCAAGTACATCATCATAGAACTCAAGAAGTTCGACCGTCCCGTCAAGATCTACGACCTGCTGGAACAGGTGAGGAAGTATCAAGACGCCCTGAGAAAAGTCATAGCGACCAAGTTCCCTGGTGACCGCGCGCCTACTATCGAGTCCATCTGCATCTTGGGGTCGCCCCCGCTGCCACCAGAGTCGGACACCAGCAATCGCAGGCTGCTCAGTGAGGTCGGCGCACGGTACCTCACCTACGACGAACTGATAGCGCAGACCCGTAAGAGCTATGAGGAGTACTTGGCGCGCGAGAAGGCGGTTTCCGCGCTCATCGCTACGATCGATAGTCTGGATGACACCTTCGCCATCCCTTCCACGTCGTCGCCTGCTCCAGGAACGGCGCGAGCGTAGGTCGGTGCCCGCGAGGTCGTCGACGCTACGCCAGTGTGCTTGCCGATCTCGAATGCCGATGGGCACAGATCAGCCAGGATGCAGTCCTTACAACGGGGCCGGAGCGCGGTGCATACAGTGCGCCCATGAACTACGAAGCTGACATGTAAGCTAAGCCTGATGTCGGGTGGGACTATCTCCTGAAGCCGGTCTTGGGCAGACATCGTAAGCCTGCCATGATCGCTCCAGCCCAAGCGTCGCATCAGTCGCGACACGTGAACATCGACGGCAAACGCCGGCCGCCCCAAGCTGTACGCCAGCACGCACCTGGCTGTCTTGGTGCCGACGCCGGGCAATTGCCTTAGAAAGGTCTCCGCTGTTCGGTCGTCTAGCTCGCAGAGGAATGAGAGGTCAGCCCGCCCTACTCGCGCGACGATGGCGGTAAGCAGACGCGTGATGG
This sequence comes from uncultured Chloroflexota bacterium, assembly GCA_937967325.1. Classification (GTDB taxonomy): domain Bacteria; phylum Chloroflexota; class UBA4733; order UBA4733; family UBA4733; genus UBA4733. The sequence continues at coordinate 5,736 of CALBSQ010000217.1, forward strand.
CGCGCGACTTCTTGCCCGCCAGGCCACCGAACCAAATCGAGGCCTCAATGTCCGCCGGCGCCGCGACTGCCGCCTCGTCCCACGTAGGAAACCTCGCACGCAATGCCTCATACGTTGCCATGTAGATCGGCTCGCGCGTCAGCCCCGAAAGTATGACGAAGATCAACTCGTCGAGAGGGTCTTCTTTGTTCTCCAGCCTTGATACCCCGTGGAGTCTCCGCAGCCGAGCGTCGACCTCACGGACAACGACTCCATCGACAAACGTCAATCGTTTGCGATCCTCCTTTCTCACTATACCAATGCCGCGATGGAATCCACACTGCACGCAGAGGCCCGCTCTGCTGGCTTCATCGCGACTTGAGTTTAGGCGGGCCCCCTCCTGGGAGCCCGATCACGGATCACGTCCATGCTGTGGAGCAATGCCGAGAGATCCATCGGCGGGGGCAGGCGGAGCAAAATCGACCGGCGCCATGTCGACGACTACGTCCTCAAAATGCGCCTCACCGCCCCGGTCAGCATAGATGCGGGCGTACTGCACGATCGGCCTCCCTGATGCCTGCCCCGCGGAATCCACTGCTCCCACGCTAGCGCCAGCGCGCAGATGCGTTCCCGAGCCTGGGGTGTAGGATAACGGCTCGACTGGTCCTCCTAACACAGTCGCCAGAGTCCCCGTGAGCGTGCCGGACGGGGTTGCCGCTCGACGCCTCCGCCGCGCAATCCGGGCCGCCAGCCTTGACCCTGCCGCTGAGAGAACTCATGGCAGGGTTCCACGCGCAGCGTATTAGATCCAGGCGCTCAGAAAGACGAGTTGATCGATCATCTCTTCGGCGGACCGCGCGGCCATCAGCTTGAGCACGCCGCGTAGCTGCTCGCCGATCGTCCGGCGCTGCTGTTGGGCCAGAATAATTCCCGCATGCTGCTACGATCGCTGCAGAAAGTCGGCATGCAGGGCGCAAAAATCGGCCACGTTGAAGCGGTACGGGATGTGTCGCTGCTTTGTGCTCCAACGCAGTTGGTCAAGGTCCGAGCGTCCGCGCATCTCATCCTGGCTCGCGGTGCGCACATCGACGCCGCGCACGCGCATCGCAGCGATGAAGTCGTCGTCCATCGAGTCTTCGTCGATGTAGAGACGCAAGCGGGTCACGACGAGCGCGATGCCTGTTCCGCCGCGAGCTTCTCGTACAGGGCCTCTTCAGCGGCGAGGTCGTGCTCGATCTCTTCACGATTGGCATAATAATAGGCGAGCGCCGCGTGGACTTGAGCAAGGGTGAGGTGGGGGATTTTCCGCACGATCTCTTCTGGGGTACAGCCACCTATGTACCAACCGGCGATACGACGTACCGTCACGCCTGTCCCGGCGATTTTCGGACGATTGTTGTGAATACCGGGCGAACGGTCGATGAGCGTCCCGATGTTGACGGTGTCGATCATCGTCTCTATCCCTGCTGAAATACTCTTCTCACACCAGTATAGTGCGGGATCGCCGCCGCGGTTCAGCGGACCGCGGCTTGGTCACAATCCGAACTCGCCTGGCGGAGCCATCGCCGAGAGCCTGGGGGAGGCGCACGCGGGCATCCAGACTGGCACGGGAGTCCGGCTTCCAGTGACTCTCGATTGACCGAAGAGCCGAGCATCGCTATTCTCCGAGGAGGTTGGTAGCATATCCCTTGAACGGTCCAATGGGAGACGAGTTTGATTGACCTGACCGGTCTCAGCAACTACGTGATCCTGGGCGACAACCTGGCCGTTCTGCCGCGGCTCCCCGATGGCGCATTCCAACTGATCTACGTCGATCCACCGTTCAATACGGGGAAGACCCAGCAGCGTCTAGTGCTGCAGACGGAGCGATCGGACGGTGGGGATCGGACCGGCTTCGGCGGTCGTCGCTATGCCACGGTACAGGTGGGGCGGTCCGGCTATGTCGATGCCTTCGACGACTACCTCGGCTTCATCGCGCCGCGCCTCCAAGAGGCCCGCCGGCTGCTTCGTCAGGATGGGACGCTCTACTTCCACATCGACTACCGCGAGTCGCACTACTGCAAGGTGCTCCTGGACCGGATATTTGGTAGAGACTGCTTTCTCAACGAGATTATCTGGGCATACGATTACGGAGGGCGGCCGAAAGATCGTTGGCCGTCGAAGCACGACTCGATTCTGGTTTACGTCAATTGTCCCGGTGGTCACTACTTCAACCGCGATGCAATCGAGCGCATCCCCTACATGGCGCCGGGGCTCGTGACTCCAGAGAAAGCCGCCCGTGGGAAGCTGCCCACCGACGTGTGGTGGCATACCATTGTCCCCACCAATGGGAGCGAGAAGACCGGTTACCCGAACCAGAAGCCGGAAGGGATAGTGAGCCGGGTGGTCCAAGCATCATCCGAGCCCGGATCATGGGTGCTCGATTTCTTCGCGGGCAGCGGCACCACCGCAAAGGTAGCCCGCCAGCTCGGACGTCGCTTCGTCATGATCGACAGCAATCCTGAGGCCGTGCGCGTCATGCGGCGAAGGCTCGGGCAGCCCGGAGTCCGCTACGTGGATGAACACGGCGCGGAGATTCCCCTCGGGGACGACGATCAGCCTGGGTTACGTGGGCGGATACAAACAGCCGCAAGCCAACAGCCGCTGCCCGAACTGGTCTAACGAACCCATCATGGTCTTCGGGATCAGTGGAGGGGGGCGATCGGCCGAGAGTACGTTTTTTGCGCTTGCCGGGGCGTCTCCGGCTGCGCGCTCTGCGTCGGGAGACGCCCTACTCGACGGGCACCTTGTCGAGGTCAAGCGGGCTACGACAAAAACACTTAACCAAGTGCGCGCGGTGAAGTATCTTCCGATTGCTGTGCATTATGTGCCCGACGATAGCTGGTACGTGATCCCCGCGCACATCGTCGTAGCTCGCGTCGCTCGCAAGAGCAGGGGGCAGCACACTGAAATCCCTTTCGAATGCGCCACACTCAACCTGACCGACTTCTCAGCCTTCAGAGTCACCGACCCGGCCGTAAACCTACGCCAAGTCACCCTGGCGGCAATCGCTGAAAGCAATCGCTATCAGGAATTGCGGGACGAGATGGCCACGATTCTGACGGAAGCGCGGATGCTCTCGAGGGAGTCCCGGGAGCGGGTGGAGGCCACACTGCGGAGGTTAGGGATCATATAGGGAGTGCGCCCCGTTATTGCCGCCAGGCGCCGCTCAGACAACGAGAAGGTTGAGGGCCTTCCGATATTTGCCGACGACTTCGCTACCGCCGTGCTCCGCTAACCACTGGCAGGCCTGCTGCGCGGCCTCGGAACGATCCAAACTGCCGACAAGGGTCGTCACGTCGGGCGCCTGGTTTTGCGCGGCGTAGGCGATGGAGGCGCCAATAATCTCCCGAGCCCACAATTCGCACTTGCTGCCAAGCTGCTGTAGCTCACCAGTCACATCCGCCCCGACCGGGGAACCATGGACAAGCTCACAGCGGACGAGATAGGCAGAGTAAGTCTGCCCCGGATGAAAGAAGCCCTCTCCGAGCGCGCACTGAAGGATGACGCTGCGAACCGTCACCACCTCAGCTTTGCTCCCACAGTCCTCGGGGACAAGGAGGCTCTCGATACCGCTGAATATGGCCGGAATCTCGGTCTTCCAGGAAGGCGCCCTCGCCGCGACATCCATCCACTCCAGTGCCGTCGCAATACGCTCCCGCAACGACGCAGGCAGATCACGGATTGTTTGGCCCTCCGTCTCGACGGAAGTCGCCCATTCGGGAGTCCGCGGCGACAGATCCAGCGCGATCGGCTCACGCCACCTTTGGTAGCCCCGCCGTCGCGTGCCATCGCCGCTCGCGATCAGGTAGCGACCGTCCAGCTCGAAGAGAACCTGATCACGATGCAGCCCGCGAAATGCCCGTTGGAGGTGAAGGCGTAGCAGGCTCAGAGCCGGCACGGCCTGCTGTACTGCTCGCCCGATGAGCGCCGCATCAGTGCCACCGGTAGCCTCAACTGCGCAGTAGAGTGGGCAGCCGTGATAGAACTCGGTTCCGAGCACTGGCTCCCGGCGGGCGGCGTCCACAGCGGGAAGGAACCGGGCGATGCCGACATCGAGCGCGCCCGGCAGAGCAAGATAGCGAACACCAAAGAAGACATTCGCACACATGGGCGTTCGGGCCGTCTGGTCAATGAAGGCGGCAGCAATGTTCTTGATGTTTGTCCGCTGATCTTGCCGCAAGGCCGTCTGGTAAGAAGCCACCACGCCACTGACCGCCTTGCGGAGATCGTCCGGACCGAGGTGCTCAAAGTGCTGAAGGCGGACGAGCTTTCCGACCAGGCGGCCAAGCTGTCCGTAGCCATCCCCGTCAAGGGCGAGCGAGCCGGTGGAGTCGGAGAACCATCAAGCGGCAGCCTCCGGCACGACGGGGCGGCGAGCTGCCTTTAGGAGCCTCGCAAACTCAGCGATGAGTTGGCCACGGTCTGGCAGGTTGCTCACAGCGGAAAACGGCAGGTCTATGGTTTCAGGCATAGACCATTGTACCGGCCAAACTACGCCCGCCTGACGTCCGCTGACGCTGCCTTATCGCACGGATCGAGCGGAGTCGTCACCCCACCGCTGCGCGGCCAAACCACTGCGGGCACTTGATTTAGTAGGATGAATCGGTTAGATTAGTGGTGGGCTACAACGGGCGTGGCATAGGAGGTATCTGTGACAGCTGATGAACCAGAGTCGACCGATCAGCCGGCATCACTGGACGTGTCCGGGCACGGCGGCAACCGTGGAGGATCAGGAAGGAAACCGCTCTTTGCCGAGCCACTCGTCAAGAAGACGGTCACGCTGCCGGCGATCGATGTTTCTCTCTGGGAAAGTCTTGGCCACGGCAATCTATCGGCCGCGATGCGCGCCGCCGCGCGTGTCGTCCGCGATCTCCAGCCTGCCGCTGAGCAAGTCCAGATCATCTTGCAGGCGCAGCGGCTGGTGGAGGAGGCGCTGGCGCCAGCGCGCGAAGCGCTCCACCAACAGCAGCAATTGATTGCGCGGGCCGCCATCCCGTTGGGGGCGGAGCGGCTAGCGGAGGAAGCGGTGGCCCCGCTTCGGGAGATGTCCCGTCGGGGAGCGGAGTCGATCCGGCAAACTGAACTGGCGTTGGCGCCACTTCGGGAAGCCGCCCAACGGCAAGCCGAGCTCATGCAACGGGTGCGGCCAGCCTTGGAGATGCAGCGGCATTCCGCGCTGCCGGGCCAACGAATGGAGTCTCTCCGGGTAACCCCCGTGCTGCCCAGTTCGCAGTTGGAAGCGGCGCCAGCGGAAGAAGTGCGGGCGCTCCGCAGCGAGATCGCTGCGCTCCGCCGAGAACTCGGTGCCATGCGGGCGGCGGCGCACCCTACAGGTGAAGGCGGACAGCCACCGAAATGAGCGGGGATGGCGCGTCTGATTGTCACGGCGCGGTCCTCCTTGAAGCAGCCGGTCGACGAGGGATCGTGCTCAGCCACTGCCCAGCCAGTGCGGGCGTAGCACAAATAGCGGGTTAAGAACGCAGACCAGAAACTCGTTATCGCGTACGACCATGTTGAGCCGCCTCGGAAAGGTTGCATGCAGCCTGATTGCGCCTCGCGAGTCTATAGCGAAGAGCGTGATGGAATGCTGCGCGAGCAGCCCGCCCCGCCAGCCCCACCATTCGGGACATAGGACGGGGACTCGGACATCACCACCCTGTCGCCCCGATTCGAGCAGGGTCGCGTGGTCGCGGTCGTGGAGGACGGCGATCGGCCGTCCGTTGATGTCGCGGATGAACATTCGCGCGAGGGAATGTAGGCCTTCCAGCCGCAACCGGCGGCCGTTGAAGTCGTACCACTCGATAAGGCGATCGGACAAGACGACTACGCAATTGTCCCCACAGGCGACATCGTCAATGTAGGATCGTCTGGCAACCCGCCAGAGGATCCCCCCATCTGGCCCGGCGCCCAACAGGTCAGTTCGCTCCGAGCAGACGGCAATGGCTTCGGTCGCCACCAGGGAACTCCCGCCGCCCCACCAGCCGTCACGTGGTCGAGGACGGAGAGGCAGAACGAAGCGTTCGACACCGTCGCGCGAGTAGGCCCGTAACCCTCCCCTTGCGTCCCGCACGCACCAGCCACCCAGCCCCGGTACGACCTCAGGTCCGCCTGGAAAGCGAGCGGCGATAGAGCCATCCGGTGCAACCGCGAGAAGCACCTCGGTCGTGTCGGTCTGCAGCCGGCGGTCAGCCATGAGACTCGGATGTTCAGGTGGGCGAGTCTCACAGACCATGAAGCCATCGGGCCGAGTCGCCAGGATGCGCGGCGGTACCTCTGTATGGGCAACTTCCTCCCATGTACCGTCGCCGCGATGGTCGACACGCGCCGCCCAGCGTTCCCCGCACCGCTCGCCGTAGAGCCACAGGACTCCGTGAACTACCTGCCCGGCATCGATGCGTGGACTCCCCTTGAAAGCGATCTTGTGGACCACGTCCACGGCGGACTCGCCGGCGACGAAGGCGATACCACCGACCGGGACCATCGACGCAGCCAATCCGGCGACCTTCGCCCGGCAGCGCGCCAGGCGCTTCTCCAGCGGCTCAGACCGGGGAAAGTCTCGGCGGAGATCGAGACCGGCTGCGACGGCGCGATCGATGAGCGCGGTAGCGCCCGCGAAATCCTTGGCGCGCTCCAGAATGAGCGAGAGGCGGTCGACGGCGAGCAGGTCCGTCACGCCCCCGTCTGCGACGATCCCTTCGAAGCAGGCACGAGCCTCACCGAGACGGTCAACCTTCTCAAGGTACCGCCCCAGTTCGGAGCGCATTCGCCACGACAGCGCTTTGTCGGCGGCTCGATCGGCCCAGGTAGACAAGCCGCGCAGCAGTGGCTCGGCGTACGTGCCGGCGACCGCCGGATTCAGCTCAGCCGCCTTGCGCTCGCGGTATTCCGCACGGTACGCGATCTCAAGGAGCAGTGAGCCGACTGTACGTCCCAGTCCATTGGCGGCTGCGTGCGGCTGAACGCCGTCGAGGAGCTGGAGCAGGGCCTTGGCGTCCAAATTATTGGTGGAATGCAGCTCGATGGACTGCCCCCACGCCTTAGCAACCACACCCCGGCGAAGGGCGTCCTCGACGTACGGCGCCAGCAAGTCGCGCGCCGCTCGCCCGTCACCCCGGCGCGCGAGGAAGCCTGCGTAGCTGACGACCGTGTCCTCGCGCGTCCACGTACCCCACTCGGCACCCTCGCCGATCGCCGCACGGTACAGGCGGTCCGCCTCAGCCGCTTCGTGCTGGGCGGATTCGGCATCACCACTATCGGCGGCGATAAGGGCGCGCCGCTCAGCCGACTGGGCTTGAACGACCAGCACCGGTTGAGAGTATGTCCAGGCTTTGCCGTCAATGGTTTCCTCGAAGGCCGCCGGCGTGGGACCGGCAATGCCCAAGCGTTCTGCCACCACCACTGCGATGTCCTCTAGGACGCCATCAACGATAGTGTCCTCGGTGACGCCGACTGCGTACGCGGCCGCGACGAGCGTCCTCGCCGCCTGCGCTGGGTCCGCAATCTCTCGCGCCGTGAAGATCAGCTTGTCACCTTCGAGCCGGGACCTCTTGAAGGAATCGGGCCCCAGGTGGCGCAGCCGCGCCTGCACCGCACTGGCACGTAGCGGACTGGGCTGGACGCCGTCACCTGGTCCGTCGATCTCGTGGATCACCACCGAGAAACCATCGTCGAAGCGCGAGACGCGGATGCTCGTGTCGGGTGCGACCCGGTTCAAGAGGATGATGAAGTTCGTGCGCAGTTGACTGAGCGCGGTGGCCACGTCTGTGTCGACCAGGCGCAGCCGTAGGTTCATACGTTGCTACCGCTCCTTCTCGTGCTGCCGTACGGTGGAGTTATATAGCGGAGCAGACCTTCAACGCGAACTTTCCCGTCGTAGGCTTCGGGAACGGCCAGCTCATGTTACTACAAAGGCTTGCCCGCACATCCTCACCGATCTCGGCCCTGATTGCCCTTTCTGAGCCGATCGCGAGGACCGCCAATGCCCTCCGAGGGCAGTCATGACTGGACGGTCGGTCAAGGAATAGCCCCTCAAGGGGTGGCGGCGATGGCATTCTGACGCAAGCGCTGCCATTTGGTAGCAGCCCAGATAGCGGCATGATCACACTTTACCTGCAGCGCCCGGTCCGGCTGCTGTTGTCTGAGCTGAACCGGTAGGGAGCCGCGCTGGTGGACGGAGCGGCAAGTCCGATGCTTTAATCAAGGGCCGGGGGCCAGCCCGACCTTGAGGGGACAGATTGGAGACCAGCGCGATGGACGCCGCCAGCACGGGCACAACCGGGGTCATCCTGGTGAGCAACGTCAGCCGGGAGGAGCAGCGCGAGCAGGTCCGCGCCGCCGCGCCGCGGGCCGACTGCCGTTTCTGCGCCAGCAGGGACGAGCTCGAGGCTCAGGTCGAGGAGGCTGAGGTGATCGCCGGCAACATCGGCCCCGCCACCTTTGCCCGAGCCGGCCGGCTGCGCTGGCTGCACAGTTGGGGGGCCGGCGTCGATGGCCAGGTCTTCCCGGCGCTCGCGGCCAGCCCCGTTATCCTGACCTGCTCGAAGAGCAACGGCGCTGTGCCATTAGCCGAGCACGCCATCTTACTCATGCTGCTGCTCAACGCCGACGCCCGCCGCTGGCTGCGCGCCCAGGAGGAGCGGCGCTGGGACCACTACGAGCACCGCGAGCTCAACGGACTCACCTGCGGGATCATCGGCCTCGGCTACTCCGGGCAGGACCTCGCCCAGAAGGCCAAGGCGTTCCACATGCGCGTGCTCGGCCTGCGCCGGCAGTCGCGGCCGACGCCGTTCGTGGACGAGGTCTTCCCGCGGGAGCGGCTGCACGACCTGCTGCGACAGAGCGACTTCGTGGTCGTCACGGCCCCCCGGACGCCGGAGACCATCGGCATGCTCGGCGAGGCGGAGTTCCGCGCCATGAAGCCGAGCGCCTACTACGTCTGCTTCTCCCGCGGCGGCATCGCCGACGACGCCGCCCTCCTGCGGGCGCTCCAGGAGCGCTGGATCGCCGGCGCCGGGCTGGACGCCCACGGCCAGGAGCCGCTGCCGCCGGACAGCCCGTTCTGGACGGCGCCCAACACCATCGTCACGCCGCACAACGGCGCCAGCACCGCCGCGACCCGTCGCCGCGGCGTCGACATCTTCATCGACAACCTGCGCCGCCACGCGGCCGGCGAGCCGCTGCGCAACGTCGTGGACAAGCAGGCCGGCTACTGAGCGGGCATACGGTGAGCAACGCCGGAGCGGAACCCGATCGCGCCCCCCCATCGTTGCTCAGTGCCAGGGCTGGCTTCTCATCACTCGGCGTGGCCTCCGCCTTTCTGGCTGAACCCATGCGGCCGAAGGGGTGCATCGGCGGTGGGCACCCGGACCACGTTGCCGTGGCCTGGCCCTACGGAGGGACCCGCCAGACCGGTACTAGCTCGTAGGTTGCCCCTGCCTCGTCGAGAACCTCGCTCACCTGTTGCTCTTGCTGGGCCGGGATGAGGACGGACCCGGGCCAAGAAACAGGCCCGGTGGCTGGATCAGCCCGCGCCGGCCAGCTCCCCCACGCAGGCGTCGACTCACCACCGCCCGGCGGCTCGGCGCCAACGGTGTGAGCGAAAACCGGACCACCGTCCAGGGGACCAAACCTGCCGGCTGCAGGAGGGCCAACGCAGGCGTTCGCCCATATAGGATGATCCCATCACGCCCGAGCGCGTGCAGTAAGTCAGGCCCCAGCTCGTGCGGTCGCTGTGTGCTCGCCAGCAAGGGCGAGAGGTGCATGGGCAACTGCCATGCGCTTTCCAAACCCCCGATGCTCTGGAGCATCGCTTGCCCCGGGACGCTGGCCTCGGGTACGCCCGCCACATCGAGTAGGACGAGCAGGTCCACGTCGCTCTTGCGCCCGTATTCTCCGCGGGTAAACGAGCCGAAAAGCACGACGCCGTCAATCTCCTCCAACCGACGGCTGACGCGAGTCAGATCCTCCAGCGCTCCTTCGAGACGCTGGACAACCGACTCAGGCCATGGCCCACGCCGCAATCTGCTGGAGAAGCTGGTCCAATCGCTCCGCGACGTCCCCGTTACCCTGGCGTCCAAACCATCGCCCAGTTCGAATGCTCTCCAGTTCGAGGAAGACATCGGCCATAGCTCCCTCGTCGCGCTCCCGCAGCCAGCGCATGAGCCCTTCATGCTGCTCTCGGTGTACCTGAAAACGACGCTGGGCGCCAACACACCGGAGGTGAAGGGCCCGGCCGACCCCGGCTTCCGCGTAGAGCCGGATGTGGTCGCCCGAAGGCTGGAGCGCCGCCATCGACACGCGGAACTCCTCCGCCGCTGCGAGATGCCCATCCGTGTTCATGGCGAATATGATAGCCATTCAGGCCGCGGAGTCAACGTGTTAGCCTGCCAGCCCCTACAAACCAGCGTCGCATCCCCACCCAACGTCCGGACGAGGAGGAACCCCAAGGCAGCCTGCCAATGAGCTGTTTCTTGCATGAATCGCATGGCTCGGCCGGGAATGCCGCGCCTCCCTCCGGCGGCGCGGCCCGACTAGCCCATCTCCGCGCTCTGCAGCAGGGCGTTGATGCGCGGCACCAGTCTGCTTACCGCTTCCTTGGCTGACCGCTGGCCCTGCAGCGCGGGCGTGAGCTCCTCGGTGTTCGCCTGCTCCATCTTCGTCCAGACCGTGGTGTACTGCGTCACCACGCCATAGTCCGGCGCGTCCAGGTAGATCTTGATATTCTGTGGCGCCTTGCCGGTCTGCAAGAACGCTGGGGAGTTGGCAATGCTCTTCAGCACCGGCACGCCACGGCCCAGCGTCGTGATCGTCGTCTGTCCCTGAGGACCGAGCACGTAGCGTAACAGTTGCCAGGACAGCTCGGGCGCCTTCGTCGCCGCGTTCATGGAGATCGAGTCGGGCCACAGCGGCGCTGCGCACTTCGCCTTCATCGGCTCCGGTACCACATCCCAGTCGATGTCCTTGAGCTGGGTGCGCAGATCGAACAGGTAGGGCGCCGATGACGTCATGGCGGCCTTGCCTTGAGCGAACAGGTCGGTGAAGCCGGGATTGTTCAAGGCCTTCAATTCCGCGGCGGTGGGGGCGACGTGCTGCACGTTGGCCAGGTCGGCGTAAAACTGGATGCCGTCGATCGCCGGGGTCTGGTCCAGGACGCTGTGCTTGAGGTCGGGCGACACCACGTCGCCGCCGTTCTGCCAGACCCACATGCGCCAGTAGGTCCAGGCATAGCCGCTCAGCGCAAAGCCATACCGCGTGATCTTGCCGTTCTCCGACACCGTGAGCTTCTTCGCGGCGCCCAAGAAAGCATCCCAGTTCCAGCTCGCGTCCTTCCAGTCCGCCGCCGGCAGCGGGAGACCGGCCTGTTGGAAGTGGGCCTTGTTGTACAGGAGCATGTGGACCAGCCAGTGCTGGGGCAGCCCGTAGAGCTTGCCCTGGTAGCGCAGACCATCGAACAGCACCGGGTAATAGTCATCCAGCTTGAATGTGCTGTCAGTGCCGATGTAGGGGTCGAGGGCGTGGAAGACGCCTTTTTGGGCATAGCCGGCTGTGGGTTTGTCCTCCATGAGGATCACGTCGGCGGCGTCACCCGCTGCAACTTCCGCCTGGACCTTGGTGAAGTAGTCGCTCGGAATGTGCTCCGGCGTCACCTGCACGCCAGCCCCGGCGCCGAAGTCCTGGGCGATCTTGGTCCAGATGGCCGCTTCGGCGTTGTCGCCGAAGAAAGAAAAGCGGAGGCTGGCGCCGGCACGCGCCGCGGAAGCGGCGGCGCTCACGCTGCCGGACGAGGATGTGCCGGCACTCTGGGTGGATACGGCGGCGCCGCTCGCGGCCGGCGCGGCGGCGCTGGACGTGGTGGCCGACGCAGCGCGGCTCTCCGTCGCGCTCGCGCTCGTCGTCACGCTGGGAGTGGTACCCCCACAGGCAGCCAGCACTGCCACTCCGGCCGTCCCCAGGAGGAGGCCGCGCAGGGCGCGACGCCGCGACCACCGCGCACCCGGCACGCGCCCGGCAGTCAGGTGAGTAGGGTCCATGGCCATGTCCTTTCTGGTCGTACCGACAGCCGGTGCGCCAGCCGCCGCGACGGAGTAGCCGCCGGGCCGGGCGGCACGCCAAGCGTCGGCGTGATGGTATCACGCCCTTGCCCGCCGAGCCGCCTGCAGCGCGTGGGCGATCGCTTGATCGAGGGACGATGTCCGGCCCTCTGCCCACGCCTCCGCGAATGCCTGCTCGTCGAGCTGCTCGCGCGCGATGGCGACGTTGCGCTCGTATTCGGCCAGATTGGAGGGCCACATGGCCGCGCCGGAAGCCCTGAGCACGGCCTCGGCCGACCCAAAGAGCCAGGCCGCGTCCCGCGGCTGCCGGAGCGCTCCCACCGCCCCAGCCAGGCCGGCGAGACACTCGGCCACTCCGCGTTGGTCGGCCTGATCACGGAACAGCTCGACGCCTTCCTGGAAGAGCTGGGTCGCCTTTCGAGCGTCGCCCTGACCGAGCGCGACGTAGCCGAGATTGTGCAACACGCTGGGCGTGTAGACCAGCAATCCTTGCGACCGGAAGATGGCCAGGCTCTCGGCGTAGAGGGCGCCCGCCCGAGCATGGTCGCCTTCGCCTCGGGCCACGTCGCCGAGACCGTTCAACACCTGCGCACAACCCCAGTCGTCGCCCAGCTCCCGATAGCGCGCCAGGGCATCCTCGAAGCGTGCTCTCGCTCCAGCGAAGTCAGTCTTTCGCAGCTCCGCGATTCCCCACGAATGCACAGCGACCGCCACGCCCCAGGCGTCGCCGAGGTCGCGGAAGAGTCGGAGGCTTTCGCTCGCCGCCGCGGACGCGCCAAGCGGATCGGTCTGGGGATCAATGGCGCCGGCAAGGGCTTGCAGGGCGAAGGCGAGCGCGCGGTTGTTCCCCAGATCACGCCAGATGCCCGCGCTCTCCTCGAGTCGCGCGCGAGCAGCCTCGTACTCCCCGAACAGCCAGGCGCATTCGCCGGCGGCATAGAGTATCTTCGCGCGTGCCGCGACCGGCGCGTCCGAGCTCCTCGACAGCGCTGCTTCGAGCCAGCGGCGCCCTTCGCCGACGCGCCCTTGGAAGTTCCAGTACCAGAGCAGCCCTCCGGCCAGGCGTAATCCTAGCTCGACATCGTGGCGCGGCGCCCGCCAAAGGCCCCAACCGAGCGCCGCGCGGAGGTTGTCTTGCTCCGCGTCCAGCCGGACCAGCCAGGGCGCGCGCTCGGCGCTCAACACCTTGGGTTCGGCCTGCTCGACGAGCTCGAGGAAGTAGTGCGCATGCCGGCGCTGGAGGTACTCTCCTTCCTCGACCGCTTCCAGCAGTTCTCGTGCGCACTGGCGCACCATCTCCAGCAGCCGGTACCGCGTCTCGCCGCCATCGCCTCGGGCCACGACCATGGACTTCTCCGCGAGCGCGGCGAGCAGCGGCAGCACGTCTGCTCGGTCGAGGTCGTCACCGGCGCAGACGGCCTCGACCGCCGGCAGGTCGAAGCTGCCGGCGAAGACGGCGAGCCGCCGGAAGAGCAACCGCTGTCGCTCCGTGAGGAGCGCGTAGCTCCAATCCAGCGTGGACCGCAGCGTCTCGTGCCGCGGGACGGTTCGGCTCCCCTGGGAGAGCAGCCGCAGCGCGTCGTCGAGGCGTTCCGCGATCCGCTGGATCGGTATCACCGGAACGAGCGCCGCGGCGAGCTCAATTGCCAGGGGTATCCCGTCGAGCCGGCTGCAGATGTCGGCCGCGGCCAGGACATTCTGTGCGGTCGGCGCCAGGCCAGGTTGCCGGTCCCGGGCACGAGCGAGAAAAAGGGTCACCGCCTCCGACTGCACGTTAGGCGCGCCGGCCGGCGCGTCCGCCGCCGCCAGGGCGAGGGGCGGCAGGCCCAGCGTGACCTCCCCGCCAACGCGTAGCGGCTCGCGGCTGGTAGCCAGAATCTGCAAGGACTCGCTGCCGCGGAGGAGCAGCTCCACCAGGCGAGCGCAGGCCGCAACGAGGTGCTCGCAATTGTCCAGCACGAGCAACAGATGACGCGCCGCGAGATGGGCACTGAGCAGCCGCGTCGTGGCGCGGCCGGGAACCTCCCGCACGCCGAGGGCCACGGCAACCGCTTGCGGAATCAGGTCGGGATCGCGCAGCGCGTCCAGCTCCACGAACCAGACGCCGTCCGCGTAGTCCCGACCGAGAGCGGTAGCAACCTCGAGGGCCAGGCGCGTCTTGCCGCAGCCGCCTGCTCCGGTGATGGTCACCAGGCGTGCCGTGCCGACGAGCCGGCGAACCTCGTTCACCTCCCGCTGCCGCCCGATGAAGCTCGTCAGCGGCCTCGGCAGATGGCGTGTGCGTTGTGCCAACGGCGTCACCGCCGGCTGCCCATCTACTGGTCGCGCGACAGGGAGCGTGCCGCCGGCCAGGATCACCTGATACAGGCGCTGGCTCGCGGCGCTCGGCTCGGCGTCCAGGTCGCGCCGCAGCGCGGTGCGTAGGTGCTCGTACTGGCCCAAGGCCTGGCGGCGCTGGCCGGTGCGGGCGTACAGCCGCACCAGATCGAGCTGGGCCTCCTCGTGGACCGGCTCGCTCGCCACGAGCCTGTGCAAGACGCCGATCGCCTCCTCGTACTCTTCTCGCTCCTCCAAAACTTGGGCGTACGTTTCCAGCAGACGAAGGTAGGCAGCACGGAGGTCCGCGGCCGGGACCGTGACCCACGCTTCGTACCGGTCGTCCGGTAGCAGGTCGCCGCCGTAGCAGTCGATGGCGGTCTGAAACAGGCGCGGATCGCGACTGCCGCGGCATCGACCGGCCGCGGCCTGAAAGGCTTCGACATCTACCCAGAGCCGCCCGGGCGGGCGCAAGGCGAGCACGCCGGTCTCCAGTCGCAGGAACTGGGAGCCGGCATGCGGCGATTGTGAACGATCGAGCGCCCGTCGCGCGGCGTAGAGCGCCTGGTGGAGGTTGTTGCCGGCTGCTTCAGGTGTGAGGTCGGGCCAGAGCGTGTCCATGACCTGCTCGCGGTGCAACCGGCGCCCCGAGGTCAGCGTCAGCAGCTTGACGAGGCTCTGCGCCTTGCGCAGCCGCCAGCCTCCCGGCTCGACCTCGCGCTCCCCAACGACCACGCGAAAGCTGCCGAGCAGAAAAAGCCGCAGATCATCGCCGGCGATTGCCTCGGTAGGTCTTTCCATGGTGGTGAGAGCGTACGAAGGAGGCAGCCGCGATGTCAAGACGGATCGGTCGTTGGGATGTGCTGTAGCGTTTCGCAACAGACCAGCGCTGAGGCAGGAGGGCCACGGAGCGCGGGCGTCCCGCCCGCCCCGGTGATCACCAGTGGCGGGCACGCTGCCAATACGGCGGCTGAGCGGCGTACCGGCGAGCCGGGGCGGGCGGGACGCCCGCGCTCCGTGGCCCTCCTGCCCAGTCGCCGAACAATTCACGATGCATCCCGATGTCCGGCTCACGCGCCCCGGTTCGGATTAAGGTTCTGCTAAGAGGCGACAAATGGTTGCCCCCTACCCTGATCCTCGTTCGACGTATCGGCGCGTCGAGGCAGAGGAGAGTCAAGATGGTGAGCGGAGCATTGCGAGCAGTTGGAGATGGTGGTGCATTGGACGATTCGGCGCTGCGAGAGCTCAAGGCGACCGTGCGAGGGGAGCTGATCGCGCCGCACGACGATCGCTACGAAGCCACGCGCAAGGTCTGGAACGGCATGATCGACCGAAGGCCCGCCTGCATCGTCCGCTGCAGCGGCGTGGAGGACGTGGTCGACACCCTCCGCTTCGCTGCCGCTCGGAGACTGCCGCTGGCGATCCGTGGCGGCGGCCACAATGTCGCGGGCCACGGCACCTGCGACGGCGGCATCGTCGTCGACCTCAGTGGCATGAAGGCGGTGCGCGTCGATCCGGCCGGTCGCACCGTCCGCGCGGAGGCTGGTGTGACCTGGGGTGAGCTGGACCGAGAGACACAGCTCCACGGCCTGGCGACGACCGGCGGGCTCGTCTCCACGACCGGCATCGCCGGGCTCACGCTGGGCGGGGGGATCGGCTGGCTCATGCGCAAGCACGGTCTGACCTGCGACAACCTGATCTCCGCCGAGGTCGTCACCGCCGATGGGCAAATCCTCACCGCGAGCCCGACCGAGCACAGCGACCTCTTCTGGGGCCTGCGCGGCGGCGGCGGCAACTTCGGCGTGGTCACGTCCTTCGAGTTCCGGCTGCACCCGGTGAGTCAGGTGCTGGCGGGCATGGTCTTGCACCCGATCGCCAGGGCCGGCGAGGTGCTCCAGTTCTTCCGCGAGTACGTCAAGACGGCCCCCGACGAGCTGACCGCGCTGGCGGTGTTCCTGACCGCGCCGCCCGCGCCTTTCCTGCCCACCCACCTGCACGGCACCCCGCTGGTCGCCATCGTCGTCTGCTACGCCGGGACCCCGGAGGATGGGGAGCAGGCCGTACGCGCACTGCGCACCTTCGGACCCCCGCTCGTCGACCTGATCGGCCCGATGCCCTACCTGGCGCTCCAAGGCATGTTCGACGCGGCCGCGCCGGCAGGGCTGCAGAACTACTGGAAGTCGACCTATCTGCGCGGCCTGGACGACGATACCATCGGGACAATCGTCCATCACGCCGCCGATATGGCATCGCCGCTCTCCGCGGTCCACATCCATCATCTCCAGGGGGCGGTGAGCCGGGTGGGCGCACAGGAGACTGCCTACAGCCACCGCGACGCGCCATTCATCGTGAACATCGTTGGCATGTGGGCAGACCCGGCAGCCTCCGCGCAGCATGTCCGCTGGACCCGAGAATTCTGGGCAGGGCTGCAGCCCTGGTCCGGCGGCGGTACCTACGTCAACTTCATGGGCGAGGAAGGCCAGGATCGCGTGCAGGAGGCCTACGGCACGAATTACGAGCGCCTCCTTGAACTGAAGCGCAAGTACGACCCGGACAATCTGTTCCGCCTCAACCAAAACGTCGCGCCGCGGCGAGAGGCGTCGCGCGCCTAGGGCGATCGCACGCACCGGGAATCCGTGCCTGCGCTTGGCGCACGGATTCCCGGTGCGTGATTCCCCACCTTGTGAACCAGGCAAACTCCTTGACACGTGGTAGCGGCGTCGTATGCTCGTGGCGAGGGAGCGGCCGGCGTCGTGAGCTTCGTGCTCCTGGCCCCTGCCCTGCACCTGGGCTGGGGGACGTTCGAGCGCCTGGCCGACTATCCACTTCCGGTCTGGCCAGCCGCGCTCGGCGTCGCGGTGTGGTGGTCACGCGAGTCGCCGGGCCGGCCATCAGTGGACGCGGCGTTGCGTCAGCGTGATGGCCGGCGCTCGAGTCCGTGAGCCGCCTAACCGGATCTTGATTGCGATTCCTGCGTGCGGAGACTGGCGACCGTGCTCGGCTTAGGTGGCCGGCCGCGCCGGGGCGGGCGCCCGGCGTTATCCGGCAGCCGGCCGGCATCGGCCAGGGCTCGGCGCAGCAGGAACTCGATCTGGGCGTTGACGCTGCGCAGCTCGTCCCCGGCCCAGCGGGCCAGCGCGTCATAGACGGCGGGATCCAACCGGAGGAGCAGGCTCTTCCGCTCAGTCATGGGACCTCTCGCCGCACGCGGTCAATGGTACAGCGATCCCGTGTTGATGACCGGTTGCGTCGACTGGTCGCTGCACAGCACGACCAGCAGGTTGGAGACCATGGCCGCCTTGCGCTCCTCGTCCAGCGCCACCACGTGCTGCTCGTCGAGCCGGGCGAGCGCCAGCTGGACCATGCCGACCGCGCCCTCCACAATCCGCTGGCGCGCCGCGATCACCGCGCCGGCCTGCTGGCGCCGCAGCATCGTCTGGGCGATCTCCGGGGCGTAAGCCAGACGGGTAATCCGCGATTCGATGATCTTCACCCCGGCCGCCGCCACCCGCGCGGCGATCTCGGCGGAGAGCGTGCTGGTGATCTCCTCGGCGTGGTCGCGCAGGGAAGCGCGGTCGTCGCCGTAGGCGTCGTAGGGATAGCTCGTGGCGATGTGGCGCACGGCGGTCTCGGTCTGGGTGTCGACGAAGGCAACGAAGTCGTCCACGGCGTACACCGCCCGGGCGGTGTCTTCCACCTGCCAGACCACCACCGCGGCGATCTCGACGGGGTTGCCGTCGGCGTCGTTGACCTTGGCCAGCGCCGTCTCGTGATTGCGGATCCTGGTGGAGACCTTGCGCCGCTGGGCGAACGGGTTCGCGCAGCGCAGGCCGGTGACCCGGATCGTCCCGGCATAGCCGCCGAAGAGCTGCACGACGCGGGCCTCGCCGGGCGCCACCGCGGTCAGGCCGGCCAGGGCCAGGCCGCCGCCAATGTCGATGAGGATGCCGAGCAGGATCAGGGCGGGGAGCGTCGCGCCGCCCCCGAGCAGGCCGGCAACCGCGGAGGCCCTGACCAGCAGCCCGGTGCCGACGAGCAGCGCCGCCAGCCCCAGGACGAGCATGGGCACCCCGGCCAGCCCGTAGGCCGGGCGCTCCGTCACCGGCGGCGAGGGCAGCTCGACCGGGGTCGCGGTCCTGATGTTCGTGACCATCGCGGTCCTCCTCCAGCCGGCGTCAACGGGCCGGCACCCATAGTATTATGATATCACTTTTACCGGGCATGCCTGCGCGGCCGAGAACGGCACCAGACGAGGGCGGGTTTGGTCGCCGCCAGCACTAGCCGCCCACGTAGATGTCTGAGCATCCTACTCCCACCGGAAGCTGCGCACCGCGAGCCACCAGGCGATGACGGCATAGGCGAGCAGGACCAGCAGCGACGTGACCGGGGGGAACCCCGTTTGCAGCGCGCTCTGGATGGCCTCCACCGCCGCGCCGAGCGGCGTGAAGTTGCTGACGTCGCGCAGCGCGGCCGGCATGTCCGGCCGCGGCAGCCACAAGCCGGCGAAGAACATCAGGGGGACGAAAGCGGCGCCACCGATCGGTTGCGCCATCGTGGCGCCGCGAGCGACGGCGGCGATGCACAGCCCGAGAGCGAAGATCGCCGCGAAGGACAACAGGATCGCCAGCACCAATCCCGCAGGGCTGTTC
This sequence comes from uncultured Chloroflexota bacterium, assembly GCA_937967325.1. Classification (GTDB taxonomy): domain Bacteria; phylum Chloroflexota; class UBA4733; order UBA4733; family UBA4733; genus UBA4733. Next base: position 24,772 of record CALBSQ010000217.1, read on the forward strand.
GGCGCTGCCACGCCAAAGCCCGCCATCCCCACCACCAGGAGGATGAGCACGGCCAGGGCCGCCAGGGTGAGGTTCACCACCAGTTGGGCGCCGAGCACCCACGCGGGGGGTATGGGCGTCGTGGACAGGCGGCGCAGGATGCCCTGCTCGCGGTAGGTCGCCAGCGGCCCCGGCAGGCTCAACAGCCCGAGGGTGGCGATCACGAGCGCGATGAGGGTGGGGACGTACACGTCGAAAGCGGTGAGTCCGCCCAGCGCCGGTTGTGCCTCGCGGAACACCGGCACGCTGCCGAAGATCACCAGGAGCAGCAGCGAGATGCCGAGGCCGACGACCAGAGCGATGGGCGTCCGCCAGGCCAGCCGGAACTCGGCGCGGACGAGCGCGCCGAAGGCGGCACGCGGGGCCTGGGGCGGCAGGAGCGATCGCAGGGTGTTCATCAGCTGCTCGCTGTTCCGTCATCGTGGAGATGACGGCCGGTGAGCCGGACGAAGGCGTCCTCGAGCGTCGCGGAGGCGCAGGTGACGCCGTTGGCCGCCACCCCGGCGCCGGCCAGCGTGAGGATCACGGCATTGACCAGCTCTCCCGTCCCCGTCACCAGGATGTGCTGCCCCTGGTGCTCGACGGCGCGCACCTCCGGCAGGTCGGTCAGCAGTCGATCGTCGAACGGCTGGGACGGCACGAAGCGCACGTGTTTTCCACCGCCTGCCTGCTCCGCCACCTCACTCGGGCTACCGAGGGCGACGAGCCGGCCGCGGTCGACCAAGGCGACCCGATCGCAGAGCCGCTCTGCCTCGTCCATAAAGTGCGTGACGAGGACGATCGTCACCCCACGGGCCCGAACGGCTTCGATGAGCGCCCACGTGTCCCGGCGGGCCTGCGGGTCCAGCCCGGTCGTCATTTCGTCAAGTACGGCGATCTGGGGGCGGCCGATGAGCGCCAGAGCGATCGACAGCCGCTGCTTCTGGCCACCCGACAGATCCTTGTAGTAGGTGCGGCGTTTGTCGGCGAGCCCCAGCACGTCCACCAGCTCACCGACGTCGGCCGGTCGCGCGTAGAAGGAGTGGTAGAGGTCGAGGATCTCGGCCACCCTGAGCTTGGCCGGCAGCGCGCTCGCCTGGAGCTGGACACCCACGACGGCGTGCAACGCCGCGCGCTCTCGTTGCGGATCGAGACCCAGCACACGGATCGTCCCCGAGTCGGGGGAGCGCAGCCCGACCACGCATTCTACGGTCGTGGTCTTGCCCGCGCCATTGGGGCCGAGGATACCGAAGATCTCCTCCGGACCGACCGTAAACGACACATCGTCCACCGCGACGGTCTCGCCGTAGGTCTTGCGCAGGTGCGAGACGTCGATGGCCGCGCCACCGGTCATGGTCGCCATCACGCTGTCGGCCTCTTCACGCATCCTCGCCACCGGCACTAGCTACCTCCCTTCGCACGATCCTGCTTGCAAATGGGGTCCTTGCGGTGTCTCCGCTCGCCCCGCCCACCTCTTCATCAGAACCTACCGCGGCGGTGGTCACAGGACTCTCGCGGCCAGCGGGAGACGGCGGACCAGGGCGGCGACCGCGAAGCAGAGCGGGACACCGAGGATCGCCGCCAGGACGAACTTGAGGAGCTGCTCGGGATGGCTCCCGCGCAGCGCGAGGGCGAGGAGCACGATGACGGGGATGTGGATCACGTAGACGGCGTAGGCGTGCTGGGCGAGGAACCGGCCGAGCCTTCCCTGCCGGTCGAAGCGGCGGCGGAACAGCGCGGTCAGGCCCAGGACCATCCCCACCGCAAAGACGGAGTCCCACAGCGTGTAGGCCGCCGACTGCCAGTGCCCGTTGCCAAGGAAGGCCGCCCCGCCGGTGAACGACAGGGGGAACAGCGTGACCGTCGCCGCCAGTGCCGCCACGAAGCCCGCTTTGCCCAGGGAGCTCGGGATCATCCGCAGCCAGTCGCGACGGGAGGCGATGGCGCCGAGCGCGAAGAAGCTGAGGTACTGGGGCAGGTAGGCGAGGCTGGGGAAGGAGGCGACCGACCAGTGCGGCCAGTAGGCGCCCAGCGGCAGGACGATGCGGATGAGATAGCTGGTCAGCGCCAGCGCCAGGACGAAGGCGCCGATGGTCCTGAAGCCGGGCAGCGCGGCGTCACCCTTTGGATGGGATGGGCGGTCGCGCGTCGCGAGCCGCCAGGCCGCGTAGCCGGCATCGAAGATGAGCAGCATCAAGGCAAACCAGAGCGGCCCCACCCCGATCAGTTGGGGGTACTGCTGCCAGGTGAATGGCGTCGTGATCCCGCCCAGCGTGGCCGGCATCTGGTAAAGGCCGATGGAGGCGATCGGGCTGAGGATAAACATGTAAACGAGCGTAGGGATGCCAAGGCGGAGCAGCCGGTCCTTGAGGAAGGCGGCCGCCCCCTTGCGGTCGAACGAGCTGGGGGTGAAGTAGCCCGAGAGCAGGAAGAAGAATCCCATGAAATAGGCCTGGTTGAAGAGCTGGAAGACCACCAGCACCAGCAGCGCCAGCACGTCGTGAGCAGCGGGCTCCAGATAGTAGAAGCCGGTGTTCCCCGCGTAGAGGACGGCCAGGTGGTGCAGCACCACCAGGATGATCAGCGCCACTCGCAGGTGGTCGACGAAGTACAGGCGGGCCGGCGCCTTTTCGGCCGGTGGGCTGACAGCCGTAACATCTGCCGATGGGGCGAGCAGGGCGCTCGTCGCTAGGCCCGTGGGATTCGCGACCATCCTGGTTGCTCCTTGCGCCTGCGTTCATCGCTAGTAGGCGTATAGCACAACGATATCATTTTTTCAAGAACTGCGCCGGCAGCCGTGCTCGGCTCGGGTGGCCGGCCACGCCGGGGCGGTCATCTTCAACGGCATAGTGCAGCGTCGGGGACCTGCAGGAGACCATCGACGCGCCGGAGGGGACTCTCGGCTACCACACGCCGGGCGGTCCGATGGGCGAGAGGTCGAAGGCGACCGGCTAGGATTGCCATCGACCGATCGCACGGTAGGCCTGCTCGCCCGGCTAGGCCATTCGCCGACGACCAAACCAGGAGGCGAGGAGCAGACCGCCGATGATAACGGCCGCCAACGGCAGCGCCATCTGCCCGCTCGTCGCCAGGCCGCCCCCACCCGTGGACGCGGCTGAGCTGGGCCTGGTAACGGTGGACGTAGCGGCGCTGGACGAGCTGGCTGTCGCGGTCGGGATGCTTCCGCCCTTCGCACCAAGCCGATAGGCAACCACTGCGGGGTGCTGCGTCGTGGTCAGCGGGACCCCGGCGCCGGCGAGCAGTGTGCTCCCAATGATCGTCAGCGTGGCGTTCGAGCCGGCAAGTAGCTGCGACGTCCAGATGATCGACCCATCCTTGCGGGAGAGCGCCACGACCTCGCCCGTGAACGTGGTCGTGAATACCAGGTCGTTCGCGACGGTCGCGCCGCCAAGTGGCATCTGAGCGAGTTTCGTTGCCCAGAGCTGCTTGCCGGTGGCAATGTCGATGGCGACCATCTCACCGGTAGCCTGGGCAACGTTGATCGTGCCTAGGCGGGACGTCGACTTCGTGTACGTGGACGGTAGGTTGACCACGGGCACATACACCACACCATCGGCCGCCGCCATATTGGTCTCTACACCGCCGACTTCTCCTGGATACGCGGTATATGGCGTGCTCAACTGCAGTTTGCCCTCCAGGGCCAGTTGATCATCCTGGTCGTGACCGTTATGCATGCCGACCGCCGTCTTCCACAGCAACGTACCGCTGGCCGGATCGAAGGCGAACACGACCCCCCCTTTGCCGGCCGCGAGCACCACCGGGCGCCCAGCCGCGGTCGTGTAGATCGGCGAGACCTGCAAGTCCCAGTCATGAAAGTCGTCGGGGAAGGCCTGGTAGTACCATTCGAGCTTGCCGGTGGCTTGATCGAGCTTGACGATACTGTCCGTATACAGCTCGCGACTGGGCGTCGTCTGTGCCTCTTGCTGCGAGAGGTAGGGGTTGCCAATGCCGACATAGACGGAGTTATCCGGGCCGATCAGGAAGGCATCCCAGGCGCCACCCGCCGTCGCCTTGAGCTGCTGGCCCACCTTGTCTATCACGGTCTGGAAGCTCCAGATCGTGGCGCCCGTCGTGGCATCGAGGGCATAGAGGATGCCGCCGCCGACCGTGATTGCCGACGAGACGAAGACCTTGCCATAGGCGACCTGCGGAGGAATGTCGAAGTTGGCCTTGCCGGCCGCGAGATGGGTGTCGTACCACAGTTGCCGGCCCGTCTTGGCGTCGAGGGCGAAGACCCCCGTGGCGGTGAGGCCGTAGATCCTGCCATCGGCGATCGTCACGCCGTTCGGCCCCTCCGCCGGGGAGTTGTACAGGTGCGACCAGAGCACTTCTCCGGTCGAGTACCGCACCGCCATGACATTCGACGCGCCATCCTGCAGATAGGCGATGCCGTTCGCGACCACTGGGTTGGCGACGTCCGCGCCACTCGTGCCGGCGCCGCTCAACGGGATCGTCCAGGCAACCCCCAACTGCGACACGTTTGCCGAGGAAATCGTCGCGTGCGCTACACGCGTGTTGTACAGATCCCCATTCGGGGAGGGCCACTCGTTGGCGTAGGTGATGTCCTCCATCGGGGCGCCGGGCGGCACAGACGTCGCCGCGCCCGCGGCTGTCGCGGCGCCTACCATCGCTTGCGCTGCGATACTCAATGAGAGCATGCCGGCGAGCACCGCGGTGGCCACGATGCCTATCGGTGTGCCGTATCGCTTCCTACTAGGGGGATTTGCCAGGGCGCTTGTCCCCGCGCCCGCGCGATTGGCGGCCATCCTGATACCTCCCTGCGCATGCGTTCATCGGCAGTAGAAAATAGCACAATGATATCAGTATTTCAAGGGTCGCACAGGCGACTGGCAACTCTGGCGCAAGCGCCCGATGTCAACGGGCAACCGACCGGTTCGGACGGGGCGCGGCAGGAATCCGCTCAGCGCGATGACGCTACGCCGCTCGTCGCCGCCCCACCACGCGCTCCATGGCCAACCAAGAGGTCAGCCTTTATCCTGTCCGCGTTCGGCCTCGGTCTCGCCGGCCGGCGTAGGCGCGGTCATCTCCGCGGCGCGGTCGCGAAGAGCCGCGCAGGACGCGCGGAAAGATGCATCCTAGTGCAGTTGGTCTGGACCCCGCGATCCCGCGCCGATCTGGAGCAGATCGTGGCGTACATCGCCGAGGATAACCCCGACGCGGCGGAGCGGGTGGCCGATCACATCCACGACGCGGTTGCGCAGCTTTGTGAGCAGCCCGGCTTAGGGCGTGCCGGCCGCAAGGAAGGCACGCGCGAGCTGATCGTCCGCAAGGGCTCGTGGAGCTCCAGCTACGGCATCCCCTACCGCGTGCGCGGGGAGCGCATCGAACTGCTGGCAGTTCTGCATCGCGCCCGGGAGTGGCCCGCCGACCTGGGCTGAGGGCCATCTGGTTGTCCCTCTTCGCTAGCTCGGCTGGTGGTCGCCGAGCCCGCGACGCACGGCGGTGACCAGGTCGTCCAGGTCGAAGGGCTTGCGCAGGTAGGCGAAGGCGCCGATGCGCTGGGCCTTGCTCGCCACTTGCCCGTCACCGCTCATTTCCAGGATCGGCAGCCGCGCGCCGTGGGCCGCCCGCAGCGCCCCGGCGACGCCGTAGCCGTCCAGCACCGGCAGGGTCACATCCAGCACCACCAGCGCCGGCGCCTGCCACACGGCCTGCTCGATCGCCTGCTGTCCATCCGGCGCGGCCAGCACCACCCAGCCCTCCGCCTCCAAGGTCTCCAGCACGATCCGGCGCACGTCGTCGTCGTCGTCGTCGACCAGGATGGGCCGCGCCGCCCGCGCTCTCGATGTCGTGAGCTGCGCCGCCGAGTCCTGATTCGTTGTTTCCAGCATGCTTACCCCTCCCCGGGCTCCTTCGTGGCGGGCGACTCCTGGCTCACCGCGAGCGGCAATCGAACGGTCACGGTCGTGCCCTCCCTTTCGCGGCTGTCGACCGCGATCGTCCCGCCGTGTTGCTCCACGATCTGACGCGCACCGGAGAGGCCGAGACCGGTACCGGCGACCTGGCCGCGAACGTTGCTCCCGCGGTGGAAGCGCTCGAAGACGCGCGGGAGGTCTTCCGCCGGGATGCCCAACCCTCGGTCCCGCACCGTCAGCGCCGCGTAGTCCGAGCCTTCCTGTTCCCGCCGTCCGACCTCGATGCGAATCTCGCCCCCATCTGGGCTGTACTTGATGGCGTTGCTGAGGAGGTTCTCGAGCACTCGCCGCAGCCGCGGCCCATCCCAGTCGCCGACGAGATCGGCGGCATCTGTCTCGACGCGCAGCCGATGCTCGCCGGTGGCCTGCTGGTACTCCTCCGCCAGCCGCTGAGTCAGCGCCACCAGGTCGACAGGTCCGCGTTCGAGGTCGAGCGGCCGGCCCATCTGCAACCGGGTGACGTCCAACAGCTCGTTCAGCATGGCCGTCACCCGATCAGTCGACGCCTCGATCTCCGCCAGCCCGTCCACCGTCTGTTGCGTATTCGCGCTCCCGCTGCGCGTGATCCGACGCCGCATTAGTTGCGACTGGCCGCGGATGGCCATCAGGGGATTCTTGAGGTCGTGGGAGACGCCGGCCAGGAAGGCGTCCTTTTGTCGATCCAGTTCTCGCAAGGCGGAAATGTCCTGGTAAACCGCCACCCCACCCGTGATGGCGCCGGCGCCATCACGCAGGGGAGCGCTGCTGAACAGTACCGGTACGGTCGTCGCGTCCGGTCGGGGGATCAGGATCTCCTCCCCCAGCACTACCTCACCGGCGAGCAGGCTGCGCGCCAGCGGCATCTGCTCCGAGCGGTAGGGCGTGCCGTCTGGGTGGAGCACGCCGGAGGCGGCATAGGTCCCCACCTCCACATCGAGCGGCGTCGCGCGTCCGCTGATGGCCAGGGCGGACGGATTGATCGTCATGATCCGACCTCGAGCGTCGACCACCAACACGCCTTCTGGGATCACCTCCAGCACCTGGCGCAGCCGGTCGCGCTCCCGCTCGGCGCGGGAGCGGGCCCCGGCAGCCTCGTAGGTGCGGGCATAGTCCAGGATCACCGCCGCGACCTGGGCCAGCAGCTCCACCAGCGAGAGGTCATCGGTGACGAACAGGGGCGAACGCGCGGCATAGGCCACGAGGACGCCCACGCGGTGCTTTCCCGCCGACATCGGCGCCGCCACCACGGCGGCCGCCCGCGCCGCCCGGTAGCGCTCGGCGTTGGCCGGGTCGTCTCGAGCCGGATCATCGGAAAAGAGTGGACGCTGGGCGGCGAAGGCTCGACCGGCCAGCATCTCGCCGGGACGCAGCTCGGACCGCGCCGCCCCGCCTCCGCCGAAGCGCAGCACCCCAATCGTGTCGTCCCACAGACCAATATCCGCCTGGGGGACTCCGAGGGCGAGGGCCACGCCGTGCTCCAGCGCCTTGATGACGGCCGCCGGGTCCGTCACCTGCGCCAGGCCGGCGGCCGTCGCGAGGAAGGCGCGCAGCTCGGGTCCTTGCCAGGCCCGACGGAGTATGCCCGGCGTGGCGAAGCCCAGGTAGTAGGCAACGCCGCAGGCGAGGGCACAGAGCGCTGCCAGCCCGGCCACGATAGCCGTCAAGCCGGGTACGACGACCTGGACGCCCGCCAGGAGAACGTCCAGACCCAGGAAGATAGAGCCGGTGGCGATGGCTTCCATCCGGCGACGCGTGACACCGGTCGACTGTCTCGCGGCGCCCATGAAGGCGAGCGCGGCATACAGCACGCCGGCGACAAAGTAGCCAACCAACAGCAGGGCGGGCAGGGTAGGGAGCGGCGGCGGGAGCAAGAACAGCGCGGCGATCGAGAGCACCAGGCCGAGCCCGGCGAGGAGCAGCAGCGCCGGAGGCAGCTCCAGGAAGTCATCGGCCAAGCGCAGCAACAGGAAGGGCAGCGCCAGGATGAGAGCACCGCCGATCGCGCCGAACGCGGGGGGGAAGGGACATGCAGCGCCGCGACGACGGCGCCAAGCAAGACCGCGAGCGCCGCCACGCCGAAGAACAGAGCCGTGTCGACGCCGGCGCGGCGCGGGCGACGGATGGTATCGACGACCACCAGCGCGGTGATGATGAGAAACAGGACCTGGCTCAGCCCCTGCAACAGCGCGACGGCACTCATCGCGCGACTGTTCCCACCGTCGCCATCAGCTACTACCTTCGGCCATCAGGTCCCCGCCGCTCCCCAACCATTGGCGGGACAGGAAGACCCGCTGCGTAGTATTGTGCATCATTGGGGGGAAAGAGCACAAAGCCGCTGTTTACCGACCGCGATCGGTCGCGAAATGGCGGTTGCGAGCATAAACGTTTCGGTGCGCATGACCTATTTCAATCTTGGCCGCGCGCTCCAGCTCGATGCCTCCAGACCGGTATCAGTTGTGCGGTGAGGCCCACAGGTGGCGAAAACGAGAAAGCAGGAAAGGAGCGATCGCCGATGTCGGCGCCGGAAGCAACGGAGCATGCCGCCCATTCCCACGACGCTCACGGGCACGGTCACCCCTCCCACGACGACACCGAGCGGCACGATCACGGACACGACCGCGACAAGGCCCACGAACACGACCATTCCCAAGACCATAGCCACGGCCGCTTCGGGTGGCTGCGGGACGCGATCCCCTTCCTGCACGGCCACGGCCACGGCGACGTGGCGGTGGACGCCGCGCTCGAAGGCAGCGGGCGCGGCCTGTGGGCCCTCAAGGTCTCCTTGCTCGGACTTGGTCTGACGGCCCTCTTCCAGCTCGTCATCGTGCTGGTCAGCGGCAGCGTCGGCCTGCTCGCCGACACCATCCACAACGTCGGCGACGCCCTCACCGCCGTCCCGCTCGGCATCGCCTTCGCCCTGGGCCGGCGCGCCGCCACCCGCCGCTACACCTACGGCTACGGCCGGGCAGAGGATCTCGCCGGTGTGGCCATCGTCGGCCTCATCTTCGTCAGCGCCGTGATCGCCGCCTACGAGAGCTATCGAAAATTGGTCCACCCGCAGCCGCTCAGCCACCTGGGCTGGGTTATGGCGGCGGCGCTGGTTGGCTTCCTTGGCAACGAGGCCGTGGCGGTGTTCCGCATCCGCGTCGGACAGGAGATCGGCTCCGCCGCGCTCGTCGCCGATGGGCAGCACGCCCGGATCGACGGCTTCACCTCGCTCGCGGTGCTGCTAGGCGCGGTCGGGGTGCTGGCCGGCTTCCCCCTGGCCGATCCGATCGTCGGCCTGCTCATCACCGTCGCCATCCTCTTCATCGTGAAAGATACGGCGCTGGTGATGTGGCGCCGCCTCATGGACGCGATCGATCCCGAGGTCGTGGATGGCATCGAACGCGTCGCGGCGGCCGTCCCCGGCGCCGAGTTGGTCCACGGCCTGCGCGTGCGCTGGCTCGGGCATCGCCTCCAGGCGGAGCTGCACGTGACCGTGGACGAGGACCTGCCGACGCGCGAGAGCCACCGCATCGCCGAGGAGGTCCGCCACGCCCTCTTCCACGCCCAGCCGCGCCTGGCCGCGGTCACCGTCCACGTGGACCCCTGCGGCCACGGCGGCGCCGACCCGCACCAGCTCACCGCGCACCACCTGCGGCCGGGCGCGGCGGAGGGGGAATCGAGCCAGGCCGCAGGTGCGCCACCGCGGTAACGGTGGCAGCGAGGCCGTGTACCAGCGGCCGGAAGTGTCGTACCGTACGCCTTGTACCCCTGAAGCAGGGATTGGGCGGTGAACCGGGTGATCGGACCCATATCGGACCCATAGATGATGAGCGGCTGTACCGCGAGTTGAAGGACGAGGCGGCGAGCGAGGGCCATTGCGAGTCGAAGCGGTCGATCCGGTGAACGGGTTACCTACGACACACGTCAATACCCGCGAACAACAGTGGGTTGATAATTTCGCCACATGGCGCGGTACAATGGCTAGGACCAGCCGGTCGGTATACTCTCGAACTGGTGACGACGATGATCTCGCACAGGCTTATGGTTACCGTCCCGGAACCGATTTACGAGCGACTGAAGCAGCGGGCCGAACAGGCGCGGCGGAGCGTCGAAGACGAGTTGGTGCTCGTCCTGGCGGCGACCGTGCCGGCTCGGGATGACGTACCTACCGACCTGGCGACCACGCTCGCCGCTCTCCCGGCCCTCGACGACGACGCGCTCTGGCGCCTGGCGCGCAGCCGGGTGCGCGACGAGGACGCGGCACGCCTATCGGATCTCGGCGACCGGCGACAGCGCGGCGAATTGCGGGCCGAGGAGCTGCGGGAGGCTGAGGAGCTGGTGCGGCGCCATGACCGCGTGCTGCTGACGCGTGCCGAGGCAGCGGCGCTCCTCAAGCAGCGGGGCCACGACGTGAGCGCCTTGTTGCGCGGCGGGTGAGCCGCACGCACGTCCCGGCACGGCTTCGCGAGCGGGTGGCGGACCAGGCTCAGCACCGTTGCGGCTATTGTCGCTCCCTCGAAGCGCTGACCGGCTCTCCGTTGGTGATTGACCACCTCATTCCCGAGGCGCTGGGCGGACCGACCGAGGAGGAAAACCTCTGGCTCGCTTGCAGCCAGTGCAACCTGCACAAAGGTGATCGTATCGCCGCCCGCGATCCAGTGACGGACGAGTGGGCGCCGCTGTTCAATCTTCGGCGGCAGACGTGGGGCGAGCATTTCCGCTGGACGCCGACGGGCGACCAGCTGGTTGGGCTGACCCCAGTGGGCCGGACAACCGTGCAGGCCTTGCACCTCAACCGTCCGCTACTGCTTCGGGCGCGACGAGCGTAGGTGCAGGCGGGCTGGCATCCTCCGGACGGCTGACGCTTGCGCTGCAGCCAACCCTGTGCCGCAATGCTTTCACCAACCATCAAGCGAGCGGTTCCTCAACCTCTCCCCATTCCTGACACGAGATGGAAGGCACGATTTCGCGATTCCGTGCATGAAACTGCGCATTCCGTGTGTTCACCCGCGGACCCTTGGCGTACAGTGGACGGCAGGCAGAACAGGACGCGACCGTTCGGGGCCGCGTGTGCCAGGACGGGACATTGTGTGCCGTTGGTGTCGCCTTTATACTGCGGAGCGGCAGCCGATTGTCAAGCCGCTCCCACGAATGGGGACTGCCGTGACGTGGCGAGCCGCACCCAACGTCCGGCCAGGCAGAGGAGGCGGGCTATGCGTGATCTCCCTACCGGCACGGTGACGTTCCTGTTCACCGACGTGGAGGGCAGCACGCACCTCTGGGAACAGCAGCCCGAGGCGATGCGACAGGCGTTGGCCCGCCACGACGCCATTGTCGAGACCGAAGTCGCGCGACACGGCGGCGTGGTGGTGCGACCACGCGGGGAAGGGGATAGCCGGTTCGCCGTCTTCGCCCGCGCCAGCGATGCCGTGGCGGCGGCCGTTGCCATCCAGCAGGCCCTGCACGCCGAGGTCTGGGTCACGCCGACGCCCCTGCGGGTGCGGATGGCGCTGCACACCGGCGAAGCGGACCTGCGCGACGGTGATTACTACGGCAGCGCCGTCAACCGCTGCGCCCGCTTGCGCGCCGTGGCGCATGGCGGGCAGGCGCTCCTCTCGGGCGTAACGGCCCGGCTCGCCGGCGCCGCGCTCGGCGAGACGCTGGCGACGCGGGACCTGGGCCAGCAGCGCCTGCGCGATCTGGGGCAGCCGGAGCAGGTCTTCCAGTTAGTCGCGCCGGGGATGCCCGATAGCTTCCCTCCTTTGCTGTCGCTGGACGCCCTGACCGACAACCTGCCGTTGCAGGTGACGAGCTTCATCGGACGGGAAAAGGAGCTGGCCGAGGTGACGGCGCTGCTCGGTCGCTCGCGGCTGGTCACCCTCAATGGTCCCGGCGGCGCCGGCAAGACGCGCCTGGCGCTGGCCGTGGCCGGACGGGAGGATGTGCGCGCCAGCTTCCCGCATGGCGTTGGCTTCGTCGCCTGCGCCGACCTGCGCGACCCCGCGCTACTGCCGGCGACGGTGGCGGCGGGGTTGGGGGTGCATGAAGGGCCCACCAGGCCGCTGCTCGACGTGCTCGCTGACCTCCTGGCAAGGCCGGCGCGTGCTCTTGCTGCTGGATAATCTGGAGCAGGTGCGCGGCGCGGCGGGCTTTCTGGGCAGTCTGCTGGCGGCCTGTCCCACGCTGACGCTGCTGGTCACCAGCCGCACGGCATTACAGGTCTATGGTGAGCAGACTTTCCCCGTGTCCCCGCTGCCCCTGCCCGACCCAGCCCAGATGCCGCCGCTTGAGGCGCTGGGCCAGGTGGCGACGATCCGGCTGTTCGTTGAGCGCGCGCGCGACGAAGCCGGACTTCGCGCTCACCAGCGAGAACGCGGCGGCGGTAGCCGGCATCTGCCGGCAACTGGACGGCTTGCCGCTGGCCATCGAGTTGGCGGCGGCGCGGGTGCGATTGTTGCCGCCAGCGGCGCTGCTGGGCCGCCTGACGCACCGGCTGGGAGTGCTGACCAGCGGGGCGGCGGACCTGCCGGCGCGCCAGCGCACCTTGCGCGGGGCGATCGCCTGGAGCTACGAGTTGCTGAGTGCGGACGAGCAGGCGCTGTTCCGGCGGCTGGGGGTGTTTGCTGGGGGTGGGACGCTGGAGAGCGTGGAGCAGTTGGCGACGGCGGCGGGGCCGCTGGATGTCGACGTGCTGGAGGGGCTGGACGCGCTGGTGCGACAGAGCCTGGTACAGCAAGAGGAGTCCGAGGGCGAGCCGCGCTTCAGGATGCTGGCGACGCTGCGGGAGTTCGCCCTGGAGCAGCTGGCGCTGGCGGGGGAAGAGGCGGCGACGCGGGCGGCGCACGTCGAGGCCCTGCTGCGGCTGCTCGACGGCGACCAGGGGCCGGGGCTGGATGCTGGGGGCTGGACTGGGGGCTGGACTCTCTTGACCATCCCGCAGCTGGAGCGGGAGCGGGAGAACCTGCGGCTGGCGCTGGCCTGGTGCATCGAGCACCAGGACGCCGAGCGGGGGCTGCGGCTGGCGACCCGCTCGAACCGTTTGTGGTGGCAGGCGGGGCCGTTGGCGGAAGGACTGAACTGGCTGCGACGCTTTCTGGCGCTTGCGCCTTCAGAACTGCCGGCGGGGCTGCGTCTGAGAGCGCTGTGGAGCGCTGCCTTCCTGGCCATCCGGCGAGGTGAGGCGGCGGCGGCGCGGTCTTACGTGAGGGAAGGGCTGGCGCTAGCCGAGGCGCGGGGAGACGAGTCGTTGCTCACCAGCTTCCTCTTCCAGTCGACCGGGCTGGCGCTGTTGAGCGGCGACCTGGCGGCGGCGCAGCCGGCCGCCCAGCGCGCGCTGACGCTGGCCCGGCGGATCGGGTCGATTGGTGGGCGGGGCGTCGCGCTGATGTGGCTTCCGACAGTCGCCCACCTGCGCGGCGACGTGGCGGGGGCGTCCGCCGCCTACCAGGAGGCGCTGGCGCTCCCAGAAGACAACCGGCAGTGGACGCTGCGTAACCTGGGCTACCTGGCGCTGGAGGCGGGATTGCCGGAGGAGGCTGCGGGACGCTTCCGTGAAGCGCTGGAGTGGACCTGGCTCCAAAGGTGGGATTCCGACGTGCTGCTGCTGATCTACGCCTGTGCGGCGCTGGCGCGGGAATGGGGCCGGTGGGGGCGGGCAGCGCGCCTGCTGGG
>CALBSQ010000218.1 GCA_937967325.1 uncultured Chloroflexota bacterium
CTCTTGCAATAGTCTGGTGAAAGAGACCTTCCGAAAGCCGGGCTTCCATCCGGTCAGCACCACGCCTGCCATCTTAATCGACCCTAATCACGATCGGCTTCGGGATCTTTCCCGGCCTGGCGCCGGTGGTGCGAGTACCGCCGTAGATAACCACCTGCTGCATCCCCTCTTGGCGACCAAGTTGCCGCGCGATCTGACGAAGACCTGCGAGACCGACCGAGCCCGCGCCGGGGCCCTCGACATGAAGCCCCTGGAGCACGAGCCTGTTCGCCTCTCTGATCAGCCCGGTAATTGCCTCGATCGTACCGGGCGGCCCTTCAGCAACAATGGTTGCGATCCCGCCGGACTCTTCGACAATTCTAACCGACCATGGGCTGGCCGCGTCGCCGCCCTCCTCTCGGTCGCGAAAGATGCCGGCGCTCAAGGAGCAGCATTCCCTACAGATGCTCGGCAGGAGCGTGTAGACGGTGACACACCGCGGGATCTCGCCCGGTTCGTCGCGGGCATGTTGGGTCGTGGTGCTATCGTAGTCCTCGCTGGTCTGGCCATGAACCATAGCGTGGTCGGGATGGTCATGGGACCGTCGTCCTTCCGCGGCAGATTGTCGAGGTCCACCGCCGTCACCACGTCCCCCGGCGGCTCGACCCTGATAATACTGCTGGTGGCCCTGCGCGTACTGCCGAGGTGACACGGCCAGTGTCACATCACGCATAGTGGAGGACGCGTCAGCACCACATGACCCGCTTGGCGGTCGGTTTCGCCTTCGGTGTGTTTCCCGGTCCGCGAGCGGATTCAGCGCGACCAGTTGCACACGCCTTGACAGTCCCTCGACGCATCGATAATCCGGGATGAGGGTCGCCGGCCTGTACGGCGTCATCGACCATCGGTTGGCGGGATCATCGCGGCATTCATCGACGTTGCGATCTGTGTCGTGTGCTGGTCCTAGTCGCAGGGCCGTGTGCGACGCTCACCGCTGCCGCAATCGTGAGGGCGTTGCTGGTTGGCCTATTGCGCCCGGCGTGCGTCCCGGCGTCGCTCGGATACGGCGTTTTGCTCGATCGGCATTAGCGGGTAACGCCGGGGCAAGGCGCCGGCTCACATCCATGTCATCAGGCGCGAGAGAGCACTAGCTATCCTGGTCCGCCCGCCTTGCCGCCGATGGTCCGGGCATCGAGACGGCGCTCGTCGACCAATGCTCGCTACCCTGTCGGTCCGAGAATCGAAATGTTATCGCTGTCATCGTTATCTACGTACAAAGAGTGGTTGCCAGGATCCACTGTTATGTAGGATGACCCCTTGCCGACCAGTACCGATCCCTCGAGACTACCCGATGTCGCGTCCACTATCGACACGACTCCTTGCGATTCATGGTACCCGGCAGCATACACGACATTATCTTGTTGATCGATTGCAACTGCCGACGCCCTTATGGGTATCGTCATCCTTACTTGATGTGTGTCGGTATCTATGAGTGTTAAGGCATCCGCAGCAACGTACACCGTGTGACGAACCGGATCTAGGGCCAACGTCCCGACCACTGAACCGATCTGTATTGTTGCCATTACTCGCTTTGTATCTTCGTCAATAACGGAAACAGTCTTGCTGAAGCTGTTGGAGACGTATATCGCGTGATGTGAAGGATCGCTCAATAAGACCCACGGACCCACATCTACTGGTATGGTTGCGACTACGCTATACTTCACCCCATCGATGACCGAGACATTGTCGTCGCCACGGTTTGAGGTGTACACGGTGTGATTCGATGGATCTAGCGCAATGTTGGTGGGATCCCTGCCTACGGGAATGGTCGTCTGGACTCTGTTTGTCCTCCCGTCCAGAACCGTCACCGCGTTGCTCTTCGGGCTGACGATCCAGATCTTATCTGTACCAGAGTCAACTGCCATGGAGAAAGGTCCCGGTGCTACAGGGACGGTGGCAATCACCTGGACGTTGCCACCACTCAGCACCGAGACAGTTCCATCGGAGCCGTTACTCACGTACACCGATTGGGTGGTAGGATTCACGGCGACGTAGTCGGGATTCTTTCCGACTGGCACGGTCGCTCGGACGCGATGGGTGATACCATCAATGACCGAGATGGTGTTATCGGTACTTTGTTGACGGAGGCGAGGCGAAGGGATACGGTAAGGCGGGAGGTGACGCTGATGACCGCACGCCAGCCGGTCCCCCCGGCGCCCGCGCCGCTGGAAGCCTACGCGCAGGAGTTTGACGCGCTCTTTGGGAAGCGCAACCAGCGCGAAGGGGTCCGCCGGTATCTGGAGGCCCTGCTCGTGCCGTCGGAACGCAACAAGACGCTCACCGCCTTGGTCAACGCCGCGCCGATCGAAGGGGCGCAGGAGGCGCGGGTGCAGGCGTTGCAGTGGTTCCTGTCGGAGTCCACCTGGGACGCGGCGGCCGTCAACGCCCGGCGGCTGGACCTGCTGCGGGCCGAGCCGCTGACGGCGCCGGACGAGCATGGGGTGTTGGTGATCGACGAGCACGGGGACCGCAAGTGGGGGACCAAGACCGCCCACGTCGGCAAGCAGTACCTGGGCAACCTGGGCAAGGTGGACAACGGGGTCGTGAGCGTCTCCAGCCTGTGGGCGGACGAGGCCGTCTACTATCCGATCGACGTGGAGCCCTACACCCCGGCCCAGCACTTCGCCAAAGGCCAGGCCGATCCCGCGTTCCGCACCAAGCTCCAACTGGCGGTGGAACTCGCCCAGCGGGCGCACGCGGCCGGTCTCCCCTTTCGTGCCGTGGTCGCTGACGCCTTCTACGGGAAGGAGGCCAGCGTCCAGCAGGGCTTGGACGAGTTGGGCGTGGGCTATGTCCTGGCCCTACCGCCCTCGCATGGCTGGTGGCATCGGGCGGGCCAGATCGGCGGGCTTCAGGACGCGGCGCGCGCCGCGGGCTGGCAGGACGCTGAGCGCCCGGGCCGCTGGATCAGGCTGGAGCGGCGCTTCCGCGACGGCCACAGGGAGACTTGGTGGGCGTTGGAGGTGGAGGCCGGCCCCTACGGCCCAGAGCAGTTCCAGCGCGTGGTCGTCGCCACCACCGATCCCAAGACGTTGCCGGAGCGGACGACCTGGTATGTGGTGACGAATCTCCCCGCGCCAGGCGCCCAGCGGGCGAGGGGACGTCCCCTCGCCCCGGCGGACCTCGCCGAGGTCGTCCGGTTGTTCGGCCTGCGGATGTGGGTGGAGCAGAGCTACAAGCAGGTGAAGTATGCCCTGGGCTGGGGGGAGTATCAGGTGCGCGGCGACACCGCCATCCGCCGCCACTGGATCTTGGTCTGGTGCGCCTTCTCCTTCTGTTGGCTGCACCAACGCGACAGCGCGGCGCCGTCCACGGACCCCGCCCAACCGGTCGAGTCCGTTCCAGACGCCCCGGCCACACCAGCGGGCGCGAGCGGGGGGAAAAATCAGCGCCCCGCCGGCCAGTCGGCCACCGCGGCCCAGCGTCTCCTGGCCGGCGGCCCTGCGCGCGGTACGGGCCTGGCTGGAACCATGGACCATGCTCTGGCGCTACTGGCGGGCGTGGTCGCCGCTGCCCCCGCCCCGCCCGCTACAGACGCTGCTCGACCACCGCTGGCGGGGCCACGGGATCAACCTCTATGCCGCTCCCTAACCGCCGTCAACAAAGTACCGTTATACCGATCCTGTCCGATCGTGCCGCAATTCCGCACGATATTCTCTCTGGGGAGTCCGACC
>CALBSQ010000219.1 GCA_937967325.1 uncultured Chloroflexota bacterium
ATGGATCGTGAAGCGTTCGCTCAGGGCGTGCGCGACAGCATCAAGCACCTGCACGACCGCTCCTATCTCTCTCGCCATCCTCTTGCGCGTGAACTTGCGGCCGACGGTCATCCCCTGTCCGGCGACGACCTGCGTCGCGCGCTCGTCGATGCTATCAAGCAGCTCCGGCCAGCCACTGGGGCGGCGCCGTCCAGCGCGGAGTGGCGGCGCTATCGCCACCTGGTGCTGAGGGATGTCGAGGGTCAGAGCCTGGCCCAGATCGCGCAGTCCCTCGGCGTAAGCCCGCGCCAGGCCAGCCGCGACTATCAGGAGGCGGTGGCCGCGGTGTCCGATCTGCTCTGGCTCGGCGGTCCCGGCCGTGCCGTTCAGCAGGCCCAGGGCGGCGGCAGCGTCAGCCCCGTGCCGGCCTCGATCGCCGTGCCCGGCCTGGCCGACGAGGCGGCCAGTGTCGCCGCCGGCGACGCCGGGACGACCGACCTGGCCCAGGCGCTGGCGGGGGTGCTGGCGACGATCAAGCCGTTGGCTGACGCCAGCGGCGCCGCCTTTCGGACCGTGGTCTCCGACACCTTGCCGCCGCTGGCGGTCAGCCGGACCCTTTTGCGGCAGGCGCTGCTCAGCCTGCTGAGCTACGTGCTCGAGGTCGCCCCGGGGGCGCGCATCTTGCTGGCCCAGGCCGACACAGCGCGCGGCGTGACCCTACGGATGCTTCCGGAGGGGCGCAGCGACGCTGGCCTGTCGCTGCGCCCGCCATCACCGGAAGCGGAGCAGCTGCTGGAGACCGGACGGCAGCTCCTGGCGGCGCAGGGCGCGTCTGTCGCCGCCGGCGACGATCCGGCGATCGATCCCCTGCTCACCCTCGTCCTCCCACCGATCCCCCTGCGTACCGTGCTGGTGGTGGACGACAATCCCGACGTGGTGAGCCTGTTCCGACGCTTCTTGCGCGGTGAGCCGTACCGTCTGATCCAGGCGACCACCGCCGCCAGCGCCGTTCCTCTGGCTTTGAGCATGCGACCGAACGCGGTGATTCTGGACCTGATGATGCCCACCCAGGATGGCTGGGACGTGCTGCAGCAACTGCGCAATCACGCCGGGACACGGGACCTCTCGGTCATCGTCTGCTCGGTGCTGCCAGAGCGCAAGCTGGCGCTCTCGCTCGGCGTCGACGCCTTCTTGCCCAAGCCGGTCACCCAGACGGCGCTGCGGGAGGAGCTGGCCCGCTGCTGTGCGGCTCAAACAGCGAGTCCAGTCCACTGCTGACCCAGCGCATCACTTCCGCCACGCTCAGGCCGCCGCTGCGCGTGATGCTCAACGCGCCGGCCACCACGGCTTCGTCCTGTGCTCCCCAGGCCGTCACCACCAGGACGGGTATCTCAGCCAGCGCCGGGTCCTGGCGCATCGCTTCCAGCAGCCCGTAGCCGTCCATCTCCGGCATCAGGAGGTCGAGCAGGAGCACGTCCGGGCGCTGCTCCCGCAGCAGCGCCAGCGCCGTGCGACCATCGGAGGCCTGGCTGACCTGGCAGCCACGAGCCAGGGCGTGCAGCATGCGGCCGAGCAGCCGGGTCATCTCCGCATCGTCGTCCACCACCAGCGCGCCGCGGATCGGGCGCCCCAGTCGGCGCAGCGCGGCGCGGAGCTGGTCGCGCGTCACCGGCTTGAGCAGGTAGTCGGCCACACCCAGCTCCTGGGCCACCCGGCGCGGCGTCCGCAGCGGACAAGAGATAATTGGGACGCGGCGGAGCTCCGGCGGCATCAGGTGTCCTGCCTTGCCGTTGCCGGCTATTCCGTCGGAGCCGAGCACCAGCGCGTGGACCGGCTCGCGTCGCGCTAGCTTCCTCCCCTTCTCCAGGCTGGTGGTGTGCAGGACGTGGTAGCCATCGAGGTAGCGCTCGAACACCTTATGGACCTGATCGGACTCATCCACGACGAGGATGCGCCGATCGACCTGGCCACGGGCCCGTCCGCTGCCGGGTTGCGACCAGTCGGGTCCGGCCAGTGGTACCGGCTGCGCCTCCTCGCCCAACGGGAGGGCCAGGGAGAAGGTGCTGCCGGCCCCGAGCACACTCTCCACCCACATGGCGCCGCCGTGCAGCTCGGCGAAGCGTTTGCTGACGGTGAGGCCGAGACCGCTCCCGGCGCGCTGCCAGGGCGTGCCGCTAGACTGGCGGAACTCGTCGAAGACGCGGCGGAGGTCGCTCGCGGGGATGCCGGGGCCGGTGTCGGCGACGGACAGCACCACGGTCTCGGCGGTGCGCTGGGCGCGGACCGTCGCGCCACCTTCGTCGGTGCAACGAGCGGCGTTCGCCAGCAGATTGATCAGGATCTGGCGGATGCGCGTCTGATCGACGAACATGAGCGGGAGGTCCTCGGCCACCTCCGTCCGCAAGGTTAGTCCGCGATCCAGGAAGAGCGCCTCCACCGTCGCGACGGCCTCGTCGACGATGTGGCGAATCGGCGTCCAGTCCTTGTGCAGCCCCATGCGGTCGGCCTCGATCTGGCTGAGATCGAGGATGTCGTCGACCAGCGCGGAGATGTGGCAGGCGTTGCGGTAGACCGCCTTCAGGTCTTCCTGGTAGCTGGTCGGGAGGCGCTGACCATAGGCGCTGGAAGGGGAGAGCACCATCATCTCGCAGAAGCCGATGATGAGGTTGAGCGGTGTGCGCAGCTCGTGGCTCACCGACGTGGCGAACTGCGCTTTCAGCCGCCGCGCCTCCTGGGCCGCCTGCTCGGCGCGATTCAGGTCCAGATTGATCTGCTTCAGATGGTAGGTCGACTCGCGCAGCGCCTTGCTCAGCCGCGCCAGTTCGGCCTGGCGCGCTCGCGCTTCCGCCGTCTGCGCGGCGGCGATCTGGTAGTTGTGCCAGGCCCAGCCCACGGCCGTGATCGTCGGCCGCGAGACGATCCACGACCCTACCAGACTCAGCAGGCTGAGCATGCCGGCGCTCAGGGCGGCGCTGGACACCACCGTGCCGGGGAGCTGTTGGGAGAGTAAGGAGAGCAACGCCACGACGGCGAGCGTCAGCGCCAGCGACCAGCGCCAGCCCAGCAACGCCCCTGCGATGAAGACCAGCACCGCGAACCAGGACGCCAGCGACCCCTCCGGGAACAGGATCAAGGCCGCCGTCAGCACCGTCGCCAGCCCACCGACGATCAGGCCCGCCGCGCCCTTGGCGCTGCGCGCGAAGACCAGGTGGGCCAGCCAGGACAGGGCGACGAGACCCACGGCGATGCCGTAGATTGCCAGCGACGGCTGTTCCAGGACCAGCGTGCCGAAGACGAGCACGCCGTAGCCCAGGCCGGCCACGCCCCGGATCAGGAGCAGGGCGCTCTGGGCATGGATGTCGTCAAGGTCGGCGCTCTGCTGTGACGCCGCGGAGGCGTCAATGGTCGTGGCTGAAGAGGCAACGTACATCGCGTCCTCCCGATTACCGGTCGGAACCTGTGCCCGATGCGTCCGGGTGGAGCGAAAGCCGCACGGCGGCGTGCTCCCGCACCGTGGCCTTGATGCGACGAAGCCCGATTCCGGGAACGGCTGCATCGCAACCCGGGCCGGCATCCTGCCAACCATTATATGCGCGGCGTGAGGAAGTTACGACCGCGGGCGACCGCCGTGTCGTGCGCGGACTAGCGATGCCGGGTTAGCCTCCGAGGTGGATCCATCGAGTCGCGGCGACCTCCCCGTTGTCATCCTGAGCAATGGATGGGGCTGGCGACCCTCACAGTGTCATCCTGAGCGCAGCGAAGGACCCCCGGCAAGCCCGAACAGCGGCCAGGCAGGCCCGCGCAGCGCGGCTGGCAAGTCCGGGGGTCCTTCGCTGCGCTCAGGATGACACTGTCCGCCCTTAGTGGCCTCTGCCCGCGAATGCGGTGGCCGGCCCTCCCTCGTGGCGCGGCGGCGCTAGCGCCGCCGCGGACGCTCGATGGCCACCCGCTGCCCATCGTGGGAGCTGCGGATCGCGGCGTCGATCAGCGCCAAGGTCCCGAGGTTCGCTCGCCCCGCGAGCGGCGTCGCCTCACCGCTGACAATCGCGGCCGTCAAGTGGTCCAGAACGACCTGCTCCGGGCGCGGACCCGGCGTCGTCGGCAGCTCCTGCCGTCCGCCCCCCGGTAGCCGGACATAGAGACCGCCGGCATCCCAGCACAGCGCGCCCCGCTCGCACTCGATGCGCCAGTCGAACATGTCGTCCACGGAGGTGAAGGCGCCGGCGTAGGCCACTTCGAGGCCGCCCGCGAAGCTGATGGCGGCCGTCACGGCGCCACCCTGGTAGCGACTCCAGGGCGGATCGAAGCTGCGCGCGCTGATCGCCTCTGCCTCGCGGCCGAACACGGCGCGCATGTCGTCGAAGTGGTGGACCGACATCTCCACGAGCATGGCGTGCGGCATGGTGAAGGCGCGCGGGTCGGGCCGGCGCCGGTGATGGACCATGGTGGCATAGCCGGGCGCGCCGTACTCACCGGAAACCAGCGCCGCGTGCAAGGCGCGCTGCTGCACATTGAAGCGGTACTGTTGGGCGACGACGATCTGCCGGCGCCGCGCTTCGGCCAGGGCCACGAGCTCCTCGGCCTCCGCGAGGCGGTGGACGAAGGGTTTCTCCACCAACACGTGCTTGCCGGCTTCGAGGGCGGTGCGGATGAAGGCGCCATGCAGCGCCGACGGGGTGATCACCACGACGGCGTCCGCCTCGACCGTGGCCAGCGCCATCTCCAGGTTAGAGAAGCAATCGCGTTCGGTCAGGCCGCTGCTATCGCTCGCCCTGGCCAGGTTGTCGGCACGCACGTCGACCAGCGCGACGGACCGCCAGCGGTCGTCGGCGGCCATGAGGCGGAGGGGCCACTCCCCCCGGCCGCCCACGCCGACGTGGATCGCCCGCAACGGTGTCTGTGGCTCGGATGCGCTCACCAGCCGGCCTCCTCCGTCAGCTCGTCCCCGCCACCGCCGCGAGCTGGGCCGGCTCGCTTTGGGCAAACAGGGGATTGTGCGGCGCCGTGTTGCCGGTCGCCAGGGCAATCGCGTCGTCGACATAGACTTCGTTTCCGGGCTTGAAGCCTGGCAACGTGACGACGTTGGCGAAGACGTCCAGCCCCCGATGCCCCGTGCCCGGCGGGATCAGCACCACATCGCCCGGCTGCAGCGGCGTGGCTTGATACCTGGACCAGTTGCCTATCTCGGGGAAGCTGTGCAGCAGCGCCTGCCGGCCCGCGGTGCTCAGGCCCAGCCGCGACGGATCGAGCACCAGATAGAGCTCGCACTGCGGCTGGCCGCCGCCCGTAGCCGTGGCCGGATGATAATGGGTGCGGCTCTGCTCCGCGGCGATGTTGACCACGTGGCTGTTGAGCCGGTTGCGGCCGTCGCCCACGGGCGCGTCGGGCTCCGTGTACCAGGTCAGGGGCAGGCGGCGGAAGGCAGCGAAGCCCGGCGCGCAGCCGCCAGCCGTGTCGCGTAAGTAGGCGAGGCGCCGGGTGGCGGAGCAGTGCGTCGCGGTGACCCGGGTATCGTCGATGCTCCAGAGTCGCACCTGGCCGCGGCCACGGACCGGTCGGTCGCGCGTTGCGACGAGCTGGTCGCCAACGGCGAGCGCCTCCCAACCTGAGCGCTGCCTCGTCGCCCAGCCCAGCGTTCCCGCCTGTGCCAAGACCAGCAGCAGCGCCTCCCGCGCCTCCCCAACGGCCCACTGCTCGGAATTGTGGCAGGCCTCGCGTAGGCGCCAGAAGTCGCCCATGGGATCGCCGGCAAAACGGTGGCCGTCGAAGCGGCTGAGTAGACCATCGACTGCCGGCCGGGCCGCCGGCGAGACCAGACGGCGAGCGCGGCCGAGGATCGTGAGCGCTCGGGCCGTGGCGGGATCGACAGCATCCGGGACGTAGGACCGCGGGAGCGGCGCGCCGTCGCCTTCCTGCGTCCGGTAGCCCTCCTCGAGCCACACCTGGCCGGCGCCGTCCTCGATCCAGGAGTAGGTCACGCCCGCGCTGGTCAGCGTCCACTCACCGTCGAGCTCCTGCCCCTCGAGCCGACAGCCCGGATTCCAGGTAGCAAAGGCCGTCTGCAGGCGGTCCAGCGGCCCGCTATCGGCGATGTTGGCTTTGATGATCTCCGGCATGATCCGCGTCACCCTCCCCCTGGCGTCCAGCCCCACATGCTACCAAGCACTCCGGCGAGGGTGGACAGGGCCGCCGATACTCCTACCTCGAATCCTCGCATGCTATTATACGAGCTCGCACGTGCTGGCATCGTGTAATCCCTGACCACCGCCGTAAGGAAAGGATCAAGAAGCATGGCAGCTTCGTCGGGCTTCCGGTCTGGGCCAGACTCTGGGACGGTGTCGCGCCGGCAGATACTGCTAGCGACGGTCGTGGCCGGCGCGGGAGGGATCGCCATCCTCGCCGGCTGCGGCGCGTCCGCGAGCGCTACGGTCAGCTCCACATCGGCAGCGGCGCCGAGCACGACTGTGGCGACGGCGCCCAGCACTGCATCGGCTGCCGCCGCCACGCCGGTACCGGCCGCTGCTCCCACCAAGGCGGCCGCGACGTCGTCGTCCACGACCATCGACTTCTTTTTCCCGAACTGGGGCGAGCCGACGATCTACGAAGCGCAGGAGCAGCACAAGATCGACGCCTACCAGCAGCAGTTCCCCGATCGGAAGATCACACCGGTGCCGGTCCCGTCCGACTACGACAAGAAGTTGACCGCCCTCTTCGCCGCCGGCACGCCCCCCGCCACCTTCTGGTCCGACCATCAGGTCGTGTTCTCCTATGCCAAGAGGGGCATGCTCGACGACCTCCAGCCCTTCGCCGGCCAGGACAAGAGCTTCGATCTGAACGCGCTGCCGGCAGTCACGCGCGAAGGTCTGGTGATGGGCAACAGGCTTTTCGCCCTGGCCGGCTGGGCCTTCACCAACGTGTACTTCTATAACGCCGACCTCTACCGGCAAGCCGGCTTGGCTTCGCCCTACGAACTGTGGAAACAGGACAAGTGGACGTGGGACGCCTATATCGAGGCGGCGACGAAGCTCACCACGCGGGACGGCGCCAAGACGACGCAGCAAGGGACCGACCTCGGCCTCTCCCGCCTCTGGATCAACGCAGCGGGAGGCCAGGAGTTCGATAGTGTGAAGGCGCCGACCAAGTGCCTCTATGACACCGACGCCGATATGGCCGGTCTGCAGTTCTCCTACGACATGGGGAACAAGTACCGGGTCTACGACGCCAACTTCTACAAAGACTCCGGCCAAAAAGACAGCACGACGGCCTTCATCAATGGCAAGCAGGCGACCATGTCGCGCTGGATCACCGGCATCGCCAACTTCAAGACCATCCAGGACTTTACCTGGGGCGCCGTCCCCTACGCCAAGAAGCAGGCCTACGCATCGGACTATACGCACTGGGCGTATGGTATGGCCAAGGGCCTGACCACTGCCGGTCAGCGTGACGCCGGCTGGCAGTGGCTCAAGTGGTACACCGGCGAGGGTGGGCAGGAAGTGGAGGCGAGGGACCTCGGCGCCGTTCCTTTCTTCAAGCAAGCGCAAGCCGTCTTCGCCCAAGCCCTCCAGCAGTTGCCGAAGATGGAGCACCCCGAGGCGATCTCGGAGATTCTCAACGCCTACCCGAACTCCCGGTTGATCAGCGTGGACGTGACTGACATCAGCAAACTGCTGAGTCAGAACATGGCGCCGTTCTGGGCAGGCAAGAATGACGTGAAGACGGCGACCACGGCCGCGACGGAGCAGGTCGACGGCTACCTGCAGGCGCATTCCCAAACGTTCTGAGTCGCGGAGCATGACCACGATTCCTTTGTCACCCGAGTTAGATCGCACCTCCTTCACGCCGCTCTACGTCCAGCTCCGGGAGCTGCTGGTCCAGCGCCTTCGCCGGGGCGACTTTGCGCCGGGCGCCCCGTTCCTCTCCGAACGGGAGATGATCGCCCAGTACGGGGTGAGCTCGGTCACGACGCGACGGGTCATGACCGAGCTGGTGCGCGAGGGGCTCATCGAGCGGCGCAACGGCGTCGGCACCTTCGTGCGGGCCGAGGCCCCCCGTCGCCACCTCGCGCTGCTCGTGCTGGAGTTCAAGGAGGCGCCGCAGGTGACGCACCGCATGATCGCCAGTGCCTTCGGGGAACTGGTCGGCGGCGTGGCGCAGGGCGCCTGGGACGCCAATGCCGCGCTCGGGCTGGCCTACGTGGCGCAGCCCGAGGAACTGGGTCCGTGGCTGGTCCGTGCGGTCGCCGAGCGCAGCGCCGATGGCCTGCTCGTGCGTGCCGCCGGCGACCTCACCGACGAAGAGCTGGCGCCATTGGAGCGCTCTGGCCTGCCCTTCGTGCTGGTGAAACGGCACCTGCCTGGCCACGCCCTCGCCTGCGTGGTGGCCGACGAGCGCCGCGCGGTCCAGCTTGGCACGGAGCACCTCCTCGCGCTCGGGCACCGCGCGATTGGCTTCGTGGCCTCGACTCAATCCGCCAGCCTCTACGAGGAGCGCGCCCAGGGCTACGCCGATGCCCTGGCAGCGGCGGCGCTCCCCTTCGACCCACAGCGCGTGGTCACTGCTCCCGACTTCAGTCCAGAGAGCGGTGAAGAGGCAGTGCGCGAGCTGCTCCAACGTCCGGGATTGGGGCGCCCTACGGCACTGATGGTGGCGAGCGACTCCCTGGCGATGGGCGCCTACCGCGCGCTGGCCGCTGCCGGCCTACGCATCCCGGACGACGTCAGCGTCGCCAGTGTGGACGACATTCCGGAGGCCCAGGCGCTCCAGCCGCCCCTCACCACAGCGCGCACCTCCCACCTGGAGTTCGGGATCCGCGCCACCCGTCTCCTCCTCCGCCTGATCGACGCCCGTTGGAAGGGGCTGCCCCTACCCATCCAGACCGACGTGATCGAGCCGGACCTGGTCGTCCGCTCCTCCACCGCTGCCCCGCCCACCTGAGCCCACACCAGGGACTGGCGCCGCCGAACGGCAGGCGCGGATCGGAGTCGGCCTCCCTACCGTACGGCGCTGAGGTTATAGGCCACGGAGTTGCGGTTATAGACCGCTCGCGCCCAGAGGTACCCGACCACCGTGAGGCCGACGCACCAGGCGACGGCGAGGGCGGCACTGTTTCCGATCGGCGTGCCCAGCAGCAGCCCCCGCACCGTGTCGATGACGGGCGTGAAGGGCTGGTACTCGGCGAACCAACGTATCCCGCTCGGCATCGAGCCCGGGCGGACAAACGCACTGCTGGTGAACGGCAGTATGAGCTGGAAGATGAGGGAGAGACCATTGGCCCCCGCGGGCGTTTTGCCGATCAGGCCGAACACCACCGCCATCCACGTGAGCGCGAGAGTGAACAGCGCGATGACGCCGAGCGCCGCGATCCAGGCGACGAGATCAGCAGCGGGCCGGAAGCCCATGAGCAGCGCGACCCCGATGACGATGCCGTTGCTGATCATCGTCCGGATCAGGCTGCCGAGGACCAGGCCGGTCAGCACCGAGGCGCGGGCGATCGCCATGGTGCGGAAGCGGGCGATGATGCCTTCGGCCATGTCCATGCAGAGGTTCACCGCCGTCGTCGAGACCCCGCTGCCTATGGTCATGATAATGATCGCGGGCGCGACGTAGTCGATGTAAGAGCCGCTGTGCGCCAGGCCGCCGAGGCCGGCGCCCAGCGTGCCGCCGAACACATAGATGAACAGCGCCAGCGTGACGACCGGCGTCAGCACGCCGCTCAGCGTCATCGAGGGGTTGCGCAGCGAGTGCCGGACATCGCGCCGCAGCATCGTGGCCGAATCGCGCAAGGCATAGGATGGAGTGCTCAACGTAGGTTGCCTTTCTGTGCGTCGGTGTGGCCGGTGAGGGCGAAGAAAACGTCGTCGAGGTCGGGGGTGTGGACCGACAAGCCGTCGACCGGGATCGCCGCCTGGTCGAGCCGGTCGAGTACGGCCTTCAGTGACCGGACGCTGCCGTCGGTCGGAACCTGGAGCGTGAGCGCGTCGTCGTCGCGCATCACCTCGCCCAGGGTGCGGGCTCCCCATTCGAGCCCGCTCGCGTTGGCGAACTGCAGGCGGACATGGCCGCCGGGGATGCGGCGCTTGAGCTCGTCGGGGGTGCCTTGGGCAACCAGCTTCCCCCGATCGAGCACCGCGATCCGGCCGGCGAGCTCGTCCGCCTCGTCCAGGTACTGCGTGGTGAGGAAAATCGTGACACCTCCGGCCACGAGGTCGCGGATGATCTGCCACATGGTGTGGCGGCTGCGCGGGTCCAGGCCGGCAGTCGGCTCGTCGAGGAAGATGAGGCGCGGGTCGCCCACCAGGGTCATCGCGAGGTCGAGCCGGCGCCGCATGCCGCCGGAGTAGGTGGCGGGCTTCTGCTTGGCCGCGTCGACCAGATCGAAGCGGTCGAGCAGTGCGGCCGCGCGCTTCCGGCCTTCCGATCGGCCCAGGTGGTGCAGGTCTGCCATCAAGAGCAGGTTCTCCTCGCCGGTGAGCAGGTTATCCACCGCCGAGAACTGGCCGGTGACGCCGATCGCGGCGCGAACCGCGTCAGGCTCACGGGCCAGATCGTGGCCGGCGACGCGCGCCTCGCCACCATCGGCATCAATGAGCGTGGACAGGATCTGCACCATCGTGGTCTTGCCGGCGCCGTTAGGGCCAAGCAGCGCGAAGACCGTCCCCGCGGCCACCTCCAGATCGATGCCGTCGAGTACCATATGGTCGCCGAACGATTTGCGCAAGCCCCGTGTTTCAATCATCACGGCGCCCGACCCCCTTCCTCTGCTATACTGCCGTTTAACTTAGTCAACGAGCGACATTCCAAATATTATCTCATAGTCTAAGATAATTGCAGCGTACCCGGAGGAACAGACATTGTCAAGCGATGCTCAGGACAATCGCGCGGAGATACGCGGGGAGCTGGCGCGCCGGCTCCGGCAGTTCCATGGACTCGGCGCGTCCTTCTTCCGGGCAGCGGCGGCTCGGAGTGGAATGACCGTCACGGATATGCAGGTCATTGATCTTTTGGAGAGCACCGGTCCAATGACTGCTGGTCAGCTCGCCGATCTCACCGGGCTCACCACCGGGGCGATCACCGGGATGCTCAACCGATTGGAGGAGGCCGGGCTCGTGCGCCGGGAGCGTGACCCCGCCGATGGCCGCAGAGTCATCGTGCGACTCGCCCCAGGCCAGGACGACAGGCGCGCGATCGGCCTCCTTTTCGCCTCCCTTGGGACGTCCTGGGATGACCTGGCATCGCGCTACGACGATGAGCAGATGGCCGTCCTCCTGGAGTTTCTCAACCGCTGTAACGCACTAACCAGGGAGGCAATTCTCCGGTTGGCAGAGGCGCCGGCGGCCGAGGGGCGTCTCTTCTCTGCTCCACTGGGAGCTGTAGAGAGCGGCCGGCTCGTCGTCTCCTCCGGGAACTCGCGACTGACCGTGCGCGCGGACGACGGGATGGCCGACCTCTATCAGGCCCGCTTCGAGGGACCGGCGCCGGACGTGAAGGCCAAAGAGGGGGTGGTCACTATCCGCTATCCACGACGCCTGTGGGGTCTGGGCGGGGGACGGCGCGCGGCGGAGGTCACGCTCAGCGTCGCCATCCCCTGGCGGATCGTGATCCAGGGCAACGCCGCGGAGATCACTGCCGAGCTGGGCCGGCTCGATCTCGCCGGTCTGGAGGTCAAGGGAGGGTACAGCATGATCCGTCTGGAACTCCCCGCGCCCTCCGGCGTGGTTCCCGTCCGGATCAGCGGGGGAGCATCAGCGGTCACCGTGCGACGCCCTGCAGGCGTCGCCGTACGCGTCCACCTCACCGGCTGGGCCTCCGCATTGGCTTTCGACGATCAAACCTACAGTGGTATAGGCAACGACGTGCGGCTGCAAAGTCCTGGCTACGACGTGACGGCGCCGTGCTACGACATCGACGTCACCGGCGCCGTCAACATGGTCACGATCACCTCCGGTTGACGACGAACATAGGTAGCTGCCAGAGATGGCACGGCCAGGACGCCCGCATGAGTTCTTCGATGGCCAGGCCATTCTCGGTAGCTGGCTCGGACAGGCTCGCCCTGTCGGGATCTTGTTGGTAGCGAGTGACGGCCTCATCGAACGAGACGCGGGGGGTGGCCTCCACTGCGAGCTGCGCCGCGGTTGTCGGTTGGCTTCACCGACCCATTTCGTTGTGCATTGCCCGGACAATCGCTCGGGCCTGATCCAGGAACTCGGGGTCATTGAGCTGGTCGGCGATGGATGAACAACTGGCCAGCAATGCTTCTTCACTGAGACCGTGGCGACCACGATACTGCGAACGAACAACCTCCGCCACGGGTTGGCCCGTCGCCGCCGCCGTGAGCCGATCGCGCCGCCAAATCTCCTGCATGATCTCCTCCATTGCCAGACCGCTTTCCTCGGCGAGCTCGGAGATACTCACCGCGGTTGGATCCTGGTCGAAACGCGCTACCGCCTGATCAAGTAGCACGTCGTGCGCAGCGTCGACGCCCGCTTGCGCGAGGCACGCACTCGCGGAGAGATTCCTAGACCGAGCGACACGCTCAAGACGCTCGGCCTCTGGCTGATCCAGTTGTACGACGATCGTTCGCTTCATTGTGGCTGTCCTCCCATCTCATGCCCAAAGAGCGGCAGGAGACTCCAGGCCAAATAGATGAAGTCAGGATGGACGGTTTCCAATCCCGACAGGTCATCCAGATGGCGTTCGGCATCCCGGCGAGTTATTGTTCTCTCGCCAAACAAGGCAACTACGAGTAGGGGAGTACACACCACTCGCAATCCCAATCCGGCCGCGTGCTGGTAGGGACGTTGATCGTCAAGAAATAGCACCCATCCCCGATGCTCAAGCGCCAGGCTGATCGATTCCCTTTCCCCACGGCCGAAGATGCCTACTCGATCACGCCGCGGGACGGCTTCTTCTAGTTCCCCCACCTGGACCATCCGCCGGAACTCGCGGCCACTTGGGGAGCGCTCTGGGAGCTCCCTGGCCACAGCGGGCGTGTACCGCAACGCATAGCGGCGCAGGACATACTTCAGAACCCCTACCCCACACGCGTGAATCCAGAATGACGCATCGAACACGGCATCCGCCCGCACGACCATGGTACCGCCTACATAACCCGATTGCAGAACGCCGCGGGGGCGTATCCTGGACCTGAGGAGAGGCATACACTCCTGCCGGACGTGCAGACGGGAGGCCTCGTCCGTGCCGGCTACGCGCCGGCCGCATCGCGCCTCGGTGGCATCGGCAGTGACGTGAGTCCTGGTAGCTTTCGGTGTGGACGGGGTACACTGCTGGTGCGAAGACGGGGTGAGTGCGATGCCAGTGGCAGTGGCCGTGATGGATGTCACAGCGCAGCCATACCTGCGGCCGACGGACGTAATAGAGCTGGGCTGGTACCGGATGGATCCGCGTGGCAACAAGGCGGGTGTCCACGCTCAGTTCATTCCGCCTGCCGAGCGCCTCGCATTTGATACCGTGTTACCGGGGGAGTTCCTCTTTCCCGGCGTGTATGCCGACCCCGCTCCGCCAGTCGTGGAAGTGCTGCGGTCGGGCGTTGGCGCTCGAGCGCTCCGAGGGCATCTGCCCGACCCGCGCACTGAAGACGAGCTGCTGGCAACGCCGCGGACGTAGCGCCCACGCCAGGCATCCTAACAGCAATATCGTCGGCGAGAGCGAGAGGCCGTTGCCGACGCGCCGGTCCGGCGCGTCCCGAAAGACGGCCGAGAACTGTGGCGTTCCTGGCCGCGCGTCGAGCGCCATCAGGGCGTCCGACGCGGAGACGGCCCGCCGGCTCTCGCAGTGAGTAAGGCAATGCGCCCATCGTCCGGGCCTCTCGTCGTGGCATGGCCGTGGAATAGAGCCCCAGGCGACGGCGCGGTCGCTGCGTTACCGGACATTCGCCAGTGGTAACGACATCATGGCACACCCCCGACGGTGATGTCAGTTGCAGTATTTCCGCATTGCAGCTAGGTTAATCCCCATGGAGCGTCGCATCTTCGTGAGCATCCAGAGCCGTGGTCAGTTCGTATTGCCCGCCGAGATCAGGCGCCGCCATCATCTAAATCGCCCAGGGGCTCAGGTCGAAATTGTCGAGCGAGACGACGGCGTCATTGAGCTACGTCCGAGATTGCCGATCCCCGCGGATCAAGCGTGGTTCTGGGAGGAGCGCTGGCAGGAGGGCGAGCGACGCGTGGACGAGCACATCAGGGCCGGTGAGGTTACTGTCTCTGATGATGTGGACGAATTCGTGGCTGACCTGGACGCCGTTCGCAGCCGTCCTCGCTAAGAGATCCGTGCCTCGTCCTTGAAGTTCGAGCGGACGCCCCAGTTTGATGCCGACGTGAGGCGTCTGTCTGACGAGGAATATGCGCGGTTTCGTCGTGTCGCTCGTGACGAGTTCTCGCCGGCCTGCGATTTCCGAGCGAACAAGCCCACGGAGCCGTGGCCGGCCCGATTGCGCGTAAAGCGTGTGGCGAAGACGCGGGATGTCTTCGAGATGACCTGATCCTTTGCCGGACCAGACGGTCGAGCAACCTTCGAAGGGGTCACCGTAGATGGTGAGCTGCGAGTTCGCTGGCGGCGGGTGGGTAGCCACGTCATCCTCAGCAAACCTTAACACTGGGCACGTACACTGAGGTTCTGGAGCGGCGCCCGCGCACCGCGGACGCGCTGAATCTCTGAAGGAGGTGCGAAACCTATGTCGGCGACACCCATGTCTGCTGATACGCTCGGCGTCGAGAAAGAGCCGATGCTGTTGCTCGACGTCACCGGATCCATGAACTACGCCAGCTCGGAGAACGACACGACGCCGCGCCGGGACACTATCAAGGAAGCGATCGGCCTGATCGTGGCTACACTGGCCAAGGAAGATAGTCAGGCCGGTCACGAAGAGGAAGGAGGCGGCCTGCGCACCGTCGTCTTCGCCGGGGGCCAGGCCCAGGACATCGGCGACCTCAATCCGGGGAACCTCGACCAGCGCTGGCATCAGATCCGCTGGGCTGGCGGGACCCGCATCATCCCGGGCTGGAACAAGCTGATCGAAACGTACACGGAGGAGTTCGGCCAGACACCGCCGGCGCAGCGCCCGCTGCTGATGGCGCTGGTGATCACCGACGGCGAGGCCGACGACAGCGACGCCTTCGCGCGGGCCATCCAGAAGGCCTCCGGCGGCGTCTACGTGACGCTGGCGATCATCGGCTACGGTCCGGAGCACGACGCGGCCATGCGCTCCTACCAGCAGATCGAGGCCCAGAACGCGCACGTCAAGGTCTTGCCGTTCGCCGCCGAGACCGACCCGCAAGTGATCGCCCGCGCCTTGCTCAAGATGATCGAGTAGCGCGGGCGCAGGAGCGGGTCGTGGCGACCTGGACCGAACGGATCAAGGCGGCGCTCAGCGGCGACGTGGCCGGCGGCGACGTGACGGCGATGCTGGCGTCGACCACGCCGCTGGACGCCATGCATCAGCAACTTGACGATCGCCGGCTGTCGGCGCGCATCGCCCACGTCGGCGAGGAGTGGCGCGTCTGCCTCGACGTTGCCCCTATCGCCGCGCCGCTCTGGCTGGCCGACAGTCTGGTGACGCTGGTCCAGGCCCTGGTCGAGGCGGAGGCGGCCTGGCACGCCGACCAGTCCGGCCTGCTCAGCGAGGCGTCCCATTCCCTGGCCGTGGCCGCGCTACAGGCGACCGACAGCATCATCACCGAGGTGAGCGCCGCCCTGGTCGATCCGGCGCGACCGTCTCGCTTCACGGCACAACTCCGGGTGGGACCCCGCGGCGAAATCGCCGCCCTGCCGTTTCCCGATCCGCTGCCGCCCGGCTACGCCAACGGCCTGCTGCTGGCGGCCGAGCGCGTCATCGGCGCGGCTGGGATGTTGCGCGCCGATGTGTCCACGCTCGTCCAGCGCTCGCCGGCGCCTCCCTGGCTGACGGCCGGGCTGCGGCACGTCGAGGGAGAGCTGGCCGCGCACGGCACGCGCCTTTCAATGCTGCGGACGCGGATCACGCAGGCCGCCGCCGGCGCTGTTCCGGCGGCAGTTGGGGAAGAGCTGTGGTCGGTGCTGAACGCGGCCCTGCAGAGTGGGCAGATGGTCGCCAATCCCCGCCAGATGTCGGGGGCGCTGCTCGATTCGGCGCGACCATCGCCGGCAGCCGCGTCACCCTCCCGCAGCGCGTCGCCTGACGTTGCCGCCGCTCGCCCCGCGCCGTCCTCGCCGGCGCCGACGGTGCCGCCGTCACGGGGGAACAGCCGGGTGGCGCCAACGCCGCCGGTGTCGCCCCGCACGGCGCCGGACTCGGAGCGCGTCCGCACCCTGCCCGACATCCAGCCCATGCCGGAGCCGCCCCAGCGGAGCCGGCCGCTCCTTGCCGGCACGGAGGGGACAAAGCATCACGCCCCAACGTCCCGGCCCGCTGATTCAGCCGCGCTGCCGGAGATCGGTGAGCAGGAGCCGGCCGGGCCATCGCGCGCCGTCGATGCCCCTCGTCCGCTGCCGCGGATCGATGCGCGGCCGGTCGAGGAGGAGTCACGAGCGCGCGACTTGCCCCAGATCGGTCCAGAGTAAACGACTCGCCCGGGTTAGTGGCGCATCCACCATATTCTGGGCGGTTCCCAGCGCCGGGCGACCTCCCCGTTGTCACCCTGAGCGCAGCGAAGGACCCCTGGCAGGACAGACCAGACGCCATGCGGTCCCGCGCAGCGCTGGTGGCCGGGCCAGGGGTCCTTCGCTGCGCTCAGGGTGACAACGGGGAGGTCGCCCGGACGTACTGGATGAACCAGGTAGCCGACGCTCGCGGTCCCACGCTCAATGCTGGGCAGATGCCCAGGCTGCGCAACGCGCCGGGCCATGCGCCGCTGGAGTTGTCACCAGATCGTCCGCACAGGATATTGGGCGACGAGTCTGTCGACGCTGATCAGCGGGACATCCTCGACGATGGCCTGGGCCACGAGGATGCGATCGAAGGGATCGCGGTGCAACGCCGGCAGCACCCGCACCTGCAGGGCATGCCGGACCGTAATCGGCAATGGCACGAAGCCGTTAGCCGCAAGCTGATCCTCAATGAACGCTCCCAGATCGTTGGGTAGGTCAAGACGGCCGAGCTGCGCCTTGATCGCCATTTCCCAGGCCGACGCTGCACTGAAGAGAAATGAGTGGTCAGGAGAGGCAATCAACTGCCGGACAGTTGGAGGCAGGCGATGATCATCCGTGATCCACCAGAGAAACGTGTGCGTGTCCAGCAGATGCGGCACTACCGGCCCTCGAAGCCGGCAAGAATTTCCTCCGGCAACGGATCATCGAAGTCCGCGGCAAGTCGTACGGCGCCGCGCGCGAGGCCGGGGATGCGTTCCTGGCGGATTGGCGTCAAGCGGACCACCGGCATACCCGCCCGCGCGATGATCACCTCCTCGCCCGCTAGCGCCTGGCCGACCAAACGAGACAGCTCCGTTTTCGCCTGATGCATATTGACGATAACAGTCACGACTAGCCTCCTGGACGAATGATAGCTAGGGTACCTAGCTAAGTCAAGCACGCAAGCGAAGTTGACAGGCTTGGCCAGCCCGTCTATAGTGCGCTGGCCAGGTCGACTCGTGTCCCCTGGTACCCACGTTTGGTGAGCGCTGTCGCTCCCATCGCATAGCTCGGAGGTAGCTGCCGTGTCATATCCCCAAGGTCCTGGAGCGCTGTCCCGCGCTCCGTCTCGTTCTCGTCGCGCTGTCCTGGCTCTGGCCGGTCGAGCCTTGCTCACCGCGCCACTGGTCGGCCTGCTGGCTGCTTGCGGCCAGGGAGCGGCGGTCCCCTCGACCGTGGCGTCGAGCGGCGCCGCCAAGACCAGCGCGGCCAGCAGCGCGCAGGCGCCGGCCGCCAGTTCGGCGGCGACGTCCGCCGCCGCGACTGGTCCTACTGCCGCGCCGACCGTGCCCACGCAGCGGGTGGCTGGGCAGAGCGGGACGCTGATCCGCTGGCAGAACCGCAATAACGATGCCTACCGAGTCGCCGCCCAGAAGCTCTTCGAGACGGACTACCTGGCCAAGCACCCGGGCGTTCGCGTCCAGATCGAGTCGGCGCCGCCCGATCGTGACACCAAGCTGCTGGCCGGCTTTGCCGCCGGCGATGCGCCCGACGTCTTCGAGAGCTGGACGGACAATGTGACCCAGTTTGCCGACAAGGGCGCGGTGCTGGACATCACGCCGCTGGTCGCGCGGGACAAGGTCGACGTGTCGGACTTCCACGCCTGGCAGTGGCACGACTTCCAACTGCCCAGCGGCATCCGCTTCGGCTTCCCCAAATACGTGAATGTGATGCTGCTCTGGTACAACAAGGACATGTTCCAGCAGAAGGGCGTGGCCTTCCCCACCAAGGACTGGACGCACGACGACTACGCCAACGCCGCCGAGAAGCTGACGGTCCGCCAGGGTAATCAGCTCCAGACCATCGGCCTGCGCCTGCGTATGTCCAGTTGGGATCGCTACTGGTACCGCGTCGAGATGTGGGGCGGCAACGTGGTCGATCCCAACGACAATACCAAGTGTCTGCTGGATGGGCAGGCAGCGCAGGACGCCTTCGACTGGGCCTACAAGCTGGAGTATGAGCGCAAGATCGCCCTCGACAACGATACCCTCGGCGGCCTCGCCACCGTCCAGGGCGATCGCTTCGCCGCCGGTCAGTGGGCCATGAACGAGGATGGCCTCTACCCGGCCAGCATGGCTACGAATATCGATACCAAGTTCAAATGGGGCTACGCCCACGTCCCCAAGGGACCGGTCAAGCGCCGGGTGCTGGGCACCACCGACGGCTTCGTGCTCTGGAAGGACAGCA
The DNA here is from genome assembly GCA_937967325.1 of uncultured Chloroflexota bacterium. Lineage (GTDB taxonomy): Bacteria > Chloroflexota > UBA4733 > UBA4733 > UBA4733 > UBA4733. The sequence continues at coordinate 18,787 of CALBSQ010000219.1, forward strand.
AGCACCAGGCGGAGGCCTGGCAGGTCATGCAATACCTGGCCGGTCCGGAGATCCAGACGATGCAGGTGGAGGTCGCCGGCTCGATGCCGGTCCGCGTCTCGGTCATGAACAAATGGAAAGACATCAACATCAAGCAGAACCCCACGCTGGCCGATGTCAACCTGGAGACCGCCATCGAGGCCATGCAGGAGGGCTATCCCGGCAACCGCCAGTTGTTCAAGAACGACTCCAAGGCCGGTGACCTCATCAAGCCGGCGCTCAGCGACATCTTCGGCAACGGCAAGAAGCAGCCCAGCGCCTTCCGCGAGCTCGCCGGCCAGGTCACAGCCGGACAGCACTCGTAGCGATGACCTGCCCGTTATGACGGGCGAAACAGCTCAGCGACCGCCAACCCCAGCTCGGGGAACAAAGGGCAGCGCAGGGTGTCGCCCGGGCGCAGCGTCGCCGTCTCCACCAGCCGCTCGCCTTGGCGCTCGTAGGTGACCAGCGTCCGGCGCTCGGGGTCGGCCAGCCAGTAGTGCCGCCCGCCCGCCTCCTCGTAGGCGCGGAACTTCCTGCCTTTCGGCGGTCGGTCGTGGCGCGCGGCGTTGGGCGAGAGCACCTCCACGACGACATCGGGAGCGCCGACGACCGACGGCGTCTCGGGGTGCTCCAGGATGGCCAGCCCGAAAGTGTCGCCGCTCGGTGGCGATCGCCGCCATGGGGCCTTCCTCCTCGCACAAACGCCGTCCACAACGATAGCACGACATCGCGGCAGGGTGATCCTCGCGCTCGGTCGCAAAAGGCTCCCGCGATAGGCGAGGCGGGACCCCGCGGCTGGGACCATGCGTGCAAAGGCTTGACCCTTGCCAGTCGGCCAGCGGATGCTAGGGGGCGGAAAGGTGGCTGCCGTGCTGTCACGCAATCGTCTCCTCGCGCTCATCTTCTCGCTGACCCTGATCGCTGCGCCGCGACCGGCCCAGGCCGCTCCGTTGCTCGCCAGCCGCGCGGTGAGTACCCTGACCGCCATCGGCGGCACGACTGCCATGGTGGCGGTGCAGCCCGGGCAGGCGCCGCTGGTGGCGCTCAAGGCCGACACGCCGATGACCTCCGCCAGCCTCTACAAGCTCGGCGTGATGGCAGCCGTCTACACGGCCGTGGCGGCCGGCACGCTGTCCATGGACAAGACCGTGACGATCACCCAGGCCGAGTTGGACTTCTACGGCGACGATCCAGCCACCGTGGCCGGCACGGTGCTGAGCATCGCCGAGGCCCTGCGCCGGACGATTACGGTGAGCGACAACAGCGCCGCTGGCGCGCTGGTCCTGCTCCTTGGCTATCCGGCGGTCAACGCCGCATTCGCCGCCATCGGCATGCCCCACAGCCACATGGGCACGCCGCCGGATACCCCGCCTTCGGTACCGGCCACGCTGGCCCAGACAACGGCAGACGATCAGGCCGCCTTCTACCTGCGGCTGCTCGCCGGACGTGTCGTGAGTCCGGCAGCGAGCGAGGAGATGCTGGAGCTGCTGAAAGGCCAGCGCGAGAATGACCGGCTGCCGGAGTTGCTCCCCAAGGGGACGGTAATCGCGCACAAGACCGGCGAGCTGGACCGCATCCGCAACGACTCCGGCATCATCTTCACACCGCGCGGCCCGCTGGTTTGCGCGGTGCTCACCAACGACCAGGATGATGTCGATGGGGCCGCCAAGGCTATCGCCCAGGAGGGGCTGATGGTCTACAACGACGTCGTTGGGGCCGATCCGCCGCCCTCCAATTACGGTATCGGCGACGGCTGGTTCTACACCGAGGCCAACGGTCACGGCGGCCAGGGCGGTACAGGCTACAGCCTGACGGACGAGTATGGCCGCCAGTTCTGGGCAGCATTCCGGCAGCAGGGCGGCGTGCCATCGGTCGGCTACCCTGCCTCGCACCGCTTCTTCTGGAATGGCTTCTACTATCAAGTCATGCAAAGAGAGGTCTTCCAGTGGCGCCCGGAAACGGGAACGGTCGCCTTCTTCAACGTCTTCGACGTGTTGCACGACGACGGCTTCGACGCCTGGCTCGACGCCACCCGTCAGATCCCGCCGCTGCTGGACACCTCGCCCGACAGCAAGCTGACCTGGCCGCGGGTGGTGCGCCGGCATCAGCAATTGCTGGACGCCGCTCCAGCGATCCGCTCCCGCTACTTCGCCGACCCGGCGGCCTTGGACGACTATGGCCTACCGATGTCGATCAAGGATACGGGCCCGTGGTCGTGGCCCGCTGCCAGCGCGCCGCCTTCCAGTACTGGAAAGTGGCCGTGCCCTGGGCCAAGGCGGGGACGGTCACGCTGGTCAACGGCGGCGATGTTGCCAAAGCCGCCGGCCTGTTCCCGAGCAGCGCGGTGACGCCGGGCCTGGCCGATGGGTGAGCCAATCGCATGTACTATTGATGCCGCTGTGGCCGGCATCGATCGCAGAGGGGCAATAGAGACGCATGGAGCTAGACGCCGTTGTCTCCGCGCTGGGGCTGGAAGCCTACCGCGACACCCTGGCCGTGGAGTGGCAGGCGTCTCAGGCGTCGCTGCCCGCCGGTCTGCCGTACTTCCTCGCGGCGGAGTTCGTTGTCGATGCTTGCCGTTATGCCAGGCTTCCGGCAGAGGTCAGCGACGCGGCGGTGCGGGTAGCTGGACGAGTCGGGGCGAATGCCGCCCTGAGCGCCCTGGCCTGGCACGGCCACTACTGCACCTATCGCGCCGCCGTGTTCCCGCGCGACGCCATCCACCACTGGCCCACCTTGGAGAGCGGGCTGGGGGATGGAGCCGGGCGGTTCATCTTGCTGGTGCTGCTCTCGGCGCTGTCCGACCTGCGCGCCCTGTATGCGGAGCACGCGGTTCCAGCGCAGGTCGCTCGCGACACGTTGTACGACATCGAGCGCTGGATGCTGGTCCACCACGAGCGTACCGGCCAGTGGGGACTGCTGCCGAACCGGCTCGGCTGGCTGCGCAACCACATGCGCGGCGAGCTCTATCACCTGACGCGGCTGCAGTTCCAGTTTGGTCGGTGCGCCGATGGGTACCGTGTCTTCCGGCATCGCGACGATGGGACGGTGCTGGCCCTTGCCGAAGCCGGGCTGCGCTTTCGAGCGGATGGGCAGATGGACGGCGCGGGCGGAGTGGTGGACGAGGGTAACGCCTGGAGCTCGCACCTGGAGCTGACCGCTGACCACATCACCGGCTCACCGATCACGCCGAGCGGGGAGGCGCGCCAGCAGGAAGTGCGGCTCTCCCGCGCCGAGTGGCGACCGGTGCTGGCTCCCGGTGACCCGGTGCTCCACCTGCATATCCCTGCCGGCAGCCCGATGGACTATGACCTCTGTGGGCAATCCTTGCAGATGGCGCTCGACTTCTTCCCGCGCCACTTCCCCGACCACCCCTTCATCGCCTTTACCTGCAGCTCCTGGCTGTTGGACGCCCAGCTCGAAACGCTGCTGCCGCCGTCCTCCAACCTGGTGCGCTTCCTCCAGGAGATGTACCTGTTGCCGCGCCGCTCCTCCGGCCATGACACCCTGGAGCGCGTCTTCGGCGGTGTGCCCGACGACCTCCGTCAAGCGCCGCGCGACACCACGCTGCGCCGGGTGCTGATCGATCACCTGCTGGCCGGCGGCCACCTGCGCGGCGCGCGCAGCGTCCTGCTGCCGGCTGACCTGCGCTGGGGCGAGCAGGTGTACCGGCGGCAGCGGATACCGTGGGTGGGATGAGGGGCCGGGGGTGAGGGTCACTCCCGCCCTTCGCCACCCGTATCGTCAACGGGCAGGCGCACGGCCACAGCGGCCGGTGTGCCACCGGTCGCTATCGCCGTCGCCGACCCGGCCCGCCGCGCCCGGATCGGTCACGGTGCGCCCAGCAGCGCCTCGATCTCCCGCATCTGCTCGGGCCGCAGCGGCCCGAAGTCGGCAGCCGCGGCGTTCTCCTCGACCTGCGCCACCGTCTTGAACCCCGGAATCGGGATTGTCCGCTCACTACGAGCCAGCACCCACCCTAATGCCCCTTGGGCAAGGGTCCGGCCACCCTGAGTGAGCACATCACGCACTGCCTCGAGCTGACGCAACTGCGCGGCCTGCGGGCCATTGACGAAATCCATGCGCCGTCGCACGTCGTCGGCGGGGAGCTGGGAATCGACGGTGAACTTGCCCGTGAGTATGCCCGAGGCCAGCGGTCCGTTGCAGAGCCAGGCGAGGTCGAATTCCTCGCAGATGGCGGCGTACCGGTCGTCGCCCCGAGTATGGCCGTGGTCACGCAGCAGGTCCAGTCCGTTCTGCGTGGCCGTGCAGTGCGGTCCTTCTCCAAAGACTCGGACGCCGTCGTGCTGCTCCGTCGACCAGGCGTAGTAGCGGATCTTGCCGGCTGCGACCAGCTCCTCCAGCACATCGCGGACGGCGACGGCGCGGTCCACGGCGTAGTCACCGGGATGAAACTGGTAAAGGTCGATGTGGTCGGTATTCAAGCGCCGGAGGCTGGCCTCACAGGCCCGCCGAAGGTAGGCGGGACTGGCATCCTCGCCGGTCAACTGGCGCGTCTGCTCGTCGAAGGTCAGGCCGACCTTGGTGGCAATCACCGCGTCCTGGCGCCGTCCCGCCAGCGCTTGCCCCAGGATGCGCTCGCTGTGGCCGGCGCCGTAGGCGTCGGACGTGTCGAAGACGGTGACCCCCAGATCGAGCGCGCGGTGGATGGCGCGGATCGATTCGGCGGCGTCGACCTGTCCCCAGCCGATCGGTCGCTCGCCTCGCCAGAACGGGCCGCCGATGGCCCAGCAGCCCAGACCGATAGCGCCGACTTCCAAGCCGCTGCGACCGAGCCGTCGCGTGAACATCGCCAGGTCTCCTTCGCTGCTTATGCCGCCCAACCCGAAACGATTGGCGAGACGGTGAATGTCGCTTGTCCCGGCATCGAGTGTCGGCTACGGACGGGTGAGGGCGCCTCACCCGATCGGGTGATTTTGCGCGCCGGTGGTCACAGCAGGCCCAGCGTTCGAGCGCGCGCCGCCGCCTGGGCGCGCCGGTGGACGCCCAGCTTGCCATAAATATTCTTGACGTGCGTCTTGACGGTGTTCAGCGTGACGACCATCTCGCGCGCCATGTCCTGATTGGGGAGTCCGGCGGCCAGGAGGCGGAGGGCGGTGCGCTCGCGCTGGCTCAGCGCTTCGCCGCGGGGAACCTCACCCCCTAGCCCCCTCTCCTGCGAGGAGAGGGGGAACTCATGTGGGAGGACGGCTCGATGTACGGGACCATGGCGTGGAATGCCGCCTGGCGCCTCGCCAGCGCCTGTGGAGAGCAAGACGGTCTTGCCGATGCCGTCGGTGGTGGAGGGCCCCCTCCGCGAGGCACGCCGGTGGTCGAGCAGGTGAGCCATCGGCGCTCCCTCGTCCAGGAAGACGCGCACGTAGCCTTCCGGCTCGGCCAGCGTCAGCGCTCGGTCCAGCATCTGACGAGCCTGTCTGGTGCTGCCGGTCGCGTGGAGGGCGACCGCTTGAAGCGCCAGCGTCTGGACAACGCTTCCCGTCCAGCCGGCGGTTTCGACGCTGGCGAGCAGCCGCTCCAGCAGCGCCTTCGCCTCGTCGGGCCTGCCCTGGGCGAGGCGAAGGCGCGCCAGGAGGCGGTAGTCATCAGCATGAGCAAGGCCATCATCCGATGGCGCGTGATCCCGTGCCCAGCGGGTTGCCGTCGCGACATCCCCCTGCATCAGCGCAAGCCACGCCCGTGCCCCGACAAGTGGGCCGGCGCCAACCAGCCGTTCCGCCTTTTGCAAGGCGGCGTCGGCGCCGGCCGCATCGCCCTCTGCCTGGAGCAGGCGCGCCAGCGCGGCGTACCCTGCCACGATGATCTTTTGCTCCCCTCCCCGCTCCCCCAGCTCGATGCCCTCTCGCAGGTGGCGCATCGAGGCGTCCAGGTCGTTCCACTCGTAGGAGAGCTCGCCCAGTCCGACGCAGGCCATACCGGCAGCCGGCAGCCGGCGATGTCCAGTTTGCTCGCAGAGACGCAGCGCCGCGGCGTAGCGCTCTCCGGCGTCGTGCAGCCGGCCAGAGCGGACCTCCGATCGGGCCAGGTAGCGCGTGGCCAGCAAGGCGGCGCGGGCGTTGCCGCCGGCTCGGGCGATCCGTTCCGCCTCGGCGAAGAACTGGTGCGCCGCCACGAAGTCGCCGGTCGATTCGTGGGCGAAACCCAAGTTGAGCGCCCGATCGCTGCGCAGGAGCGTTCGCTCGGCCGGCAAACGGGCCAGCGCCTGCTGGGACAGCTCGATCGTGGCCGGGATGTCGCCGCGCATTGCCGCGACGCGAGCGCGGATGGCGGCGACTTCGCTGGCCGGCGCCATAGTCGCTGCTGCGCTGTCCCCCTCCGCCGGCACCGGCGGAAGTGTTGCTACGACGTACTGGGCGGCGCCGTTTCGCGAAGCGACCCCGCTCGCTTCCGGCACCGTACGCGGCATCAACCAGGTGCGCTCGACCTCTTGTAGCCACAGTTCGACGGCATCCAGTTGGCCGGTGTGAGCCAGGGCCCAGCCGTAGACCAGACCGAGCTCCGGTTGCTCCCGAAGCACGTTGGCGAGGAGGGCGGTCAGCCAGCGCAACACGGTCGCCGCCTGGCCCCGCATCAGCAGCGTGCGCACCATGCCGTCCATCAAGCGCGCCGCCGTGGCCGAATCGGCTGCAGCGAGCGCGTGCTCAATCGCCTCGATAGGCTGGCCCTCCTGCTCGTACCAGAAGGCGGCCCGACGATGCAGCGCCGGCGCCTGGTCGGGACCCTTCCGCTCCAGGCGCCTCCGCAGCACGCCGGTAAACAACGGGTGATATCGGTACCAGCGTCGCGCCTGGTCCAGCGGGATCAGGAAAAGGTTGGCGCGTTCCAACCGCTCCAGCATGGTCTGCCCGTCGTTCCCGCCGGTGATCGCGTCGCACAATGGCCCACACAGGCGGTCGAGGATCGCGGTGCGCAGGAGGAATTCCTGGACGTCGGCGGGCTGCTGGAGGACGACTTCCTCGGTGAGATAGTCCACGATGTGACGCTGATTGCCGGCAAGGGTCTGGAGCACGCGGTCGTGGTCCGCGCGCCCACGCAAGGCGAGGGCGGCAAGCTGCAAACCGGCCACCCAACCGTCGGTCTGGTCGTGCAGCGCGGCGACATCGTCCGCCGCGAGATCAGCTCCCATCACGTCGTTCAGGAAGCGGTCCGCCTCGGCCAGCGTGAAGCGCAGGTCGGCCGTGCGCACCTCGCGCAACTGGTCGTTGGCCCGCCAGCGCGCCAGCGGCATTGGCGGATCGCTGCGCGTCACGAGCGTCAGCCGCAACGCCGGCGGCATGCGTTCGATCAGTTGCGCAACAGCCTCCTGAATCGACGCGGCTGTGACCTTCTGGTAGTCGTCGAGCACGAGCGTCACAGGGCTGCTGGCGGACGCGAGCGCCGCCTCCAGCGCCGTGACGACGGCACGGCCGGCGGCAGCGGTCGGCGATCGCACCAGCTCCAATGCTGGGTCCAGGGACGCGACGCCGGCTGCCCGGAGTGCCAGGAAGACGTCCTGCCAGAAGCGAGCTGGATCATTATCTTCGTCACCCAGCGTGAACCAGGCCACGAGCCGACCGCCCTGGGCAAGTGTAGCGCACCAGGCGCTCACCAGCGTCGTCTTGCCCGAGCCGGCCGGCGCCGAGACGAGAGTCAGCTTGGGCCCCGTCGCGGCATCCAGTAACCCCTCCAGCCGCGCCCGAGTGACCACCGGCTGTCGTGGCGCCGGCGGGGTGAATCGCGCCGAGGGGATTGGCCCCGGTCGTGGCCACGCGGCGGTGGATCCCATCGAGGCCCCGCCTTTGGCGATCCCCATGGCACCCCTCTGGAAAGCGCGAACGCCGTGTCCTATGCCTGCACAATACCGCATCGGCCGGCCCGCCGCCTGACCCGTGCGGACGCGGCTGGTGGGAGGCCCTCTCTCTGGCTTCGCCATCTCTCCCCCAATCCTGGGGGAGAGCGGTGGGGGCAATGCGAGCTGGTGCTGGGAAAGGCGCCAAGTGCGGACATTGTTGGAGTTAGGCGGCGTCAGCTGGTGGGGGAAGAGGCCCCCGCTCCGGCTTCGCCACCTCTCCCCCAATTCTGGGGGAGAGCCGCGAAGGGAATGCAGATTACCAAACTGCCCTCCCCCCGAACTGAGAGCAAGACGTTGTTGGAACGTACACCTCCGGAACCGCTCTCCCCCAGAATTGGGGGAGAGGTGGCGAAGGCAGAGAGGGGGCCCCTTCCCTCACCAGCCGCCCCGGCCGGCAAAATCGCCCGGCTTCGCATGCAGCATCCAAAGGTTCCCCGTGACGTGACGGCGCACGGCGCGCTTGCTACAGTGTGCTGGGCAGGTCGCGCGGGGAAGAGAGAAGCATGCCGAGGTTGGTTCAGCGCGGTGGTACCAACGGGCGCGACCTGGCAAACGGCGGTGCAGGGACATCCGCGCGAGCGGCGCCCACGCTTGACCTCCCCGCGCTGGAGGGCTGGCTGTGGAACGCCGCTTGCCAGATCCGCGGCGCGCTGGACGCGCCCAAGTTCAAGGACTACATCCTGCCGCTGATCTTCCTCAAGCGGCTGTCGGACGTCTTCGACGACGAGCTCGCGCAGCTCGCGCAAGACTATGGCAGCCGGCTCGTGGCCGAGCAGTTGGCCCGGGACGACCACCGCCAGGTGCGCTTCTACCTGCCGGAGGCGGCGCGCTGGCCGGCCATCGCCGCGCGCACTACGGGCCTCGGCGAGTACCTTTCCGATGCCGTCCGCGCCATCGCTCGGGAGAATCCCGACTTGCAGGGTGTTGTCGACGCCGCCGACTTCAACGCCACCAACCAGGGCCAGCGCGTCCTGGACGACGGCACCCTCGGATCGCTGGTCCAGGTGCTGAGCGAGCACCGGCTGGGCCTGGAAGATGTCGATCCGGACATCCTGGGCCGCGCCTACGAATACCTGCTGCGCAAGTTCGCGGAGGGCCAAGGCCAAAGCGCGGGCGAGTTCTTTACGCCACCGGAGGTGGCCGCCCTCATGGCGCGCGTGCTGGCGCCCGCTCCCGGCATGGAGATCTACGACCCGGCCTGCGGCTCCGGCGGGCTGCTCATCAACTGTTACAGCCGCGTGCTGGACACGCATGGCGTGCGCACCGGGCGGCGCCGCGTCTTGCCTTCCAACGTGGCGCCGCCGCTCCTCTTCGGCCAGGAGTGGAACGCCGCCACCTTCGCGCTGGCGCGCCAGAACGCCTTCATCCACGACATGCGCGCTGCCATCCGGCTGGGCGACACCTTCCAGCGGCCGGTCTTCACCGAGGGCGACGGCCGGCTGCGGCGTTTCGACCTGGTGACCGCCAATCCGATGTGGAACCAGAACTTCGCCATCTCCCTCTACGAGAACGACCCTTTCGAGCGCTTCCGCTTCGGCATCCCGCCGGCCTCCAGCGCCGACTGGGGCTGGGTGCAGCACATGGCCGCCTCGCTCAAGGACGGCGGCCGCATGGCCGTGGTGCTCGACACCGGCGCGGTCAGCCGCGGCAGCGGCAACACCGGTTCCAACCGCGAGCGCGACGTCCGCCGGACTTTCGTGGAAGGCAACCTGGTGACGCCGGGCGACCTGATCGAAGCCGTGATCCTCCTCCCAGAGAACCTCTTCTACAACACCTCGGCGCCGGGCATCATCATGGTGGTCAACAAGGCCAAGCGTCATCCGGATGAGCTCCTGCTGATCAACGCCTCCAAGCTCTTTCTCAAGGGCAGACCCAAGAACTACCTGGCGGTGGAGCACGTCGATCGCATCGCCCAGCTCTACCACGCCTGGCAAGCCGAGGAGGGCCTCTCGGCCACCATCACCACGGTCGATGCCGCCCGCAACGACTACAACCTCTCACCCAGCCGCTACGTGGCCAGCAACGACAAGGAGGACGTGCTGCCGCTGGAGGAAGCCGTCGTGCTGCTGCGCGAAGCGGAGGAGGAGCGCGTGGAGGCGGACCGGGGGCTCTGGCATGTGTTGGAATTGCTGGGGATGAAAGGACCTCACCATGTCTAGACAGCCTCAGCGAACCAGTCGGGACCCTACTCTGATCGACGCGCAAACGGAGGGAATGGCAGCATCATTCCTGGGAATCCTTCGTTCGCATTTTCCGGAGCTCGCCCAGCGCTACCACATCCGGACGCTCGGCATCTTTGGCTCCTACGTGCGCAACGAGCAGACGAGCGCGAGTGACCTCGATGTGCTCGTGGAATACACACAGACGCCAAGCCTTTTCAGGTATCTCGAGCTCGAGTACCAACTGACGGACCTGCTTGGTGTGAAGGTGGACCTGATCATGAAGGAAGCGCTCAAGCCCGCGATTGGCGAGCGAGTGCTCCGCGAGGTGGTGTCGGTTTGAAGCTACGTGTCGGCAATACGGCTTGCGAAATGGACAGGAAGGATGACGGCGATGTCGGCTGAGACAATCGATGGCTTGGAGAAACCCGACGTCGCATCGCTGAACAGTGCCTGGCCAACCATCTCTCTCGGCGATGTAGTCGCGCTGGTGAGTGATAGCGTCGACCCGAAGAGTGTCTCGCATCTTCGATATGTGGGTCTTGAGCACATTGAACCAGGAACCTCACGACTATCCGTATGGGGGGCCGCTGGTGAGGTCCGCAGTGCGAAGACCCGCTTTCGTCGTGGTGACATCCTGTACGGCAAGCTCCGCCCCTACCTTGATAAGGCGGTGTTAGCCGAGTGGGAGGGGTTCTGTTCGACAGACATATTGGTCCTTCGACCGACCGCCGCGGTTTCGGGTGATTTCATCGTCAATCTATTGCACACGAGAAGCTTCATCCACCATGCGGTGTCTACAACGGCTGGTGTAAATCACCCTCGAACCTCGTGGAGCTCACTACGCGAATCCCGGCTCCCGATCCCCCCGCTCGCTGATCAGCGCGCCATCGCCCACGTGCTGCGGACGGTCCAGCGGGCGATTGAGGCCGCGGAGGCGGTGATCGCCGCGGCGCGGGAACTGAAGCGCAGCCTGATGCAGCACCTGTTCACGTACGGGCCGGTGCCGGTGGCGGAGGCCGGGCAGGTGGCGCTGAAGGAGACGGAGATTGGGCGGGTGCCGGAACATTGGGAGGTGGCGAGACTCGGCGTCGTGGTGGATGTCGTTTCAGGAGGCACGCCCGACAGGAGCAGGCCTGAGTACTGGCATGGCGGGATATCCTGGGTCAAGTCTGGCGAGATTGACTATCACCGCATTAATGCTACGGTTGAGACAATCTCCGAGCAAGGGCTGAAGAATTCGTCCGCAAGGCTGATTCCCGCAGGTACGCTTCTGATGGCGATGTATGGTCAGGGCATTACGCGGGGGCGAGTGGCACTACTGGGTATCGACGCCGCGATAAACCAGGCATGCGCAGCATTAATTGCTGGCGCGATGGTTTCACCAGGCTACCTCTTCTTCGTCCTGACGTATCACTACGACCGTGTGCGGGACCTTGGGCATGGGGCGAACCAGAAAAACCTGAGTGCATTACTGATCAAGAGCGTCGTGGTACCGTTACCGCCCGAATCCGAACAGCAAGAGACCGTCCGCATCTTGTCTGCCGTCGATCAGAGGATCACTGCCGAGCACCGGCGCAAGCAATCGCTCGATACGCTGTTCAAGAGCCTGCTCGAGCGGCTTATGACCGGCGCCCTGCGGGTCGGTTCGCTGCCGTAGTGCGGCGCGCGGCTGGTGCGGGGAGAGGCCCCCTCTCTGGCTTCGCCATCTCTCCCCCAATGCTGGGGGAGAGCGGTGGTGGGAATGGATGCTGCCACACGGCTTTCTCGCGGAGTTGGGGAAGGCAGGTGATGCCTCGGTTGCTGCTATGGGAGTGCCCCGCAATGCTGGCGGCAGGCCCGTGCTGGAGCTGGCGCTCCCGGACGCGCCTCTCCCCGCACCAGCCCCACTAACCTAACTGGCGCTGACGTCCCTCTGTAGGCTACCCTGTACGCGGCGGCCGATCCGCCACCGCTCTCCCCCAGAATTGGGGGAGAGGTGGCGAAGCCGGAGCGGGGGCCGCTTGCCCCACCAGCAGACGCCTCGAATCCGCGGCGTCTCACCCGAAGTCCAGGTCGCGGCGCGATCGCTCCGCCGTGCCCTCACCCCGGCCGAACGCGCCCTCTGGCGCGCCTTGCGACGGAGGCAGTGGCACGGCCTCTACTTCCGCCGGCAATACCCGGTCGGTCCTTTTATCCTGGATTTCTGCTGCCCAGCTCATAAGTTGGTGGTCGAGCTCGATGGCGCGGTCCACGACAGTGTGGAGCAAGCCGCGCGCGATGCGGCGCGGACGGAGCAGCTGCAGGCTCACGGCTATAGCGTGATCCGCTTCCGCAACGAGGAGGTGCTGTACGAGCTGCCGCTGGTGTTGACACGTATTGCCAAGGAGACGGTTCCACACGGCAATCGCAGGTGATGCTATCGTTGGTAGGGAGTCTCTAGGAGGCTACGTATGCGACGCGACGACGTGCTGCGAGTGCTCGCGGCCCACAAGACCGAGCTCCAAGACTACGGTGTCCGCACGCTTGCGCTCTTCGGCTCAGTTGCGCGCGACGAGGGCGGCCCCGACAGCGACGTGGACGTGCTGGTCGAGTTCCAAGGGCCAGCGACCTTTGATCGCTATATGGGTCTCAAGCTGTTCCTGGAGGATCTGCTAGGCCGCCCGGTAGACCTCGCGACTCCCAAGGCGCTGAGTCCGCGCCTCAAGTCTGGCGTTGAAGAGGACCTGCTGCGTGTCCCGTGACGAAGCGCTCTATCTGGAAGACATTCGCGCGTGCTGCGAGAAGGTCAGCCGCTACGTCTCCGGTCTGACACTTGAACAACTTCGCAGCGATGACAGAACTACTGATGCCGTAGTACGGAACTTGGAGATCATCGGAGAAGCGGCGAAGCATGTGTCTGAGGACATGAGGGACCGGATTCCGGGGATAGAGTGGCGCAAGGTTGCCGGGCTGCGTGACATCCTCGCGCACGCCTACTTCGGTGTCGATGAGGACATCATCTGGGACATTGTCCAGCACCATGTTCCCGGCCTATTCGAACGCGTCCGGCAATTCCTGGCGACGGAAGGAATACCCGGTGCCGAGCCTCAGCAGTGAGCGCGCCGTGGTGCAGCGCCCGCTCATCCGCTACGCCACGGAGGCCGGCTGGACCTACTTGCCTCTTGACGAGGCGCTGCGGCTGCGGCGAGGTGAGGCGGGGCTGGTGCTCCATGAGGTTCTGGTACAGCAGCTCCAGCGGCTGAACCCCGGCGTGGTCGACCTGGCGCGGGCGGAGGAGCTCATTCGCCGCCTGGGGCGGGTCGCGCCGACACTGGAAGGAAATGTGCAGGCCTGGGAATACCTCAAGGGACTTAAGACCGTGTACGTGGAGACGGAGCGGCGCGAGCGCAACGTGCGCCTGCTCGACGTCGACGGCGTCTATGCCAACACCTTCCACGTGACCGATGAGCTTGTCTTCAGCAACGGCAGCGACCGCGTCCGTGCCGACGCCGTCTTCTTCGTCAACGGCGTGCCGGTGATCCTGGTGGAGACCAAGGCGGCAACGCGGCTGGAAGGCATCGCCGAGGCGCTCGACCAGGTCCGCCGCTACCACCGCGAGGCGCCCGAGCTGCTGGCCCTGCTGCAACTGTACACGCTGACCCACCTGATCCAGTTCTACTACAGCGGAACCTGGCGCCTCTCTCGCAAGGATCTGTTCAACTGGCGCGACGAGCAGGCCGGCGACTTCGAGACGCTGGTCAAGACCTTCGTCGCCCCCAGCCGCGTGCTGCGCGTGCTCACCGAGTTCATCCTTTTCACGCGCAAGGACGAGGAGCTGTCCAAGGTCGTGCTGCGTCCGCACCAGATGCGCGCCGCCGAGCGCGTGGTGCGCCGCGCAGCCGAGCCGAACAAGCGGCGTGGACTGATCTGGCACACCCAGGGCTCCGGCAAGACCTACACCATGCTCACCGTCGCCAAGCTGCTGATAGAGGATCCGCGCTTCCGCAACCCGACGGTGCTAATGCTGGTCGACCGCAACGAGCTGCAGGCGCAACTGTTCGGCAATCTGCAAGGCGCCGGCGTCGGTCAAGTCGTCGAGGCGCGTAGCAAGCAGCACCTGGAGCAGCTCCTGCGCAGCGATCGCCGCGGCCTGCTCGTCTCGATGATCCATAAGTTCGACGGCATCCCGGCCAACGTCAACCGGCGCCACAACGTCTTCGTGTTGGTGGACGAGGCGCACCGGAGCACGGGCGGCGACCTCGGCAACTACCTGGTGGGCACCCTGCCCAACGCCACCTACGTCGGCTTCACCGGCACGCCCATCGACCGCACCGCCCACGGTCAGGGCACCTTCAAAGTCTTTGGCCAGGACGACGAGCGCGGCTACCTCGACAAGTACTCTATCCGCGAGTCGATCCAGGACGGTACCACCGTCCCGCTGCACTACGCCCTGGCGCCCAACGACCTGCGCGTCGACCGCGACACGTTGGAGCGCGAGTTTCTCGGGCTGGCCGAGCTGGAGGGGGTGAGCGACCCGGAGGAGCTCAACCGCGTGCTGGATCGGGCGGTTCACCTCACCAACATGCTCAAGAACCCCGAGCGCATGGCCAAGGTTGCCGCCTTCGTGGCCGGCCACTTCCGCCAGAACGTCGAGCCGATGGGCTACAAAGCCTTCCTGGTCGCCGTCGATCGCGAGGCCTGCGTCCTGTATAAGAACCTGCTGGACGATCTCTTGCCGGAGGAGTATTCGGCGGTGGTCATCAGCCACGCCCACAACGACCAGGGCGAGTTGGCGCGCTTCCACCTCTCCGACGATGAGGAGCAGCGCATCCGCAAGGCCTTCCGCAAGCCAGACGAGCTGCCCAAGATCCTCATCGTGACGGAGAAGCTGTTGACCGGCTTCGACGCTCCCATCCTCTACTGCATGTACCTCGACAAGCCCATGCGCGACCACGTGCTGCTCCAGGCCATCGCCCGCGTCAACCGTCCCTACGAAGACCCCGACGGCCGCGCCAAGCCCGCCGGCTTCGTGCTGGACTTCGTGGGCATCTTCGACAAGCTGGAGCGAGCGCTCGCCTTCGACTCCCAGGACGTGACCGGGGTGATCGAAGGGATCGACGTGCTGCAGCGCCAGTTCGATGACCTTATCCAAACTGGCCGGCAGGAGTACCTGCCCATCAGCGTGGGGCGCAGCGGCGATAAGGCGGTCGAAGCCGTCCTCGAGCAATTCCGCGACGGTGAGCTGCGCCACCGTTTCTACCAGTACTTCCGCGAGCTGCAGGAGGTCTACGAGATCCTCTCCCCGGATGCTTTCCTTCGTCCCTACCTGGGCGACTACGCCGAGCTCAGCAACCTCTATCAGACGGTGCGCTCCTGTTACGAGCCGCACCTGGCGATAGACAAGAGCTTCTGGCGGAAGACCGCCGAGCTGGTGCAAGCCCGTACCGACACAACGACCCTCCTCCCACCGGGCCAGGGCCTCGACCTCGATCCGGAAACGCTGGAGCGCCTGGCCGGCGCCGACGCGCCGGACACGGTCAAGGTGTTCAACTTGATCAAGGCGCTCACCGACATCAACACCATTAAGGAGGATCGCGCGGCCTACCTGGTCCCCATCGGCGAGCGGGCGGAGCAGGTGGCGGAAGCCTTCAAGGAGCGCCAGCTCACCACCCAGCAGGCGCTGGAGCAGCTCGAAGCGTTGGTCCGGGAGTATCGTGAGGCGGAGCAGACTCGGAGTGACAGCGACCTCTCCCCCGAAGGCTTCGCCGCCATGCTGCTGTTGCGCCGTAACGGCGTGGCCGATGCGGAGCCGGCGGGGCGTGCCATGGCAGAACAGTTTGCGCGCTGGTCCTACTGGAAGAGCAGCCCAGATCAGGAACGCGAGCTGCGGAGATCGCTCTACAAGGCGCTGATCGACGGCAGTCTGCCGGTCAGCCAGCTTGTCAGCTTCGTCGATCACCTACTCCTGACCTTGCGGCGAGCCACGGCGTGACGGACGAAACGCCTCCGCTCCCAGTGGCATTGGAAGAGACGGTGCCCGTGGAGCTGCTCAAGGCAGAAGTACACGCCTGGGCCGCCCGGATCGGCGTGGCGCCGAAGTCGGTCCACATCCGACCAATGACGCGCAAGTGGGGCAGTTGCTCCAGCAACGGCCGCCTCACCCTGGACAGCGGCCTGCTGGCCCAGCCGGCGCAGGTGCGCGCCGAGGTCATCGTCCACGAGCTGCTCCACCTCAAGCTGCCCAACCACGGCAAGCTGTTCCGCGGTCTCGTTCGGGCGTACGTCACCCAATACGGTCCCGGCGCCTAGTGATTCGCCAGTGCGGCGTCGGCCGGGTACGTGATCGAAGGCCAGGCCCCCTCACC
>CALBSQ010000220.1 GCA_937967325.1 uncultured Chloroflexota bacterium
GCGGGTTCAGGAAGTCGTTCCAGTTGTAGATCACGGAGAAGATGGCGACCGCCGTAAGTGCCGGCTTCGACAGCGGCAGCAGCAGGCTCCAGTACACGCGCCAGTTGCCGGCGCCATCCATCCGTGCCGCCTCGTCCAGGTCATAGGGAATGGTCATGAAGAACTGGCGCAGCAGGAAGACGTTGAAGGCGCCGCCCCCGAACCAGGCCGGTACGGTCAGCGGCAGGTAGGTGTTGATCCAGTGCAGCTTGCTGAACAGGATGTACTTGGGGACGAGTGTGACGGCGTCCGGCAGCATCAAGGTGGAGATGAGCATCAAGAACAGGACGCTTCGACCGGGGAAGCGCACCCGCGCGAAGGCAAAGGCGGACATCGAAGCGGTGACGAGCGCCCCCACCGTGGCGGCGACCGTGATGATGATGGTGTTGCGGGCGTAGGAGAGATAGGGCACGGTCTGGAGCGCGGCGGGATAGTTGCCCCAGGCGATCGGGCTGGGCAGCCACTGCGGCGGGAAGGTAAATTCGGTGCCTTCGAGCTTGAGCGACGTGCTGAGCAGCCAGAGGAAGGGCAGCGCCAGGACGATGCCCCCAAGTGTCAGCACCAGGTAGGCCGCGCCCACTCCCATCACAGGCGCGTGGCCACCGCCGCGCGATACGGGCAGCGCACGAACCCGCAGCTCCAGTGGCGCTTCGGCCATGTCCTGTTTCTCCCCGCTAGCGCTTCAACTCTGCTTCGTAGAAAACCCAGCGGTTGGCGAAGCGGAACTGGACGAGCGTGATGACCAGGACTACGAGGAACAGGAGCCAGGCCATCGCCGAGGCGTAGCCCATGTCGAAGTTCTGGAAGGCCACGCGGTACAGATAGAGCACGTAGAAGAGCGAGCTGTCCTCCGGCCCGCCGTTGGTGATCACGTAGGATTGGACGAAGACCTGGAAGGCGCCAATCAGCGCGAGCGTCAGGTTGAAGAACAGTGACGGCGTCAGCATGGGGAAGGTAACGTTCCAGAAGCGCGACCAGCGCGTCGCGCCGTCGATACTGGCCGCGTCGTAGAGGTGGCGCGGGACACCCTGCAAGCCGGCGAGCAAGATGACCATCTGCCCGCCGATCGTCCACCAGCTCATGATGACGAGGGACTCTTTCACGATGCGCGGGTCCTGGAGCCAGTACACGGCGGGCAGGTGGAACAGCGTGAGGAGCCAGTTGGCCAGGCCGAAGTTGGTGTTGAAGATCCACAGCCAGAGCAGAGAATTGGCGACCAGCGGCGTGATGTACGGCAGGTAGAACAACGTGCGGTAGATGCCAATCCCACGGAGCTTCAGGTTGAGCAGCAGCGCCGCCAGCAAGGCGAAGAAGATGTGCGTCGGCACACCCAAAACCACGTAGACGGTGGTGTTGAAGAGGGAGGTGCGGATGCGCGGATCCTGAAATAGCGCCACGAAATTGGCGAAGCCGACGAAGTGCGGCGCCGTGACGATTCGCCAGTCGGTAAACGCAATGGAGATGGACGCGACCATCGGACCGGCCGTCCAGATGAAGAAGCCGAGCAGCCAGGGCAAGATGAAGATGTAGCCGTCGCGGGCGTCGCGCCAGCGCGTCGCCGACCACCGACGCCGGCGGCGTGCCGCCACGAGCGTCGCTTCCGCCACCTCTTCCGTCAATCTATGGGCCCGCCTTGCCTACTTCGTCGCGGTTGGCTTGGCTTTGATCAGGTCGTTGATCTGACCGGCAACCGACGTGAGCACCGTCTGGACATTCTTGTTCTCTGGGCCCCAGACCCCCTGGAGGGCGTTGGCCAGCGTCGAGTGGATGCTGCTCCAATTGCCGACCACGCGCTCCGGACGCGCATAACTGAGCGCATCGATGCCGAACTGGACGTGCGCCGGAGGCGTACTCCCCTGATTCTTGGCGGCCGCCTCGCGCACCGACTTGGACGATACCGGCAGGTGGTCGATGTCGTAGAAGGCCTGGTAGGCCTCCTTGGTGGCCAGGCTCTTCAGGAGATTCCAGGCCAGATCCTGGTGCTGCGCTTCCGAGGCCATGGAGTGGCCCGCCGAGGCGACCCTCGTGATCATGTCACCATCGTGCGGCAGGTGCTGGATATCCCAGTCGAACTTGGCGTTGGCGAAGCCCGAATAGACGTTGATGGTGGGGACCATCGCCACCCGCCCGGTGGTGAAGAGATCAGCCACGCTCGTGCCCTGGAGCGCTGCGGCGCTGGCGTGTACCTGCTCCTTGTGGATGAGGTCGGCGATGTCCTGGATGCCTGCGACACCGCCGGTCTGATCCATGATGTATTTCGTCCGCTGCTCGTCGACCATATCGCCGCCGTGCTGCCAGACGCGGACATTCGCTGGGTAGACGACCGCCGAGCTGGTCCAGCCGGCCGTGCCCCAGACCTGCGTCGGGCCACTGCCGCTGGTCAGCTTGTGACAGGCGTCGACGTAGTCCTGCCATTTCCAGGTCGCGGTTGGCTCTGCCACGCCGGCCTTCGCAAAGAGCGCCTTGTTGTAGACCATGATGATCGCCGTCGTTTCGCGCGGAAAGGCGTACTGCTTACCCTGGTTGTTGAAGTCAGTCAGGGACGGGGCAAAGATGTCGCTGGTGTCGAAGGACTTATCCTTGGCCAGATAGGGCGAAACGTCCACCGGAATGCCCAATGAGGCCAGCCCGGCGTTGATGTAGGTGTGGGTCCAATAGACATCCGGTGGCGTGTTGGCGGAGATGAGCAAGAGCAGCTTCTGCTGGATGTCCGTCGATCCGGCGCCTCCCTGGATGATGTTGACCTGGGCTCCGCCATTGGCCGGCCCGAAAGGCGTGACGATCTTCTGGTACATCGTCGCCTGCGTCGCGTCGGTCTGGATCATGAGGGTGAGGGCGCCGCCCTTACTCGGCGCCGAGGCGGCCGAGGGGCTGGTCGCGGCTGACTGGCTCGCGGCCGCGCTGGCCGTGGCGGCGGACTGACTTGATGCTGATCCAGTGGCGCTCGCCGTCGAGGCGGTGGCGCCTGTGCCTCCGCCGCAGGCAGCGAGCAGCGCAAGACCACCAATAGCACCCAGGACGCTTGCGCCTTGCCGAAGGAGGTGGCGGCGCGACAACCGCATGGTCATACGTTAGAGCCTCTTTTCAAGACTGACGGGTTCTTGGTAACCAAGTTCACCAAGGAGTATACAGTGCCGGCAACGGACCGTTCCGCTTGGCTCCTTGACGATCGGAGCATGTCCGCCTACAGTCCGCTTGCCGACAGCGAACAGATCGTAGGAAAGAGGCGCCGTGTCTCGCCTAATCCGTGTACTGACAATCCTGGCTATCGTCGGCGGCGGTTCGGCCCTCGCCCCGGTAGCTCGGGCGCAGGGAGGGCCCGTGCCAAGGGCGTGTACGAATGGCATCCTGCCTTTCCAGGCGATATCGCTGATCTGTGTGCCTGCCAGCGGCTGGAATGGCGATCTGGTGATCTATGCCCATGGCTACACGCCGGTCACCGAGCCCGTGGCGCTGCCTCAGCTCGTCCTCAATGGCGTCGATGTTCCGCTGGCGGCAGAGAGTATCGGCTACGCCTTCGCCACCACCAGCTATCGCCAAAATGGGCTGGCCTTCGCGCAAGGCGAGGACGACATTCGCAATCTCCTGGCCGCGTTCACACGGCAGTTCGGCGTCCCGCGTCACACCTACCTCTTCGGCGCCTCCGAAGGCGCGCTGGTGACGACATTGCTGGCCGAACAGTCACCCCAGTTGTTCAGCGGCGCGCTCTCGATTTGTGGCCCCATCGGCGATTTCCGCCAGGAGGTCAACTACCTGGGCAACTTCCACGCCCTGTTCGATTACTTCTTTCCGGGCGTCATCCCGGGCAACCCGATCCAGATCCCCCAACAGGTAATCAGCGGCTTCTCGTCGAACTATCTGCCGGCGGCGCTCAGTGCAATCAGGAACAATCCGGGCAATACCTCGCAGCTCATCGCGACCTCCCATGCCGCGATTGATGCCGGCAACCCGGCCACAGTGCTGACTACCGTGCAAGAACTGCTGTCGTACAACGTCCTGGGGACCAATGACGCGACGGCGAAGCTGGGCGGCAATCCGTTCGACAATCACGACCGGCTGTATCTGGGCTCGAGCAATGATCTCTTGCTCAACTTTGGGGTGTCGCGCTTCACTGCCAGCCCGACGGCCCTCGCCAATCTGGCCGTTGACCAGACGACCGGCAACTTGACCATCCCAATGGTGACGCTGCACACCATCGCCGACGATGTCGTTCCCTATGTCCAGGAAGTGCTCTACCTCTCCAAGGTCCGCACATCGGGCCACGGAAGCATCGTGCCCATCCCGATTTTCCGCTACGGGCACTGCAACTTCACGACATCGGAGGTACTCGGCGCGTTCGCGCTGCTGGTGACTGAGGTGACGGACGAGCATTCGGTAGCCGATGAGGCGTCCGCGGTGACTTCGAGGACGTAGGGTCAATGCGGCTCAGGTAAATCAAGCGGAGGTGGGTGATGAGACCCTGGGGCGGCTCTCTGCCTATCGCCATTGCCCAGCGTAGCAGGGCGCTGGTAGACTCGCCGATGTCCCATAGGACGGAGGCGAGTCGATATGCTGCTCCACGAGTTGCTCGACGGCCTTCCGGCGTACGAGTTGCGCGGGTCCGCGGACGTCGAGGTGACGGGCGTCTGTTTCGACACACGCCGGCTCCGGCCATCCGACCTGTTTGTTGCCGTACCCGAGGCCAACCGCGACGGGCACATCTTCATCGAGCAGGCCGTCGAGCGCGGCGCCGCGGCCGTCGTGGCAGAACGCCCGCCTGCCCAGCCGTTGCCGGTATCGCTGGTGCTGGTGCCGCGCTCCAAGCCGGCGCTGGCCGACCTGGCCGCGACGTTCCACGATCACCCGTCTCGAAAGCTGCGTCTGATTGGCGTGACCGGGACCGATGGCAAGACGACCACGTGTGAGCTGGCCGCGCAGCTCCTGCGTTCAGGCGGCGTGCCATCCGGCTTCCTCACGACGGTGACCCTCGACTACGGGCTCGGCGCAGCGGACAACCGCACGCGACAGAGCACCCTGGAGTCGCCCGATGTGCAAGCGGGCCTCGCGAGCATGGTTGAGCACGGCTGCCGGGCCGCGGTACTGGAGTCCACCTCCCACGCGCTAGCGCTGGACCGACTGCGCAACTGTGCCTTTGACACGGCTATCGTGACCAACGTCACCCACGAGCATCTCGACTTCCACCGCACCTGGGAAGGGTACCTGGAGGCTAAAGCACGTCTGCTGGACCTGGTGCAGGAGAGCCGCGCCGTAAAGTCCGGTCGGAAGACGGTCATTCTCAACCGCGACGACCGCAGCCACCAACACCTGACGCGCCGCGTGCCCGTGGACGAGCTCTCCTACGGGCTGAGCCCGCCCGCCGATCTGCGGGCCGAGTCGATCGAGCACGTACCCTCCGGATCCCGCTTCCTGATGAAGTCGCCATGGGGCGATGTAGCAGTGCAGACGCCTCTGGTCGGCCAGTTCAATGTGTACAACTGCTTGGCGGCCGCGGCGGCGGCGCTGGTGGAAGGTCTGTCTTTGCAGCAGGTTGCCAACGGCCTGGCCGGCGCCCGCGCCGTTGCCGGTCGCATGGAGCGGATCGACGAAGGGCAGCCGTTTCAGGTGATCGTCGACTACGCCCACACGGCCGACAGCCTGGAAAAGGTGCTCCGGGTATTGCGTCCTGGCACTCCCGGGCGGCTGCTCTGTGTGTTCGGCTCCGCCGGAGAACGCGACGTTGAGAAGCGGCCGGCGATGGGCGCGGTTGCGGCGCGACTTGCCGACTACGTTGTTATCACCAATGAGGATCCCCGCTTCGAGGATGCCGGCCGAATCCTCGAGGAGATCGCGGCAGGGGCCATGGCAGAGGGCCGCCTGCGCGGCGCGGACTTCGAATGCATCGAAGATCGACGGCAGGCCATCGCCCATGCCTTTGCCGGCGCAACGGCGGGCGACACCGTCTTGCTGGCCGGCAAAGGGCACGAGCAGTGCATCATCGTGCGCGACGAGAAGCTCCCGTGGGACGACCGCGCCGTGGCGCGGGAGCTGCTGCGGAACCTCTCCCCACCCTCCCCAGTCCCCACCGATACGGTAGGAAGGGAGGGGAG
>CALBSQ010000221.1 GCA_937967325.1 uncultured Chloroflexota bacterium
GGACCGGGTGCGGTGAGACCGTCGGCCCAAGTGGACAAGGCGATTCCGTTTTCGCCGGTCGTCCCTCCCGGCTGAGTTCTCCCCTGCCCCCCGGCCCGCGTACCCTCTTGCCAGTATTTCTGTGCATGGCCCCTGCTATGCAACGGGCCGCGGTTAGGTTCGGGGCCAAAGGTGCTACTATGCCTGGGCGATCGTACCGGAGGGGAAATGCCGTCGCAATCAAGGGGAACAGGCCGGCTTGGCCCGGCGCTGCTCGTCGTGTCGGGGTGCGTGACACTGGCGGGATGCGCCGAGGGCCAGAATATGCTGAGCCCCCATGGGCAGGGGGCGCAAGACATTGCTTCCGTGTTCTGGGTCATCTTTTGGATGGCTGCCGGCGTCTTTGTCGTTGTCGAGGGCCTGCTCCTATTTGCCATCTTCCGCTTTCGCGCGCCCGCCGGTGGGGGTCTGCCTCGCCAAGTGCAAGGCAACACGCCGCTGGAAGTTGCCTGGACGATCGTGCCGGCGCTGGTTCTGGCGGGCGTCGTCGTTGCCACGCTTGCCACCATGAAAGCCGTCGCGGCGCCGGCGCCGAACGCCCTCGAGGTGACGGTGATCGGACACCAATGGTGGTGGGAGTTCCGGTATCCAGCCCAAAAGGTCATTACTTCGGACGAGCTCCACATTCCGCTGAACCAGCCGGTCACCGTCCATGTCACGTCAGACGATGTCGTGCATAACTTCTGGATACCGGAGCTGGACCGGAAATTGCAGGCGCTGCCTGGGCACGATAACGTGATGTCGCTGACGGCAACGAAGACTGGAACGTACAACGGCTTCTGCGCGGAGTTCTGCGGCGTGGAGCACGCCATGATGCGCTTCACCGTTGTGGTGCAGACGCCCGACGCGTTCAACGCCTGGCTGCAGGGCCAGGCGTCCCCGCCGGCCGAGCCTCAGACCGCCCAGGAGAAGGCTGGCCAGCAGGCATTCAACTCCGGTGGCTGTAATATCTGCCATCAGATCGGAGCGATGGCGCCGCAGGGATTTCCCGATCCTCAGGCTCCGTCCCGTCTAATTATTGGGCCGAATCTCAGCCACTTCGCCAGCCGCCAGATCATGGTTGCCGGCGCGATGCCGAACGATCCGACCGACATGCAGCATTGGCTGCAAGATCCCAATGCTGTCAAGCAGGGCAACCTGATGTCGACGTTTATTCACGGGCCGAGCCAAGGACAGCCCAGCTCGCTCTCACCGCAACAGGTGCAGGATCTGACAGCCTATCTGGAAAGCTTGAAGTAAGCCGAGCTGAGGGAGGCAGGACGATAATGGCAACGTACGCGGGGGCGGTAGCACCCACCGGCCGGAGGTTCCAGAACTCCGCGTTGGTGGACTGGATCACGACCAGCGATCACAAGAAGATCGGCATCCTCTACATCGTGACCTCCTTCCTTTTCTTTTTCATAGGGGGTGTCGAGGCGCTGCTGCTGCGGATTCAGCTCACTCGTGCTAATCTGCAGATTATCTCCCCCGAGTTGTTCAATCAGCTGTTCACGATGCACGGGACCACCATGGTCTTTCTGGTGGTGATGCCGATCCTGGCCGGCTTTGCCAACTATCTGGTGCCGCTGATGATCGGCGCGCGCGACATGGCGTTTCCCAAGATCAATGCTTTGGGCTACTGGTTCTTTCTCTTTGGTGGTCTGTTCATCAACGCCAGCTTCATCTTCGGTCAGGCGCCGAACGCCGGCTGGTACAACTACGCGAATCAGACGGAGCTGCAGTTTGCCCCCGGCCTCAACGAGGACTTCTGGGCCTTGGGCATCAACATCCTGGGCGTCGCGTCACTGGCGAGCGCCGTAAATCTGGTGGTGACCATCCTCAAGATGCGCGCGCCGGGCATGACCATGAACCGTATCCCGTTGTTCTGCTGGACCACGTTGGTCATGGCGGTGCTCATTCTCGGGGCCATGCCGTCGCTCACCACCGCCAGCATCGAGATCTTCTTCGACCGGCACCTTGGCACCTCCTTCTTTCAGGTCGGGACGAGCGCTGGTGGTGATCCGATTCTCTGGCAGCACCTGTTCTGGTTCTTTGGTCACCCCGAGGTGTACATCCTCATCCTTCCCGCGATGGGCATGATCTCGGAGGTTCTGCCCGTCTTCTCGCGTAAGCCGGTCTTTGGCTATGCCTTTGTGGCCTGGTCCACGGTGGCGATCGGCTTTCTCTCCTTCGGTGTGTGGGCGCACCATATGTTCGTGGCCGGCTTGCCGCTGGTGGCGCAGGGCTTCTTCGCCATCACCAGCATGGTCATCGCCGTGCCGACAGCGGTGAAGATCTTCAACTGGCTGGGGACAATCTGGGGCGGAGCGCTGAATCTGAAGACGCCCATGCTGAACGCCCTTGCCTTTGTCGCGATGTTCACCATTGGCGGCCTCACCGGCGTCATGGTGGCCGTGGTCCCCTTCGACTGGCAAGTGAGCGCGAGCTACTTCATCGTCGCCCACTTCCACTACGTCCTGTTCGGCGGCACGATGTTCGGCGTGTTCGCCGGCACCTACTTCTGGTTCCCCAAGATCACGGGGCGCATGCTCGATGAGCGGCTGGGCAAGCTCCAGTTCTGGATCATGTTCATCGGCTTCAACGTCACCTTCTTCCCGATGCACATCGTCGGAATGCTGGGGATGTCGCGGCGCATCTACACCTATCCGGCTGGACTCGGCTGGGACGGGTTCAACACCATCGAGACGATCGGGGCCTTCGTGATCGCCGTCGGCGCCGCGATATTCGCCTACAACGTCTGGTACAGCCTCCGGCACGGCGAGGTCGCCGGCGACAACCCGTGGGGCGCCTTCACGTTGGAGTGGGCGACGCCGTCGCCGCCGCCGGTCTACAACTTCAAGCAGATTCCGGTGGTGCGGAGTCGCCGTCCGGTCTGGGATACCGACCATCCGGAAGATCCGGATTGGAGGCGAGGACATTGACCAACGGCCACGGGACGCCCACCCCGACCGTTACGGACGAAGAAGAGGAGCATATCCATCTGCCGGGCCCGAGCTGGTGGCCGTTCGCGCTGGCCCTGTTCCTGACCGTCGCCATGTCTGGCCTGACGATCCTGCCGCACTATGGCGCCGCCGCGAGCGCGATTCGCTGGATCGTCGCGTTGGTGATCTTTGCCATCGGCGCGATCGGTATGGCCTGGTCGATCATTAGTTGGGGCCTGGAGGTCAGCGAGGCGTGACGCGACCGGCTGAGGAGGGTGGGACGGCGCTATGGCGATGACGGGGGCCGCCGCGACGCACGCGGCGGAAGCGACCGTAGGCGGTCGGAGTATGATGTGGTGGGGCATGGCGACGTTCATTGCTTCGGAAGCAATCTTCTTCGCCACGTTGATTTCCAGCTACCTGTTTCTGCGCTTCAGCAGCCCGGTGTGGCCGCCGGCGGGTAAGCCCCGCCTCGAGCTGGTGCTACCGCTCATCAATACCGTCATCCTCCTGTCCAGCGGCATCCCCCAGCACCTGGCCAGTCAAGCCATCAAGCGTGGCGATCGCCGGGGGCATCAGGTGGGCACCATCATCGCCATGGTGCTGGGCTTCCTGTTCTTGTGCGGGCAGGGCTGGGAGTACACGCACGTCGGCTTCACCCCCGCCGATGGGGTCTTCGGCTCGACGTTTTTTACCACGACGGGTTTCCATGGGGCGCACGTGTCGGTTGCGCTCATTATCTTGTTGGTGACCCTGATTCGCTCCTTCCGCGGGCACTTCAGCCCGGAACACCACTTTGGCGTCGAGGCTGCTACCATGTACTGGCACTTTGTGGATGCTGTCTGGGTGGCGCTCTTGCTCACTATCTACCTCTTGTAAAGGGAACCGCTCGAGATGTCCCCGGACGACCGGATATCGGTGGGTAGACTGCGCCGGCTGCTCTGGCTCGGCGTCGCGCTCGTGGCGATTGGGGCCGCACTGATGGATGTCGCGGGTCGTACCGGATTGGCTTTCTGGTGGGACGTGTCCGGCGGCTGCGCCTTCCTGGGGTTTGCGCTGACGGTGGCGTACTTGCTCCAGACTGAGGGCCTGTCGTCCTTCTGGTTCGGGCGGAAGCGCCCGGGCCGACTCGAATAGGGCTTTCGATAAGGGGTGATGGTCGGGAGTGGCTGATACTTCCATCGCGGCGCTGCAGGAGCGGGCGCGAGCGATTCGCCGGCACATCGTCGAGATGACGGCTCACGCCGGTGTTGGGCACCAGGGCGGTCCACTTTCGGCCACCGACTTGTTCGTCGGCTTGTACTTCCATGCCTTGCGCGTCAATCCGGCGCACCCGGACTGGCCGGATCGCGACCGCTTCGTCTTGTCCAAGGGCCATGCGGCATCCGGGTTCTACGCGACCCTCGCCGAGCGCGGCTTCCTCCCCGTGGAGGAGCTGTTGACCTTCGGCTTGATCGACAGCCGGCTGCAGCTCCATCCCGACATGCACCTGGTCCCCGGCGTCGAGGCGTCGACCGGCTCACTTGGCCAGGGATTGTCCATCGCCGTCGGTATGGCGCTGGGCGCCAAGATGGATCGGCGGCCTTTTCACGTGTACGCCATGATCAGCGACGGCGAGAGCCAGGAGGGCCAGATCTGGGAGGCCGCGATGGCGGCCGGAAACTGGCAGCTTGATCGCTTGACCGTGGTGCTCGACTACAACGATGTCCAGCAGTGCGGGCCAGTGTCCGGGCAAATGGACATTGCCCCGGTCGTGGACAAGTGGCGAGCGTTCCGCTGGCATACGCTGGAGATCGATGGGCACGACATGGCCGCGATCGTGAGGGCGCTGGACGAAGCGCGGACCGTCCCCGGCAAGCCCACGTTGATCGTCGCCCATACCGTGAAAGGGAAAGGCGTCTCCTTCATGGAGCACAACTTCGAGTGGCACAGCAAGCCGCTGACGCCGGAGCTGACGGCGCAGGCGCTGGCCGAGCTGCGGGCGTAGCCGCGATGGAAGCGTTGCGCGACGTCTTTGGGAAGACGCTGGTGGAGCTGGGGCGCAGGAACGAGCGCATCGTCGTCCTTGATGGCGACCTCGGCACGTCGACGAAGGTCACCCTGTTTCGGGATACCTTTCCCGAGCGATTCGTCCAGGTAGGAATCGCCGAGCAGAACCTCGTCGGCATCGCTGCCGGTCTTGCCAGCCTGGGCAAGATCGCCGTGGTATCCAGCTTTGCCGTCTTCCTTAGCAAGCGTGCGCTGGATCAGGTGTCGATCTCCGTGGCCCACGCCGGGGCCAACGTCAAGCTGATCGGCGCCTACACCGGAATCCTCACCGGCCACACGGGCGCCACGCACCAGGCTGTCCAGGACACGGCCATCATGCGGGCGACACCGGGGATGGTGGTGGTGGACCCGGCAGATGAAGCAGAGTGCCGATCCTGTCTCGCGGCCATGCTTGCTTACGAGGGGCCGGTCTACTTCCGCCTCACGCGCGACGCCTGGCCGGACGTGTCGCCGCCCGGCTACGAGTTTCGGCTCGGTACCGCCTGTCAGCTCCGCGATGGCGGCGATCTGACCATCATCGCCGGTGGTCCGCTGGTCAGTCAATCGCTGGAGGCGGCGACAGCACTGGCGCGCGACGGCATTGAGGCCCGCGTTATCAACATGTCGTCTATCAAGCCGCTCGATGAGGCCGCGGTCGTCCGCGCAGCTCGGGAGACCGGCGCGATTGTAACGGCCGAGAACCACACCATCTACGGCGGACTCGGCAGCGCCGTGGCGGAGGTCGCTTCCGAGCACTGCCCCGTGCCGGTGCGACGCATCGGCGTCCGCGACGTCCTGGCCGAGAGCGGACATAATATGGAGCTGCTGCGCAAGTACCATATGGACGCGCCGGCGATTGCGGAGGCGGCACGGAGGGCGGTCGAAATGAAACGGGAGCGGGTGCGCGCGTAGCGGCGCGGGGGAGGGCTAGCCGCGAGCGGCGGCCAGGCTGCGGCGAAGATAGTCGATGCCGCGGCTGGCGATGGTGGCCGGGTCCGGCTTGAAATCAAAGACCTCGATGGACACCCAGTCGTCGTAGTGGGCATCCTGTAAGGCGTGGAAGATGGGCACGAAATCAACCTCGCCGGAACCTGGCTCGCGACGGTTACAGTCGTTGGCGTGGAAGTGGGCGAGCTGCGGGCCGTAGGAGCGGATGAGGTCGGTGGCCGGCTGTTGTTCGCTGCACATCGCCTTCACATCGAGCAGAAGTCGAAGTGCGGGATGGTCTATCTCTCGCACCATGCGCGCGGTCTCGGCGGCGGTGCTGAAGAGGTTGGTTTCGGTCGGCGCGAGCGGCTCCAGGCAGAGGGTGACGCCGTGCTGACCGGCGCTCGCAGCCACGCGCGTAAACGTGTCGCGGCTCCACTCCCAGGCTGCGCCCGTCTCGACTCCGGCCGGAATGTTGCGTTGCTGGGGAGAGCCAAACACGAGGATCGAACCGCCGAGGTCGGCGCAGGCGCGGATCAGCTCTACCAGATAGGAGAGCGTAGCGGCGCGAATCGCCGCGTCGGGACTGTTCAGTTGCACACCAGGAACGCGGGCGAGCAACCAGTGCAGCCCGACGATCTTCAGGCCCTGTTGTTCGGCCCGCTGGCGGATTCGCAGTCGCGACTCCGGAGTGAGTTCGGTAATGGTTGGCGCCAAGGTGTAGGGGGCAAGCTCGACCCCATCATAGCCGGCGTCGCGAATGAAGCGAAAGCTGTCTTCGAGCGACCAGCCTTCGAACAGCTCGTTGCAGATGGCGAAGCGCATCAATTAGTCCTGCACTTGCACGGTGGGCGGAAAGGCGAAGTTGAACCAGTGGTCGCTCACCTGACCGGCCGCGGCCCCACCTCGATGAATATACAGCCGGTAGCGCAGGCTCAACTGCTCGCCGGCGCGGAAGGTCGTGGCGCCGTTTTCTCTCGCGTTGCCGGTGAACGTCTCGCCGCCGAACGGGTTCGATCCCATCAGCCCGTAGTCGCGCACGTGCCAGTAGCAGGGGAAATGGATGTTGGAAGGATGGTCGAAGGCCGCGATGCCGACGTTCTCGCCGCCGACCGGGCCAGAGTAGTCACACCAGGGGGAGCGCCGGCCCCAGGTTTCCGCCTCGCTCATCCCGCCCCAGGCATTCTCGATCGTGCCATCGGCTTTGGCGTCCATGCTGCTGGCAACACGGACGGCGATCAGCCCCGCCTCCTTCGTGTCGCCGACGTGTACTTCGCCCAGGCTGAAACGCCGGCCACGCGGGTCCTGGCGCTCGAAGGTCCAGTGGAGGTCAATGTCGACCAGCCGAATATCGTCAGGCGTACGGTAGATACGCACCTCACGGGTCTCGGCCAGGAGCTGTCCGCCTACCGCGTCGACCCAGCGCGTTCGCTCGACGAAGCCGCCGTACACCGGACCGCTGGTGACGGCGTCGAATCCCACGTGCAGCGTCTTGCCGTGGGTGGGGCGGCCTTCGGCCCAGGCATCCACACCATCCAGCTCTCCATAGGCGACCCAGATGGATTTGTGATGGGGATGGTCTTTGGCCTCGCCGGGCACGTCCGGATTCATCGGGTAGGCGCGGGTCACTTCACGGCCACCCGGCCCAAGCACGGGCCAGAAGTAGGGTCGGGCCAGTCCTTCACCGGCGAAGCGATAGCGCGTGAACTTCTCCCCGGCGATAGTGACCTCCAACTCCCCGTCGCGCTCGTTCAGCTGAACACCGTCGCTGCCGGCGGCGGTCGTGGCGATCTCGAAGGCGGCTTCGGCGCCGGCTGCCAGGTCAGACATGAGAAAGACGAGGCCATGTTTCGTTCGCTGCGCCGGCGTCGTTTCTCTGCCGGCCAAATTGCGTACCGCGAGCGGACCATCCGGAACGTTTGTCAGCGGGACACTCACGGGAGCCTGTCTGCGGGTATGCCTGCCGGCTCGAACGACGAAACGCGCTGCCACGATTTCCAGACCTCTCTTGACGTCCCGCGCCGCCTAGCGCGAGTGTGCTGACTGTACGCAGCGATGGGCAAGCCTGTCAACTTATGGATAGAACCGCGACCGTCGACGTCACTCAGTGAACGTCGATCTGGCCTCGACGGACGCTTAGGACCGAGCATGAATCACGGAGCGCGGGCGTCCCGCCCGCCTGGTGCTAGCCACCCGCGAGGAACGTTTCTCGGTGATGCTACGCTCCCAGCCACAGGCACAACTGGGGCGGGCGGGACGCCCGCGCTCCGTGCGGCGACCGGCGAACCGCCGCGACTCGCGGCGATGCTATCGCTGCGTCCTTACGGCTGCTCGGCCGTCTGCGACTTGGCTTCGATCAGCCGCAGATCGTAGAGCGGCACGCCTTTGACGATGCTGCCGCGGATCTCCACCGTCTGAACGCTCGGATTTAGGTGCGCCATTAGGTAGCCCGTTCCCGGCGCGGCCTTGAGCTGGCGGGCGGTGAGCATTCCGGTTTTCACCACGCGAACCCGTTGCTGTTGATGGGGATTGACCGCCCCCAGGTCTCGGTAGCCGAGATGGACGGACCAGATGTCACGTGTCCGGTTATCGATCAGCAGCTCGCCATCGTCAGCCGGCGCGGCGTTCCGGGTCTTGGGCATGGCCCATGGGGCGTGCCGCCGCCACCAGGGGCGTTGCGGATCCGGCTGGGTTGACGTTGCCGGCGGCGCCTCCGCGGGGGGATCCAATGCAACAGGCATCGCGTGCTCCTTTCCGCTAGTTCCCTCTCAATTTTGCTAGCTTGCGACGGGCCGTAAGCCAAGGCCTCCAGCCGCTCCTGCGCGGCGTCCGCCCGCCGCGTCGAGCTGCCAGACGGCTCGGATGATGCCGTGGTGCAGGGTGAGGCGTGCGAGCGCTGCGACGGAACCATCGCCACCAGCCTCTCAGTGGGTCATTCCAGTGCGCGAAGACCTTGGGAGTCACGGACATCACTGGAAGATCTGACGTTCGCGCAGCCATGCCGATCCGCCAGGCTGGTCCGAAGGCTTGCAGGGCCGCCCTCTGGGCGTCTTCGTAGCGAAAACCTTGCCGCACGGCCCGCCGCGTGGCGTCGTAGAGGTGGCGGCTAGCTTCCGCAACGAGCTCGCGTCGGTGGCGGCGTGGTGTCCACCAGGCGAGCCGGCGCAGGTAACGCTCAACTCGATCCGGCGGGGAGGCCCTTCTCTTGAACCGCATCAGCGCCGCAGTCCGAGCGCCGCGTCGATGGCCGATGAGAAGCGCGACCAGTCGGTGCGGCGGCGCTGCAGCTCCTCCCGGCCGGGGGCTGTCAGCACGTAATATTTCCGCGGCGGCCCTTCAGTACTGGGGCGCCACTCAGCGGTCAGCAACCCCGACCGCTCCAGCTTGTGCAGCGTCGGATAGAGCAGCCCTTCCGCGAAGTCCAGCACGCCGCCGGTCTCGCCGCGCAAGGCGTCGGCAAGCTGGAAGCCGTACATCGGCTCGTCGGCGAGCAGTTGCAAAATCAGCAGCGTCGTGCTGCCTTTGCGCAGGTCCTGCATGGCGGCGCCTCCGGTACCTAGGAACCTTAGGTACCAAGCACAGGATACCTGAGCGGTTTGTCAATGTCAATGTCCCGTATTCCCTCATTTGCGAATGCTACCGAGGGGACGATGCGAGCCGACGAGGGAATGACACTGGACGAGCGGCGGAAGTATCTGGGGCAGATGATGAAACGGTACCGGGCGGCGGATCGGGCGGGGCGGGGGGCGCTCTTGACGGAGATGGAGGTGGTGACGGGGCTGCATCGCCAGCATTTGGTGCGCCTCTTGGCGCCGGGCGGGCTGATCCGACGGCGTCGTGGGAAGCAGCGGGCGCGGGAATACGGGGCGGCGGTGGATGATGTGCTGCGCGTGGTGTGGGAGAGCTTAGATTATGTGTGCGCGGAACGGTTGACGCCGGCGCTCCTGCCGACGCGGAGCATCTGGCGGGATTTGGGGAACTGCGGTTGACGGCGGAGCTGCGCGAGCAACTGGGGCGGATTAGCCGGGCGACGGTGCAGCGGCGGCTGGACAGGCTGCGCCAGGACACCCCGCGGCTGCCAAGACGCGGACCGGAGGCGGCGAATCAAGTGGCCCGGACGTTGCCAATGGGCCGGTTGGCCTGGGATACGGCGGAGCCGGGGCACTTTGAGGTGGACCTGGTCCACCACAGCGGCCCCATCGCCAGCGGCGACTACGTCCATACCCTCCAGATGGTGGATATCGCCACTGGGTGGAGCGAGCGAGTGGCGATTTTGGGGCGCGGCCAGCGGGCAATGGAGCAAGGATTTGTGGCGATCTTGGCCCGTCTGCCCTTCCCGATCGAACATCTGCATCCAGACAATGGCAGCGAGTTCCTCAATCATCATCTGGTGCGCTACTGGGGGCAGGCGATCGTGGATGTCCAGTTGAGCCGCAGCCGGCCCTTTCACAAGAACGACAACCGCTTCATTGAGCCGAAGAACGATAGCCTGGTCCGCGCCTACCTGGGACATGCCCGGCTCGATACGCCTACCCAGGCCGAGGCGCTCAACACGCTCTACGACAACATGTGGGCTTACTACAATCTCTTCCAGCCGGTGCTGCATCTGGTCGAGAAGCAGGTCGTGCCGGAGGCGTGCGGCGGGCGGGGGCGACTGCGGCGGAAGTGGGACGCCGCCAGACCGCCCTATCGCCGGCTCCTCGAAACGGGCGCGCTGGCGGCCGATGAACAGGAGCGCCTGACGACGCTCCAGCGCACCACCAACCCGCGCGCGTTACGGCGCCAGATCTACCAGGCGATCCCACAACTCTGGAGCCTGGTGTCGCCAAGGGAGCGCGCCGACGTAAGGACGGCAACCAAAGACATGGACATCGCCGGCTAGCGCCGGCGCGACGCGCCGCCCCGTCGGCGAATGTGGCGGCAGCGAAGCACAGTTAGGAGAAAGGAGGGGCTCGCCCCAGTCACATTTTCTTTTGAGGGAACCGTCCGAAATTCGGCCCCCTCGGTAGCATTTTCATTTGAGTTGACACGAGTCGGTGCCAATTCGACGGTCTTCTGACAGGTGAGGGCTCAGCCTGCATCGAAACTAGCGGGCGATCCAGGCACTCAGGCCACCATTCATGACGCTGAAGAAGGGGGCCACCCGCCGGAAGCCCGCCTCGCCCAGCAGGCGCGCGTAGCCCTCCGC
>CALBSQ010000222.1 GCA_937967325.1 uncultured Chloroflexota bacterium
CCCATTGATCATTCGGTTGACAAAACCGGCTGCCACTCGCTACCGTTGCACTGGCTTCCTCCGCCGTCAGGGGCATGACTCGCGGGCGAGGCCGACGCGGCCGGATTAGCTTGTGTAGTGGGCGGAACTGATTCTCATGACGGTGAGTGACGACACCTTTCGCCGCGTGATGCGCCGCTGGGGAACAGGCGTCACCGTCGTCACCGTCCGCCATGGTAACGAGGTCCGCGCTATCCTCGTCACGTCATTTCTGTCCGTTTCGATCGACCCCCCGACGGTTCTCGTCAGCATTCGACGCGGCGGCGAAACCCACCGCCTGCTGGAGGCGGGCAAGGTTTTCGCCGTCAACTTGCTCAACGACGGGCAAGCCGACCTGGCGCACCGACTGGGCTATGCCGGTGACGAAACGCTTCGGTCTCTCAGGGGCGTCGCGCACCATTTCGGCACGACTGGTGCGCCCATCTTCGACGATAGCATGGCCTGGCTGGACTGCCGGGTGATCGACCAACACGAGACCAAGGACCATACCCTGTATATCGGACTCGTCGAGGCTGGTGACGAAATAGACAGCCATCCGTTGGTCCATTGGGAGCGCCGCTTCTGGCGACTGGACACCGTACACACGCTGACCACCAGCGACTAAGGAGATCCGCGGCCAATGCAATTCGACGAAGTAACCACGAGTGCTGACGCCGCGGTCAGCGGCGATTTGTGGCGTGGTGACGGCGGCTGGGCCTTTCTGGAGCGGTTGTGCGACGAATGCCATGGTCGCTTCGCCGGCAGCGCCGACGAGCGCCGGGCGGCGGATATCATCCTGGCTGCCTTCCGCGACATTGGCCTGCAGCAGATCCACGAAGAGGCGTTCGAGTACGACGGCTGGACGCGGGGGGCGCCGGCGACGCTGCGCCTGCTCCCGGAAGGAACGGCAGTTCGCACCTTCAGTCTGCCGGGGTCGCCGGCGGGGAAGGTCGAAGCAGAGCTCGTGGACTTCGGCTCGGCAACGGACGACGATATCAGCCGGGCCGGAAAGCAGCTCGACGGACGCATCGCCCTCACCAGCGCAGCGACGCCCCCCCGCGCCAAAGCCATGCATCGGAACGAGAAAGTGGCCCGCGCGGCCCGTCGCGGCGCCCTCGCCGTGCTGTGGATGCGGGACGAGGCGGGTCAGCTCGGCGAAACCGGCAGCCTCTTCTTTCGCGACGCACCTCAGATTCCCGGCATCTCCGTGACCCGCGAGGACGGGCTGCGGCTGGCGCGGTGGCTGCAGCAGGGGCGTCAAGTCCGCCTGGCGCTGGCGACGGATGACACGCCGCGCCGGATGACGAGCTGGAACCTGCTGGGCGAGCTCACCGGTACCGATCGCCCCGATGAAGTGGTCCTGATTGGCGCGCACTACGACGGGCACGACATCGCCGAGGCCGCGCTCGACAACGGCAGCGGATTAGCGGCCATCGTGGAAGCAGCGCGGATCCTGGCGCGTCACCGTCAGGCGCTGCGACGCACCGTGCGTTTCATCGCCTTCGGGGTCGAGGAGCTCGGTCTCTACGGAGCCCACGCCTACGCCGCCGCGCACAGCGCCGAGCTCGATGGTCTCCGCTTGCTGTTCAACCTGGACACGATCGCCCAACCGGGAGCAGTCAAAGGCGTCGATATCCAGCGCCGTCCGGAGTTGCGACCTGCTCTGGAGGAGATCGGGCGCGCGATGGGCGAGCCGTTCCCCATTGACGACCACCTATCGATGTACTCGGACCAGTTCCCATTTGTCCTGAAAGGCGCCCCGGCTGCCGTCATGACCAACCCGGATGCTCCGCACACGGTTGGACGCGGCGTCGGCCACACGACCGCGGACACCCTTGACAAGGTACACCGCCTATCGTTGAAGCTCGCGGCGCTCTTCACCGCCCGCCTGGCGCTCTACGTCGCCAACGCACCGGAGTGGCCCGCCAAACGCTGGACCGACGACCAGACACGCTCGGAGATGGAACAAGCCGGCGTTCGCCAGACGATGGAGACGGAGGGCACGTGGCCCTGGCCGGGCGCTCCGACAGCCCAATCAGGTGGGGCCACGGGCGGGTAACCTGGCCGTAGTCGCCGCCGGCCAACCGATCTGTTTGGCATGAGTAATGCGCATGTGGTAGCGTTGCCCATGGGTGGCACGGAGGAATACCACAATGGCGCCGGCCAACCAGTCAGTTCGCCTAGCCAACCTAACGGTGAGCGATCAGACGCCGTATGTTGAGCAGTATCGCGCCCAGGGCTACAATGTCGACGCTGCTCCTCGTGGCATCTTGGTCCCTGTCGGACTCGCCCCCGCCGAAGTGCGACGTCTCGCCGAGGAAGCGGTCGCGCCACTGGGCGAGGCCGGTTATGCCGGGGCCATCATTGGCGGGCGGCAAGATGCCGCATGCTATCTGCGCGATGCACTGGCAGCCGCCGGCCTGCGCGCCTTTGTCCCCGACACCGCCCGCATCCTGGATCGCGAAGGCTACTTCGTGGCGATGCCCGTGGGGTTGGTGGAGGTGCTCCGTGGTACAATGGCCTAGCTGTTTTCGTACAGCCGTTCTAACCGCCTCGGAGTGCAAGCCATGCCCGACTTCCAGGTCGTAGCGCCCTTCCAGCCTACCGGCGACCAGCCTGAAGCGATCGCCCGCCTGGTGGACGGTGTCCGGTCGGGCTTCATGCAACAGACCTTGCTGGGAGCGACGGGTACCGGCAAGACCTTTACGGTGGCCAAAGTCATCGAAGCCGTCCAGCGACCGGCGCTGGTTATGGCTCCGAATAAGACGCTGGCCGCGCAGCTCTGCTCCGAGTTCAGAGAGTTCTTTCCCCACAACGCGGTGGAGTACTTCGTCTCCTACTATGATTACTACCAGCCGGAAGCCTACATCCCGCGCAGTGATACGTACATCGAAAAGGACTCGTCTATCAACGACGAGATCGAGAAGCTGCGCCACTCCGCCACGCACTCGCTGTTCACCAGGCGGGATGTGCTCATCGTGGCCAGCGTCTCCTGCATTTACGGCCTGGGCTCTCCCGAAGACTACAATCAAGTGATCGTCTCGTTGAAGAAGGGGGAGTTCCGGCGGCGCGACAAAGTGCTGCGCCATCTCACCGACATTCAGTACGAGCGCAACGACATGACACTGACGCGCGGCAAGTTCCGCGTGCGGGGGGATGTCCTGGAAATCTTCCCATCTTACGAGGATATGGCCGTGCGGGTCGAGTTCTTTGGCGATGAAATCGAGCGCATTGTCGAGCTGGAC
This sequence comes from uncultured Chloroflexota bacterium, assembly GCA_937967325.1. Lineage (GTDB taxonomy): Bacteria > Chloroflexota > UBA4733 > UBA4733 > UBA4733 > UBA4733. Next base: position 3,264 of record CALBSQ010000222.1, read on the forward strand.
CCGCTGACGGGGGAGATCCTGGCGGACCGCGTGTCCATCGACATCTATCCCGCCAGCCACTTCGTCACCACCAAGGACAAGCTGGAGCGAGCGGTTCACACCATCGAGGCGGAGCTGGACGACCGGCTGGCCGAGCTGGGGCGCGAAGGCAAGATTCTGGAAGCGGCGCGGCTCAAGCAACGGACCAACTTCGACCTGGAGATGATCCGCGAGTTCGGCTTCTGCTCCGGCATCGAGAACTACTCTCGTCACCTGGCCGGACGTGAGGCCGGCGACCGCCCTTGGTGCCTGCTGGATTACATCAGCGACGACTTCCTCCTGTTCATGGACGAGTCGCACGTCGGTCTGCCCCAAGTGCGCGGCATGTACGCGGGCGACCGAGCACGTAAATCGGTCCTCGTCGACTACGGCTTCCGCTTGCCGTCGGCGCTCGACAACCGGCCTCTGACATTTGCGGAGTTCGAGGACCACATTCGCCAAGCGATCTACGTCTCGGCTACCCCCGGTCCCTACGAGCTGGAGCACAGCCAGCAGGTCGCGGAGCAGATCATCCGACCAACGGGGTTGATCGATCCCAGCATCGCCGTCAAGCCGACGAACAAGCAGATCGACGACCTGCTGGAGCAGGTGCGCCAGCGAGTCACGGCAGGCGAGCGAGTGCTCGTCACGACGCTCACCAAGAAGATGGCCGAGGACCTGGCCGACTATATGCAGGAGATGGGCATCAAGGTCCACTACTTGCATTCGGAGATCGACGCGCTCGAGCGCATCGAGATCCTGCGCGACCTGCGGCTTGGCATCTACGACGTGGTCGTCGGCATCAACTTGCTGCGCGAGGGGCTTGATCTGCCCGAGGTCTCGCTGGTCTGTATCCTCGACGCCGACAAGGAGGGGTATCTGCGCTCCGAGGGATCGCTCATCCAGACCATCGGGCGCGCCGCTCGCCACGTCAACGGGCACGTCATCATGTACGCCGACCGTATCACCGGCTCGATGCAGCGCGCCATCGACGTAACCTACCATCGTCGCCAGAAGCAGATTGCCTACAACGAGATGTATGGCATCCAGCCGGCCAGCATCCACAAGGCGATCAAGGACATCACGGGTCAGTTGCGCAAGGTCGCCGAGACGACTGCCGGCTATGACACCGGCAAGGCGCGCGAGATCCCCAAGGATGAGCTAGCCCGGCTGATCAAGGACCTGGAATCGCAGATGAAGACGGCCTCCAAGAGCCTGGAGTTCGAGCGCGCCGCCTTGCTGCGCGACCAGATAGTGGAGCTGCGCCGCGAGCTCCAGGGCGACGGCCTCACGGTGGACCCGAGAACGCTCGTCGACGGCGTCCCGCAGCCGCTACACACCAACGGCGTCCTGGCCGTGACAGCCGGCGCGACCTCATCCCAAAGTTACAGCAAGCCATCCGCTCGTGGTCGGCGCGCGCGGCGTTAGCCTGGTGGACAGGTCACTCCTGAGACTGGAGGCCTCGGCCGAGGAATTCTTGTTACAGCGGCGCGGTGAGGAGCTGTGGCTGCGGCGCGAGCTCTACGTGAACGGTGAGCAGAGCGAGCTGACCGTTCGGAGTCTGGAGGAGGTGCTGAACCTCCTTCGCGACACCGCGCTTCCTTTCTGTGAAGTCACCTGGCTCGTTCCGAAGGAGGAGCGGCCGGCAGGCCATGAGCGGCTGGCGGAGCAAGTAGCAGTGCTCGTGGACGACTTCCGCGACCACGCCGCGACCGTCCGGTTCACAGTATAGCGGGGGGCCACAGGTCGCGAACCTGCCAATCCGAGCAACATATCCCCTGTCATCCTGAGCTTCTCATTGTCAACCTGGGCGGAGCGAAGGACCCCTGGCACACCAAGCCGGCCGCCTTGCAGACCCGCGCTGCGCCAACGACGAGGCCAGTGGTCCTTCGCTCCGCCCAGGTTGACAACGGGAGAGCCACCCGGCGACGGGACCTGCCCCGAACTTGGTGGACGCACCACTAGAGGTCACCGAAGCTACACTCGCACGAACAGCGGCGCCAGGGCATCCCAGATCTGAAGCGCTACTTCCTCAGGCGAGCCAATCCCACTTATGACATGCCAGCGCTCCGGATCCTGCCGCGCCAACTCCAGATATCCGTCCCGCACCCTCGCCAGAAAGTCCGCGCCCATCCGGTCGAAGAAGTTCTGCGCGCCGCGCCGGTCAAGACGCTCGGCGCTGACATCCGATGGCACATCGAGCAACACCGTCCGGTGGGGCTGCAGGCCATGCGTGGCGATGCGGATTACCGTCCGCAACTCCACGAGATCTCCCCCTCTCCCGTACCCCTGATAAGCCAGGGTGGCGTCGGCAAAGCGATCAACCAGGACGATCGCGCCACGTTGCAATGCAGGCCGAATGACCTCGGCGACAAGTTGAGCGCGGGCCGCGTTCAGTAGCAGCAGCTCGGCAGTTGGATCGTTCGTGGTATCGGCGCCGGGTAGGATGAGCTCGCGGAGCCGTTCGCCCAGCGATGTCCCGCCCGGCTCACGCGTGCAGATCACCTCCGAGCCGGCCGCCTCCAGACGCGCCGCCAGCAGTCGAAGCTGCGTGGACTTGCCGGCCGCCTCGGCGCCTTCGAAGGAGATAAACTGGCCCATCCTCACCCAGTTACTCAGGACTGTCCTGGAAGATGCGCACGCGGCGGTTGGGTTCGCGTCCCCAGCTCTTCGAAGCGAGATTATATCGCTCCGCCATGGCGTGCTGTTGGCGGCGAATAAAGGAGTTGGCGGGAGGAAGCTCCACCGGCTCTCGGTGCTCCAACACACGCTCGATCGCCTCCTCCGTCTCCCGCAGCGCGAAGGAATCGGGATCGACCGCCAAATGGAAGATGGCGACCAGCGCCTGTTGCATCTGCTGCTGGGTGTTTCCCCGCAACACGTGGACGGGAATCCCGCGCGCCTCCGCGTCACGCAGGGTCTCGGGAAACCGACGGAAGTAGCTGCGCAAGGTGAGGACCGCCTCCGCTTGGGCGAGGTCATGCACGAGGACGAGCGGCAACTGCAGCGACTTGGCTGCCTGCTCGAGCTTCGAGGTGCTCACGCCAAAGGGAAAGGCGCGGACGGGAGAGATGAGTGACGGTGCCGCAGTTGGCTCTGCCGTAGGGGCGTCGCTCGAGGTGGGAAGCGCCGAGGGAGCAACCGCCATTGCCCGGGATCTGGCGGGCAAGCGGCCTACTTGGCCATGGCGAAGCTGGCGCTCCGCCCGCTCAGCTCTAGGAGCGCTGCCGATGAGCCGCGTCTGCCGGATGGTACCGTCCGCCTCCCGCTCGCGGACTTCAACGGTAGTGGGCTGACCGCGCAAGATCGTGTCGACCGTTTCCGACACGTTCGGGTGGACGGTGACATGTTGCCAGTCGATGATCTCCACCACCACCTGGAAGGTCGGCGGCGCCTTGCGTTCCAGCACCGACTTCTGGGTGCCGCGCCGTCTCGCCTCGTCGTCGCCCAGCGTCACCGTCTGAATGCCGCCGATCAGATCGGAGAGTGTGGGGTTCATCATGAGGTTATCCAGCGTGTTTCCGTGCGCGGTGCCGATCAACTGGACACCGCGCTCGGCGATCGTGCGAGCCGCCGCCGCCTCCAGCTCGGTGCCGATCTCGTCGATGATGATGACCTCCGGCATGTGGTTCTCCACCGCTTCGATCATCACCGCGTGCTGGGCGCTAGGAGTCGACACCTGCATGCGCCGGGCACGGCCGATCCCAGGGTGCGGAATGTCGCCATCGCCTGCAATCTCGTTCGAGGTGTCCACAATGACGACGCGCTTGCGGAGATCGTCGGCCAGCACGCGAGCGACCTCGCGCAGCATGGTGGTCTTGCCCACGCCCGGCTTTCCCAGTAGCAACGTGCTCTGGCCAGACTCGACGAGGTCGCGGACGATCGTGATCGTGCCATAGACGGCCCGACCAACCCGGCAGGTGAGTCCGACCGGGCGGCCGGCGCGGTTGCGGATGACCGACACGCGGTGCAGCGTGCGCTCGATGCCCGCCCGGTTGTCGCCGCCGATTGCGCCGATGCGGGAGAGCACGTGTTCGATGTCCTCATGGGTCACCGGTGTGGTGCCGAGGGAAACCTCCCGACCAGCGAAACGAGCTTCCGGCTCCCGTCCAAGGTCCAGGACGAATTCAAGAAGCCCGCTTTGGTCCGGCAGTACATCGACTGCCTGACGCACACGGGGAGGGAGGACCGCCAGAAGATCGTCAAGATTGTCGGTTATGGCTTGTTGCGCGGACGAGAGTTCTGCCATATCGATCCATCCAATTCGATTCGCGTTCATCGAAGTATCACGGAGCCGTCCAAAGCGCAGCACGTCCTGCACGCCTGGTCAACGGGCGGACGGGCCAGAGGGCAGGCAGTGAATCCGGAAGACCGGCGATGCAATGCAGCAGCGAGGAGCCTACTGGGCGCTCAAGGGCAATGCACGACGGCGTGGTCGCGTATCGCCGCGCAAGCGGCACTGGGGAACGTGGCTGCCATTGTGAACCAGCCGCGAGCCGTTGACCGCGGGCAGTGGTACTGTACCCTCGCGGAGGCGAGCAAACACGGGCTGTTTGACCAGCGCCGTGGTCTGCTTGACCAAAAGGCGCCGCACCGCGACCGGCTCAAAGCCACACTGGCGCGCGACGGCCAGGACATCGCTGGAATAGTCACGCGCCGGTAGCCACACTGTCCGCACGCCATGCTCGCGGAGAGTCAGGAACTGGCGGTTGGTCGCCGCCACACCAGCGGCGACCGTATCCGGTCGCAACAGCAAGCGAAGCACTGCCACCTGACTCCCACCAAGCCGGAGGAAACCCGCCGCTGCTGCCACTTCGCTCCCCTCTTCCGCTATCACTCCGCGCGATCCCCGTCCAACGTAGGGACGCAAGAACTCACCCGGCGTCATCGGTTCTATCTGGCGAACGCCTTGTGGGGCCGAGGCCGTGTACAAACGCTGCAGCATGTACTCATCCGATCGCCGGCAAGGCCGCGTAAATGCGGCGTCGCCAGGAGCGGGCTCCCAGTTCGTCAGATCCGCGACCAGCAAGGTCTCATTCGCGTACGGACGGAATCCAGCCTCCTCGAATGCCACCCTTCGCGGATCGTCCTCCAGCACTCGTGCGACAACACGTGGGATGTCCTCTGCCCCTCCGGCGTGGGTTGCTCGGCCCAGCAACTCAGCCAACTGTCCCACACCGGTAGCCTGGGAGGTCGAGCGAACGACCTCCCAGCGCTTGGCCGGAGCGTCGGCAATGATGTGTACCGCCGCCTTAAGTTGATTGCCCAGAGCCGCTACAAAGAACCGGTGACGCCCGAGGCCGGTGGCCAACGCGAGCACGAGCGCCGGCGCTGACAACAAGCAGTCGCTCTCTAGGTCCGCGCTTGGACCGCCAACCATCGTCAGCGGTTGCGATCGGAAGGCGAGAAGGTCGCGAAGATGGGCCGGACGCAGCGCACCCGTCAACGCGCCACCTCTACCACTGCCCTTCGCAACCATGAACACCGTCCACTCTTGAGCGCCCCCAGTCCCTTCGAGAACAGGTGGCCGCTGGCCTCGCTTTAGGCCGACGTCACCCCAACCCTGCGGACGCCGACTTCGGCTCGGTTTCTGTTCTGTCGACCAGGCCGAGAAAGTATTGGTGAAGACGCAGATCACTCGTCAACTCGGCGTGAAACGAAACGGCGAGCAACGCGCCCTGCTGGGCAGCGACAACGGCGCCATCGGAAAGGCGACAGAGGCTGCAGACAGCCGGTCCGAGCGCGGTGAATTTTGGCGCTCGAATGAATATCCCGGGAAAGGGGCGATCGCCCAACGCGGGAATGCACAGCGGAGCCTCGAAGCTCTCGACCTGGCGACCAAAGGCATTCCGCTCCACCTGCAGGTCCATCAACCGAAGCAACGGCTGATCGTGGCCGGCGCCGCCGGCGAGAACGATAGCGCCGGCGCAACTCCCCAAGATGGGATTGCCTGCCCGACCAAAGTCGCGGATCGGCTCCAGCAGCTCCCATTCGACCATGAGCTTGCCAATAGTGGTACTTTCCCCCCCGGGAATCACCAGCCCGTTCAAGCCATCCAGATGCCCCGGCAATGTGACCCGTCGGGTCTCAACCTCGAGCCGCTTCAGCACGCGCTCGTGTTCGATGAAGGCGCCTTGGAGGGCTAGGACCCCAATCGTCGTCACGGAAAAGCTACCACCCCCGCGCCGCGAGCAGCTCCCGCTGAGGAATAGAGGATATCTCTAGCCCCGGCATAGGAGCGCCGATGCCGCGCGACACTTCAGCAACAATCTTGGGATCGGTGTAGTGCGTCGTCGCCTGCACGATCGCTTTGGCGCGACGAGCCGGATCGGTGGACTTAAAGACGCCGGAGCCGACAAAGACCCCTTCCGCTCCCAATTGCATCAAGAGGGCGGCATCCGCCGGTGTGGCGATCCCCCCCGCCGTGAACATCACCACGGGCAGCTTGCCATTGCGGTGAACGTCGAGCACCAGATCGTACGGCGCCCCCAGATTCTTGGCTTCCGCCATCAGTTCTTCTTCAGGCGCTGCCTGAATGCGCCGGATGCCATCCATGACGGCGCGCAAGTGCGTCACCGCTTCCGACACATTGCCCGTGCCCGCCTCGCCCTTCGTGCGAATCATCGCCGCGCCCTCGCCGATGCGTCGCAGCGCCTCGCCGAGGTCGCGGCAGCCGCAGACGAACGGCACCTTGAAGAGGTGCTTGTTGACGTGATACTGATTGTCCGCCGGAGTGAGCACCTCACTCTCATCGATGTAGTCGACCCCAATCGCTTCCAGCACCTGCGCCTCGACAAAGTGACCGATGCGCGCTTTGGCCATGACGGGGATAGTTACCGACTCCATGATCTCCTGGATCAACTGGGGATCGCTCATCCGCGCCACGCCCCCGGCGGACCGGATGTCGGCGGGCACGCGCTCGAGGGCCATGACGGCAACCGCTCCAGCCTCCTCGGCGATCTTGGCGTGCTCCGCCGTCACCACATCCATGATGACCCCGCCCTTGAGCATCTGGGCCAAGCCCCGCTTCAGTGTGCTCGTCCCTGTATCGGCCATCGGTTTCTCTCCCTGCAGCCCAAAACTGCGTTGCCCTGCATTCCTGCGCCCTGCCTGAGGCATAGGCATGTGTCCGTGACGCAACTGTGCCCATTTTACCGTATAGGGGGTCGGGGGCGCAGGGCGAGGGGGCGATGAGGCGAATCGGCGACGGGCACCCT
>CALBSQ010000223.1 GCA_937967325.1 uncultured Chloroflexota bacterium
GACCACCCCGTGAACGCTTACTGCCGTCGAATATTGGCGTGCCCGCGCCTACTATGACTGGGCCGATCATCAGATGTAGTTCGTCAACGAGATGATGGGCCAGCAGATCGTTCCAGAGTGTACGGCTGCCAAACATCAAGATGTCTCTGCCGGTTAGGCGCTTAAGTGCGGCAATCTGCTCGTGAGCCTCGGCGCGGCTAATGATGCGCGTGTTGTTGCGCCACGGTTCAGTCTGCTCTGGGGTCAGGCGGTCCGAAATGACCACTTTGTCCAACGCGTTGTCGAGTCGCGATATCTCCCGCTGGTCAGGCGTGGCCGTGGGATCATCGACTATGGAGGGCCAGAACCCCCTGAACATGTCGTAGGAGACGCGTCCAAGCAGCAGCGTATCGGCCGCCCGTAGCCGTTCGGCGTTGTAGGCGTCGAAGGCCCCGCCCAGACCGGGGGCAAGGGCCATGACATCTTTCCCCGGCCCATCGTAATAGCCATCAAGTGACATGAGGTTGCAGACAATCAATTAACGCATGTAGGCGTCTCCATAGCAGTTGAAAACGTATGGACTGCGTCTTACCTGCGTCAGGTACAAGACGGTCGCTCCAGCGTTCGCGCTGTGGATCAATCCCTACGTCGCCATCGCGAGCGACTGTCCCTCATCAGCTAGTTGACCCTCCTGTAGGTGAGGTCGAAGTCCGTCTGCCAATTCGAGCCGTCGTTGGACTTCGCCCACGTACCACGAATGGTGTCGCCGTTATCGCAGAATGTCCCGGTGAAGCGCTGGGCGAAATCCAGCGGTGAGAAGTCCGGCGAGTCTCTCAAGAGCGTCCACACGCCATCGCGGACGGTCATTGCACACAGCCGAATTACGCCCCGTGCGTCGAAGTAGTGCTGGATGTACGCCTCTTTCTCGGGGTCAAGGGCGATGATCGTGATGCTGTCCGGAAACTCGGGAGCGGGGACCTCCGTGCGCTGGACGAGGAGCTGTCGGCCCTTCATCCACTCGAACACACTACGTCCGCCGCGCAGAACCTCCGTTGGATGATTCGGAAACACTACCTCCAAGGTCCACGCGCCGACGAAAGCGTCAAGGCGCTCCAGCGCAGCATGGCGAGCGGACTGGTCCATCCGGATGATCTCTCCTTGTTAGCAAGAGAGCGTGCCCGCCAGGGCCTTGGTCCGCGGGCTGCGGTCCCAGATAACGTCGTGCTTCGCAGCCGTTATACCATGGTCGGACGCCGGGGGGTCTTGCCTGTTCTTGCTGCCGATGGGCCCCGGGGTCAGGTGAGGCGACGTTTGAAGGTCCGCGTGAAATGGCTCTGGTTCGCAATGTCAGTCTCCTGCGCGACGTGCGAGCGGGGAGCCGGCTTGTGGAGCAGTCGCTGCGCTCTCTCTTGGCGCCGGCGCAGGACATATTGATGGGGACTTTCCGCCGTCGTCTGCTGGAACAAGCGAGCAGATTTGAGTCGATTAGAGTGCCCGGTACGTCCATGCGTGAGCCGACCGGGTGAAACTGGTCCGGATGCAGAGGCGTGCCAACGAAACCGGAATGACATCCATGGCGAACGCAGTCGGGAAGAACAGCGTACCGGTCGATCGCCATGTTGCACGTGAAATACGATCATTGCGCGCGGGCGCCACGCTCAAGGCCGTGACTCGACGGCGACAACGGCGGCCCCGACGACCAGGGGATGGTCCAGGTCAATGCGCACCGCCTGTAGAATCTCGTCTTGCCTGCTCTCCATGACATCCACATTCGGCTTGGGGTTCGCAAACGCGCCATAGTGCAGGATCACTGACCTGCAAGCCGCCCCCCGGCTTCTTTCCATACCACGAGGACGCGCTTCGCAAGTCCGTCGGCTTGACCGTACGAGGACGCACCGGGCATTGCGGTTGAGCGCATTCCCTGTCGGCGCGCTGCCGCGGGCAGGCAGGTAGCGGCATTGAGCGTCTCGCGTGGGGCGCTGCCGTCCGCCTCCGCGATTCGCCCGTTTCCGGCCAGAGGCTCGGCGGAGACGCGGCGTGAGTGCTCCCATGCGGGGATGGCGACGCTGGCTCTCAACTTGCGGAGAACGGGAGCGATGCGAACAGCACTGTGGACTGGCGAACACGGCGAGAGGATGACGGAGATGATGCGGATGCGGAGAGCGCGAGATTGACCGGACAGCAGCGTGTCGCCATCGCCGGCGCAACCGGCTATGTTGGCGGGCGGCTCAGCCGCCAATTGCTGGAGCGCGGCGTGCCCGTCCGTGTGCTCGGTCGCCGGCCCTCGGCCCTGAAGGAACTAACCCGCTTAGGAGCGGACGCCGCGGTGGCCGATGTCGCCGATCGCGCGGCGGTGCGCCGAGCCCTCGACGGCAGCGACGTTGCGTACTACCTCGTGCACTCCATGGGTGGGAGCGGTGACTTCACGGAGCGGGATCGCCAGGCCGCGCACAACTTCCGGCAGGCGGCGGCCGAGGCAGGCGTGCAACGCATCATCTACCTCGGCGGCCTGGGTGAGCCGCGGCGCGGCCTATCTGCTCATCTCGCCAGCCGTCTGGAGGTGGCGAAGATCCTGGAAGCGGGGCCCGTCCCGGCGACCGTGTTGCGAGCCGCCGTTATCGTCGGGAACGGCAGCGCCAGTTTCCGGATGATCCGCGACCTCGTCACTCACCTGCCGGTCATGATCGCGCCGAGTTGGGTACGCACCCGCTGCCAGCCCATCGCCATCGACGACGCGCTGGCGTACCTGGGCGGCTGTCTGGACGAGCCGCGCACCACAGGCCAGCGCCTGGACATTGGCGGCCCTGATATCCTGAGCTATCAGGACATGCTGATGCTGTACGCTCACGCCGCCGGGTTGTCGCGGCTGATCGTGCCCGTCCCCGTGCTTACGCCGCGTCTCTCCTCCTATTGGGTCGGCCTGGTCACGGCGGTGCCGGTCTCCGTTGCACGACCGTTGATCGAGGGGGTGCGTTCGCCAGCGGTTTGCGTGGACCTACGCATCCGCACGTTCCTGCCACGAAAGCTCCAGCGCTACGAGGCCGCGGTGCGCAGCATCTTGCGCGGGGAAGGCAACGCATGATTACCGGCCGACTGCCCAGGGTGGCCGATACGCTGCGGATCGAGGAGAGGCATGTCCGCACGAGCCAGGTCCTGCTGCTCCCCATTCCGCCGGACCGCGAGGCGGAGGTGAAGGCGCGGCTGGAGGACTTGGACGCGGCCGAACTGGTCGAGCAGTACGCCGCCTTCGTCGAACAATGGACGCATAGCCTGATCCACGCTGAGCGTCGTGGCGAGCGGCTCGCCCTATCGCTGACGCCGCGCGGCCCGCGCCTGTTACGTCTACGTCTGGAGGACCGCGCTCCGGGAAATCCGGTCCTGGTGGTCGCCCGGCTCACCATCATCGGGGGGATCGCCGCCGTGCCGAGCGTGCAGGAGGGCGCCCTCGTGCTCTGCCTGGGCGTGCGCGCCCGTGCGCGCACGGGCGCGACGCTGGAGGCCGAGGTGCTGGTCGAGGACTACGCGCCTTTGCTGCTGGCGCTGCCACTGCCACGCGAGCTGCGCGTCCGGCTCTACCGCGCCACCCAGGCGCGCGTGCATCGCGCCATCACCAGCGCCTTCCTCCGGGCGATCGTGCGCCGCACGATGCGCTAAGGTCGCGGCAGCAGCGCCCGGTGGGCACGGTTGCCGGCCACACGGACCTACGGTGTATGCGCTGGTATGTGCGCGAAGGGACTGCCGTTCGCGTTCCTCCTCTTCGCGGTACAGTAAGCGGGTGCGGTCCGGAGAGCGATGGAGGCGAGGTTCCCTCCGCGCGAACGTACCTGCACCCACTTCGCTGCGGCGTTTGCCAAGTACGAGCGGCAATCGCTGCCCCTTGCCGATAGCTCCGTTGCACGTGAAACGTCACGTTGCAGCGCTGGGGGACTCGCGCGGACTCCGGCGCCAAAACTACCCCTCCCTCGCGCTGGTCTGCTGCTCTAATTCGACCTCCATCTGGGGCGCCGTCCCTTTCCTGAGCAACCTCCAGTGCTGGCAGGGGATGCGATCCCGCAATGCGTGGCGCGCTAGGCGGGCTGGGTCGGGCAATCGCTTGGCTAGCACGGCGGATCACCCAGCCACGCTCGCGAGACAGGAGGGGAGCCAGTTCGTTCTAGTTCAGGAAGGGATCCAGCGGACTCGCATCGCGATGGCGGAATGGACGACTCCACCCGCTCACTGTGCCGCGGCGTGGACGGACGCGGACGGCGCGACCGGTGCGAATCCACCGGCTCGATCATGGCCCGATTTGGCTACGCACGGCCAGTTGAGAACGACGCCCGGTAGTATCTCACTGTCAGGACAGCTGAACGGGTCCATCACACGGCCGACCTGTTGTGACAATTGGTTGGTCTGACGCAATCCCGGGAATCAGCTGGGGTATGGTTGGGCGAGAGGACGCGGCCATGTACATTCAGCGCGTGCGGATCTACCCGCAGCTGGGCAAAGTGCGTGAGATGGGGCAGCACCTCGAATCGTGGGTGCAGACGCGCCAGGGTCAAGGCGCCAAAATCGGGCTATCGTTGCAGGCGTTCGCCCCCGAGGGCGTCGTGTTCGTTATCACCATCAGCCTGCAAGATCTGGCGGAGCTCGAGCAGCTGCGCGTTCGTAACCGCGCCGACCCGGCCTTCATGGCGAGCCAGGCTAAGATACAGGAGCTCAGTCGCCAACATCCAACGATCGAGCTCCTGGAAGTGCTCGTGCCCCTGGCGAGGTGACCGCGGCGGGTCGGCAGGTCAGCAATGGAGTTGTCGCCGGACCACCCGGTATGGGCGCCATGTCACCACCCGACTGGGTGGTGCGCAAGCGTGGCGCGGGAGTTGGGGTCTCGGTAGTGCCGTGGGCGGCCTAATCGGCAGCAACGCCAAGAATAGTTGGTGCTACGCCAGTTGCCGGCAACTCCTGCGCCACAGCAGCGCTGTAGTCCGGCAGCGACATCGGCTCCTATTGCCGCCACCCAGCGAGGGTCATTGGAGAGGGCCCGGTGATTTGCCATCGCTGACCGAGGATTGCCGAGCGGAGTTGTACGAGGCGATCCGGCCGATCGTGCTTTCCTGGATTCCGTCGCCGCGGAAGTGACGGCGTTGCACGTGAAACGCAATGCGGGCGTGCGGACCTCTCCCACCGGTCGTGCTCCGGACGTGCCTCGATCGTCCGTGCTGCAGCATGGGAGCACTCGACGAGCCCCTTGGGAGAGCTCACCTTCGCGCCATCGCACGGCGACACGCGGCGCCGGGCCGGCCCTCATCAGCAATGAGTGACGCCAAGCCACGGTGAAACAACAGGCTGACCAAGGGATACCACGACCGGTACTGGAAATCCGCCTGCTACGAAGCGCGGTGGTGGAGTCGCTGACTCCACCGAGTCCGACTAATCGCCGGCGAAGGCAACGATCCTGCCGCCCGGAGACCTAGTCGCGGCCAGGTCGTTCCGTGCCCGCGGCCTGGGCGGGAGCGCTGTCCAGGACCCGGCGCGCGGGTCATTGGCCTTCAGCGCGTTCCTGCACGAGCCGTTGGACCCTCCCACTTCGGTTCCAGTAACGGCTGCTCCAGCCGCTTGGGAGGAGCGTCGCAATCGACCCCTGACGCTAGCTGCAAGCTCGTACCATCAATGGGCAGCGCCTCCCTGACGGCTATTGAGGAGCGCCGGGGTTAGCCCGTGGCAGGGAATTCCGCCAGGCGCCTGTTTTGCCAACGCACTGATCGGAGGAGGACCTGTCGACATCCAACACCGCAAGTGGCCACCTCCGCCTGGCCGACCTGCTGGTCGCCCTCTCCGTCACCACGGACCTCGGCCGCGGCCACCCTCCGGAAGAAGCCATGCGCGCCTGCCTCCTTGCCACCGCACTGGCCCGGCGGATGCGTCTCGCCGAGGACGACATTGCGGACGTCTATTACGCGACGCTGCTCCAGCATCTCGGCTGCACCGCCTACGCCCACGAGGAGGCACTGCTGTTCGGGGGGGATGAGATCGCGGCGCGGTTGCTGGTCGAGCGGCGCGACCTCGCCCGGCCGGGCGAGGCGCTCTCATTCCTCCTGGCTGATCTGGCACGGGACCGACCGCCGTGGGTCCGCGCGGCGGTTGTCGCTGGGGCGCTCGCGCGGCTGCCCGGGGCCGCAAGGGAGCTGTTCGTCTCGCCCTGCGAGGTGGCGGCAGGCATGGCCAAGCGGGTCGGGCGCGCGTCGGCGGTGCCCGTTATCGCGCCTCCTCGCGGCAGCCGACGCCCATCAGGCCATGATCCAGGAGCGCCCGCGCCGACATGCCCGCACGCCTGCCGCGGCCGCGGCGGAGCCGGGCCTAGAGGCGGATCAGCGTCGTCTGGACGGCGAGGCCGTCCGCGCCGTGCTGGAGACCGCCGGCCAGGAGTACCACCGCGCGCACTGGCGGACTTCCTGGCCGGCGGGGCTGAGTGATCGTGAGGTCGAAGTGCTGCGTCTGGTGGCGCGTGGTGATTCCCTTCGACAGGTGGCGCCGCGACTGACCATTTCCCCGAAGACCTCCGACCATCACGTCCAGCACAGCTACGCCAAGATCGGCGTCTCCAGGTGCGCCGCCGCCGCCATGTTCGCCATGGATCATCAGCTCCTGCCACGGTGACCGTCGCCGTCGCGGCACCGTTCAAAAATGGGGTGAACACCCGACGGCGTCGCCCGCCTGCCGCGATTCACTGCGCAGTGGCGTGCGGCATCTCCCCCCGCGATGTAGGAGGAACGATTGTGGCAAACATGATGCAACCGGCGAAACGGCGCAGTCTGGCGGCAGACCGGGTGGGGGCGACCTGATCGGCGCGTCGGCCACCGCCTTGGCCACGGCGATTCGGTCCGGGCAGGTGTCCTCGTCGGAAGTGGTGGAAGCCCACCTCCGGCGGATCGGGCTCGCGCCGTAGCGCAAGCTGCCGACGCGGCGCTAGCCCGCGGGGAGGTCACCGGCCCGCTGCATGGCGTGCCGATCACCGTGAAGGCATCGCTTGACATGGACGGCACACCCTCGACCCTTGGCCTGGCTGCGCGGGAGGACGTCCGGGCCGCGGAGGATGACCTCTATGTGGCGCGGATGCGCGGCCAGGGCGCTCGTCCTCGGGAAGACGAACGTCGCCCAGCTCCTGCTCCACGTCGAAACGGACTACCCGCTATACGGCCGCGCCAATAACCCCTGGAATCTGGCCCGCTCCGCTGGCGGCAGCAGTGGCGGGGAGGCGGCGATCATCGCCGCGGGCGGCTCGCCGCTGGGGCTGGGCACCGACCGCGGTGGTATCCTGCGCGTACCGGCGAACTTCCGCGGCATCGCCAGCTTCAAGCCGACGGCGGGACGCATTCCGGACGCCGGCCGGTATAGCATCCCCATCGGCCAGCGCGCCATCGTCAGCCAGGTGGGAGTCCTGGCGCGACACGTGGGCGATGTCGCGCTCGGCCTCGACGTTATCAACGGCGGGCGTGATCTCCACGCCGAACCGCGCTTACCGCTGGGCGACATTGGCACCGTCGACCTCTCCCAACTTCGCGTCGCCTACTACACCGAAGATGGCACGTATGCGCCGGCTCCCGCCGTCGCGCGGGCGGTCACGGAGGCGGCGCGGGTGGCGGACGGCGGCTGGTGCGCGCGCTGCAGGGGAGCAAACGTGATCCGCGCATCGCGGACATCGTCGCCGTGGCGATCCGTTCGCCCATGAAGATTGCTGCGCTGCGCCGGCTCCTCTACCTCCTCGGTCAGCACCGCCTCGCCGCGGTGCTCCGCAACTACGGTCACGCCGACACGGCGCACTACTGGGACCTCGTCGAGGCTCAGCTCGCCTACCGGCGGCGGTTCTGCGCGGCGCTCGATGGCGACCGCGGTGGCCCCTTTGAGGTGATCATCTGCCACCGCTCGCGAATGACCGGCGGCGTTGCCCGCGCCGCACCCATGCGGATTCCACTGTTTCACGTGCAACAATCTCGGATCCCGACGCTTCCCACTCGCGGACGATTGTCGTGCAGTGGTCACACGATCCAACCGGCAGGGATGACCTGGCCGGTAACGCGACCGCTCAGTCGCGGCGCGACCGCTCCGCGCGCCATACAATAGGCGCTGCCTGCGATGTCTTGCCGTCGCGGCGCGAGGGGAGAGCGAGCCAAGGAGACAACAGACATGGCAGCGGCGATTCGCACGCTGGTCTGGTCGGAGCGGACCGAGCCGGCGGCGATCTATCCAGACGGCATCGACGGGGCAATAGCTACCGGTCTGCGCGAAGCCGGCATCGATGCGACGACCGCTCAGCTCGCGCAACCCGATCAGGGCCTCGGCGAGGAAGCACTCTCGGCTACGGACGTGCTGTTGTGGTGGTCACATCTTCGGCACAAGCAGGTGACCGACGAGACGGTGGATCGCGTCGTCCGCCACATCCGCGAGCGGGGTATGGGCTTCATCCCTTTGCACTCATCGCTCAACTGCCGGCCGCTCACGGCGCTCCTGGGCAGAGAGCCGTCCATCGCCGGCTGGCGCGAAGACGACTGCCCGGAGCACCTGTACACCATCGAGCCGGACCACCCGATTGCGCGAGGCCTGCCCCAACGGATCGTGATTCCCAAAGAAGAGATGTACAGCGAGCGCTTCGACATCCCGGCGCCTGAGGAGCTGGTGTTCCTGGCCACCTTTGCCCAGGGCGAGGTGTTCCGCGCCGGCTGCTGCTGGACGCGCGGCAACGGTCGCGTCTTCTACTTCCAACCCGGCCACGAGACCAACCGCGTCTATGACCAGCCGGAGATTCGACATATTCTGGCCAATGCCACGCGCTGGGCCGCCCACCGCGACTGACCGTAGCCTGGCAATACAGGAAAGGACAGCCTCCCATGATCGATAGCGTCAACCGGCTCACTGAAACGCAGCTCAGGGCCCTCGCCGAGGTCGACAGCCCGACGATCGCCAATGCGATGGAGACCTTCGGCCGTCACCCGCGGCTGGGCCACTTCGCCGGCTATGACATCCGTTGCCACTATCCGGAGTTGCCGCCATCGGTGGGCTACACCGTCACGTGCCGCGGCGACAGCACCACCGAAGGCCGCCAAATGGAGCGCGGCCTGGTCCAGCTCTGGGAGGCGCTTGCCCAGACGCCAGGGCCGACCATCGTGGTGATCCAGGACGTAGGCGCGGACCGTCTGCATTCCTGCCACTGCGGCGAGGTGATGGCCACCACCATGCAGCGGCTTGGTGCCGTCGCGCTCCTCACCGACGGTGGCGTGCGGGATCTACACGAGGTCCGCGCGCTGGGTGGCTTCCAGTTCTTCGCGCCGGGCCTGGTCGTCGCCCACGGCAATCCGCTCATCTTCGATGTCGGCGTTGGCGTCACGATCAGCGGCATGCCCGTAAAGACCGGCGACCTCCTGCACGGCGACGCTAATGGCATCCTGACCATTCCCCACGCCATCGCCGGCGACATCGTCGACGCGGCGCTCAAGGTTCGCGAGCGCGAAGCGGAGACGCTGCGGCGGATACGGAGCCCCGACTTCTCCCCACTGGCCGGTCCGCGCCAGTCGGAACACTGAGGGCCATGCCTCTGTCCGGTCCGACGTCACAATCGGGCGCTTACTTGTCAGGCGGCAGAATGTGTCTGTAGGGGTAGGCCTTGTGCCTACCCTGGTTGCCGTCGGCAGACTGAGTATCCTCGTTGCGGATCGGTCTGATCCGCCACCAGGCTACCATTGTGGGGAAGGACATCACGGTAGGCGCAATGCCTACCCCTACAAACACGGAGCGGCGACAGACGAACGCAAATCGACGTCCCGTCCGTCGGTTCTACGATAGCATTGCGTAACATCCCTCGGCTAGCATGGAGTGTCCTATAATTCAGTGACGACACAACACCATTGGAGACATGGCCATGCAAACGACCTCACCACCACTCAGCCGCGTGGGACGACGCGTTGTGATGGGCATGCTCGGGGTTGGCGCGCTGGGAATTCTGCTCGGCAAGAGCCTGAATCCGCTTTCCTGGCTGGATGGCCTGGCCAGCGGCGTCGGCACTTCCAGCTCCCTCGGCTTTCGCATCTATACCGTCAACGGCATCCCGGCGTTCGACCCAGCGACCTGGAAACTGCAGGTGGACGGCATGGTCGCCAACCCCATGGAACTGTCCTATGACGACTTGATGAAGCTGCCTCAGACTCAGCAGCAGGGCGTCTTCCACTGTGTGACCGGCTGGAGCGTACCCAACCTCACCTGGGCCGGCGTCCGCATGACCGACATTCTGCAACAGGTCAGCCCACTGCCTTCCGCCACGCACATGACCCTCTACTCCAGCGACGGCCAGTATACGGACAATGTTTCCATCGGACAGGCCAGCAAGCCGGACGTGATGCTGGCGCACAGCATGAATGGCGCGCCGCTGCCCCTGGAACAGGGCAAGCCGGTCCGGCTGATCATCCCCGAGATGTACGGCTACAAGAACGTCAAGTGGGTGAACCGCATCGAGTTCACCAACCAGGCGGTCGCCGGCTACTGGGAGGTGCGCGGCTACCCGGTCGATGCCTACATCCGCCCGTGACCACGCCGGAGCTCGTGCCGCGCTTCAACCGTACCGAGCGCGCCGTCCACTGGACCTACGCAGTCTGCTTTCTCGTGCTGCTCGGCACCGGGCTCACGATGTACCTGCCGGTGCTCAGCCAGTTCTTCCCCTCCCGCTTCATCTTGCGCCAGCTCCACCTGGCCGCGGCCTTCTTTCTGTTCACCGCGCCGACGCTAATCGCGCTGCTGGGTGACCGGCGCAGCCTGGCGGCCGACGTCAAGGTCGTCGATGAATGGGACGAGGACGATCGCGCCTGGCTCAACGACACGGTGAACGGCTTCCCCACCACGCCGGGCCGGTTCAACGCCGGGCAGAAGCTGAACGCCGCCTTTGTCGCCGGCAGCGCTCTGGTGTTCCTCGGCACCGGCATTGTCATGGCCATCAACATCTACACGCGCTTCCTGCCGGCCTGGCTGGTGAGCAATGCCAGCCTCATCCACGACCTCCTTACCTGGCTGGCCCTGTTCGCCTGGCTCGGCCACGTCTTCCTGGCCGGCGTGTACCCGCCCACCCGCGAGTCGCTGCGCGGCATGCTCACCGGGTTCGTGCGGCGCGATTGGGCGCTCAAGCACCACCCGCGCTGGCTGGAGTCCGTCACGGGCCTCGGTCCCCCAATACTATCGAAGGAGCCTGCGCGCTACAATCAGCCCGTCGAATGAGAGAGGACGGGGCGTGCAGCATTACCCCATCGCCGTCATCGCGGGCGACGGTATCGGTCAGGACGTCATCGCCGAGGGCATCGCTACCCTCGACCTGCTCGGCGAGATCACCGGGAGCTACCGTCTCGACTATCAACAGTTCCCCTGGAGCTGCCGCTATTACCTGGAACACGGTCGCATGATGCCGGAGGGCGGCTTTCAGCAGCTCGAAGCGTTCCCAGCGATCTACTTCGGCGCCTGCGGCTTTCCCGCCTTGGTGCCGGACCACGTCTCTCTGTGGGGCCTGATCCTGCCCATCCGCAAGCGCTTCCAGCAATACGTCAACCTCCGGCCCATCCGCCTGTTGCCGGGCTTGCAGGGCCGGCTGCGCGGCAAGGGGCCAGCCGACATCGATTTCGTCTGCGTCCGCGAGAATACCGAAGGCGAGTACTCCGGCGCTGGAGGCCGCGTCCACGTGGGCCTTGCCGAGGAGGTGGCAATCCAAACGACCATATTCACCCGAGTGGGCGTCGAGCGAATCATCCGTTACGCCTTCGACCTGGCCATCCGAACTGGTCGCCGGCAAGTCAGCAGCGTCACCAAGTCCAACGCCATGCAATACAACATGGTGTTCTGGGACGAGGTGTTCCAGCAAGTGGCGCGCGACTATCCGAGCATCCGTACCACCCAGTACCACGTCGACGCCATGGCCGCCCGCTTTGTCACCAACCCGGAGACGCTGGACGTGGTGGTCGCCTCCAACCTGTTCGCGGACATCCTCACCGACCTGGGCGGCGCCTTGCAAGGATCGATGGGCGTGCCGCCGAGCGCGAACATCGATCCCACCCGCCGCTTCCCATCCATGTTCGAGCCGGTACACGGCTCCGCCCCGGACATCGCCGGCAAGGGCATCGCCAACCCGATTGCCACGTTGTGGGCCGGCCAGATGATGCTGGACTTCCTCGGCCAAACCGAGGCGGCGGCCCTGCTCATGCGCGGAATCGAAGCTGCCACCACTGAGGGCACGTGCCTGACCCCAGATCTCGGCGGCAAGGCCACCACCGGCGAGGTGGCCGAGGCAGTGCGGGGACATCTGCGGCGGCTCGGGGGCTGATGCGGCCTATCCAGGAGCTGAAGCTCAAGGATGAGTCGCCCCACGCACGGCAAATTCACCGAACCATAAATGGTCCGGCTAAGATTACAAAGCCGGCTAAAGTCGGCTGGGATTCCGTCAACATTGGTATGAAAAGGGTAGAGAAGAGAGGATTATCCGCATCTGACGCGTGCCTAGCCGGCTTTAGCCGGCTTTGTAATCTTAGCCTGCCGCTAAAGCGGCAGGTGAATGGCCCGACGCGCGACAACCGCGCCGTTTGGCGCTGACGATCAAGAGGACCATCACCGTGAAAATCACCGCCATCGACACCTTCCTCGTCAACTCCGGTCACCGTAACCTGGCCTTCGTCCGCGTGCGGACCGACGAAGGCATCGACGGCATCGGCGAGGCGTACTCCGCCGGGCCGGACGACGCTACCGAGCGGGTCATTGCCGACTTCGCCACCTGGCTGGTGGGCGAGGACCCAGGCCGCGTCGAGCACCTCTGGGCGCTCATGTACAACGGCACGCGTTTCCCCGGTGGTGTCGTCGTCAACGCCGCCATGAGTGGAATCGAGCACGCGCTCTGGGATATCAAAGGCAAAGCTCTCGGCGTGCCCGTGTACGAGCTACTGGGCGGACCCTGCCGCGACCGCGTGCGGGTCTACCAAAACCCAGGCGGGAGCACGCCGGAAGATATGGCGGAGCGGGCGCAAGCGCTGATCGCGCGCTACGGCTACACCGCGCTCAAGATCGGGCCGAATCCTGCCAACTACCAGGCGCTCCCCTGGGGCCGCGTCGTGCGCGAGGCGGCGGCACGGTTAGAAGTCGTCCGGCGCGCGGTAGGCGACGACATCGACATCGGCGTCGACCCTCACGCCACGATCTTCGAGCCGAGCCGGGCGCTCGCCATGGCGGATGCCTTGCAACCGTATCGCCCCTTCTTCTTCGAGGAGCCGCTCCGTCCGGAAAACGTCGACGCCTTGGTCAAGCTGGCCGGCCAGATCCGCATCCCCATCGCCACCGGCGAGCTGCTCTATACCAAGTGGCAGTTCCGCGAGCTCCTGCTCAAGCAGGCTGTCGATATCATCCAACCGGACGTTTGTAGTGCCGGCGGCATCATGGAGTGCAAGAAGATCGCGGCGATGGCCGAGGCCTGCTATGTCACCGTCGCGCCGCACAATCCCATGGGTCCGGTCGCCACGGCAGTCAACGTCCACCTGGCCGCCGCGATCCCCAACTTCCTGATCCTGGAGTACACCCCGGACGACACGCCGGGACGCCGCGACCTGGTGCAGGAACCAGTCGCGCTCAAAGACGGCTACCTTGAGCTGCCGCGCCGTCCCGGCCTGGGCATCGAGCTCAACTACGACGCCTTCCCCAAGTATCCCTTCCGCCGCTGGCACCGCGGCTTCCCCATCCGCGAGGACGGCTCGATGGCATTTATCTAGCTATCAGCCGTCAGGTATCAGCTATCAGCACGTGCCGTCCGCCCCGGACAAAGCCGTAGGTCACCCCTGCTGCTCCGGCGATCGCTGGCTGATAGCTGATACCTGACGGCTGATAGCTGGCGTCTATTCCAGCCGGCGTACGGTGGGGTTGAACAGCAAGACGCCGGCGGCGAAGCAGGCGGTGACGGCGCCGCCGATGCCGACGGCCAGGGGTGCGCCGAAATGCTGGGCGACCGTCCCCGCCAGCATGTTGCCGAGCGGCATCATGCCAAAGGTGGTCAGGGTGAGCACGCTCAGCACCCGTCCGCGCATGGCGTCCGGAGCATAGGACTGGAGGAAGGTCTGGTTGAGCGAGGTAAAGGTCATGCTGCAGGCGCTGGCTACGATGAGGATAGGAATCGACAGCGCAATGTTTCGGCTCAGGGCGAAGACGACCAGGCCCACGCCGTAGACGGCCGATGCGGTGAGCTGGAGCCTGCCGCGATGCCGGAAGTTCGGCAGGGAGGCGACCGTCAGGGCGCCAAGGAGTGCGCCGGCGCCGGTGGCGCTCAAGAGGATGCCCAGGCCCTGTGGTCCCACGTGCAGCACATTCTGGGCGAACACCGGCATCAGGGTCTGATAGGAGAAGGCGAACAGCGCCGGCACCGCGGCAATGAGCACGAGCGTGCCGATCACCTCGTGCCGGTAGACGAAGGAGAGTCCCTCCTTGGCGCTCCTCCAGACCGGCGTCTTCTGCTCGGGCGGCGTCCACGGCGGGAGCTTGAGGAGGAGCAGGGAGACGATCACGGCGATGAAGCTCAGGCCATTGACAAAGAAGGCCCAACCGGGACCGACGCGGGCGATCACGATGCCGGCCAGCGCCGGACCCACGAGACGGCTGGCCTGGAACTGCGCCGAGCTGACCGCGATGGCGTTCTGCAGATCGGCGCGCGGCACCAGATCGGAGATGATGCCTTGCCGCACGGGCACATTGAGCGCGTTGACCAGCCCCAGCAGCACCGCCATAATCATGATGTGCTCGACCCGCACGACGCCCGCCAGCGCCAGCCCCGCCAGGACGAACGCCAGCAGCATCGCGGCGGTCTGCGTCACGATCATCAGCATCCGGCGCTCGACACGGTCCGCCAGTACCCCGCCCAGTAGCGACAGAAACAGCGCCGGCAGGGCCTGAAGGAAGCTGACGGTCCCCAGGAGAAAGGCCGAGCCGGTGAGCTGATACACCAGCCAGGCCTGGGCCACGTTCTGCATCCAGGTCCCCATATTGGAGACCAGGGCGCCCGACCAGTAGAGACGAAAATTCGGATGTCGCCGCAGGGCGCCAAAGGTGTCCACGCGGCGCTTCGATGGGGCCTGGGTGGCTACGGTTGCAACAGGCCGTACCGGTGCGCCGCGCGCCATCCCCCACCTCCGCACGCCCAGAACAGGGACGCCGCGGCGAGCATAGCATACGCTTACGTGAACGTAATACCAGGTGTCGGGTGTCGGGTGTCGGGGGACAACGTGGCCGGCCACTTGCCTTCAGGGTATTTCGGACGTGACCCGAAGGCAAGTGGCCGGCCACGTTGGGGTGCGCCGCAAGGTACTGCAAGCGAGCGGACGTCTGGCGAGTGGCGGGGCTGGTCAGCGGAGCGCGGGCGTCCCGCCCGCCCCGGTGGCCCATGGGGGAGGCGCCGGTCCTTTCGAGGGAGGCCGCCGGGCAGCCCGACGATTGGGCGGGCGGGACGCCCGCGCTCCGTTTAGATCGTCGTCCGGTCGCTGCCCAACGCCGCGTCACACCCGACACGTTGTCCCCCGACACCCGACACCCAGCACCCAGCACCCAGCACCCAGCACTCGACACCTGGTATCATCCAACGGCACTGCTGGTTCGAAACGGAGGCTGACGATGGCCGTGGCTGCTCCACCCGCGCTTTCCGTGGGCAAGATTCGCGGGTTGCAACAGATCGCCAATGAACGCGGCATCTTCACGATGACGGCCATGGATCAGCGTGGCTCCCTCGCCGAGCTGATGGCGCCCGGCAAGGCGGACAGCGTGACGTATGAGCAGCTCAAGGCTGTCAAACTGGAGTTGGCCGGCACGTTCGCGCCATTGTCCAGCGCGGTGCTGCTAGACCCACTCTACGGTGCGGCCGAGGCCATCGCCTACCGGGCTTTGCCGGGCAGCACCGGCCTGCTGGTGGCCTGGGAGGAGTCCGGTTACACCTCGGACGGCAGCGGTCGTCTGACGCGTGTCGAGCCGGGCTGGAGCGTCGAGAAGATCAAGCTGATGGGCGCGTCGGCGGTCAAGCTGCTCGTCTACTACCACCCCGATGAGGCCAGGTCGGCGGAGCATCAGCGCCAGATTGTCCGTCGAGTGGTGGGCGACTGCCGCAGGTTCGATATTCCGGCCGTGGTGGAGGCGGTGGCCTACGGCATTGGCGGCGTCAAGACGGGCACGGCGGAGTACGCCGCGATGAAGCCGGACCTGGTCATCCGCACCGCCCGCGACCTCTGTCCGCTGGGTTTCGATATCCTCAAGGCCGAGTTCCCGGCCGATCTGAAGTTCGAGCACGACGAGGGCAAGATGGCGGAGTGGTGCCGG
>CALBSQ010000224.1 GCA_937967325.1 uncultured Chloroflexota bacterium
GCCCTCGCTGTCCCGCCAACTGCGCTCGTCGCCTGACCACCCCGTGAACGCTTACGATCATGTGACCGTTGGTCAACCAAGGGACGGCCCGCACCTAGCACATGTTTGGCGCCGCCCATCCTCCCTCCGGGCAGAGCAGACGGGCTGTCAACGCGGAGGACCAGGAGCCTGTTGGGGCTGTAGACGCGCGTGATGGTGAGCGTAATGAGGTATGGCTCGACGCTACTTCCCCTATGCCTCGCCCTGCGCCTTGCGCTGCAGCTCGAACAGGCGGTTGAGCGCTTCCATCGGCGTCATGGCCAGCACGTCGAGGTCGGCCAGCTCTTTGCTCACGCCGTCCGGCTCGCCGAACAGGGTGAGCTGGAGCGATTCGCGCACTTTCCGCGCGCTGCCGGCGCGAGCCGAGTATCCACGGGGCTGGCGTCCGCGCTCCAGGTCGGTCAGCAGCTCGCCGGCGCGACGCGTGACGGCCTTGGGGACGCCGGCCAGCCGGGCGACGTGGATGCCGTAGCTGCGGTCGGCGCCGCCGGGCACGATCTTGTGTAAGAAGACGACGCGCTCGCCCTCCTCGGCCACCGCCACGTTGAAGTTGCGCACGCGCGGCAGCACCCGCGCCAGCTCGGTCAGCTCGTGATAGTGGGTGGCGAAGAGCGTGCGACAGCCCAGCGCCGGCGCATTGTGGAGGTGCTCCACCACGGCGCGGGCGATGGCGAGACCATCGTAGGTGCTGGTGCCGCGGCCGATCTCGTCCAGCACGACCAGGCTGCGTCGCGTGGCGTGGTTGAGGATATTGGCCAGCTCCAGCATCTCCACCATAAAAGTCGACTGCCCCATCGCCAGGTCGTCCTGCGCTCCCACACGGGTGAAGATACGATCAGCGAGGCCGACCCGCGCCATGGCCGCCGGGACGTAGCTGCCGATCTGGGCCATGAGCATGGTCAAAGCAACTTGACGCAAATACGTGGACTTGCCGGCCATGTTCGGACCGGTGATGAGCAGGATCTGCGCCCCGTCACTGTCGATATCGAGATCGTTAGGCACGAACTCCCCGGTCGGCAAAGCGGCTTCCACCACTGGGTGGCGCCCGGCCACGATGCTCAGGCCGCTGCCGGCGTCGAGCTGAGGACGAACCCAGCGGCGGCGTACGGCCGCTTCGGCCAGCCCTGCCGCCACATCCAGGTCGGCGAGCAGCTCGGCGGCTGTGCCGATCTGCTTCGCGCCGCGTGCCAGCTCTGCCACGAGCCGAGCGTAACGCTCCCGCTCGACTTGCTGGAAGAGCTCCTCGGCATTGAGGATCAGCAGCTCGCGCTCCTTGAGGTCGGGCGTGACGTAGCGCTCGGCGCCGACCAGGGTCTGTTTGCGCATGTACTCGGGGGGAATCTCGGCGCGGTTGGCGTTGCTCACTTCCAGGTAGTAGCCGAAGACTTTATTGAAGCCCACTTTGACGCTCTTGATGCCGGTGCGCGCACGCTCGCGCGCCTCCAAGGATGCCACCCAGGACCGCGCCTCGCGAGCGGAGTCCTCGATCTCATCCAGCTCTGTAGCGAAGCCGGGTCGCAGCGTGCGGACCTCGCCCAGCGACGCCGGCGGCTCGTCCACCAGCGCCTGGGCCAGCAGCTCCTGCGCTCCCGCGAGATTAGGCAAGGACTCCGCCAGCGCGCGCAGCGCCGGCTCGGCTGCCTGGCGAAGCAGCGCTCCGACCTCCGGCAACGCGGCCAGCCCGGCGCGCAACGCGGCCAGCTCGCGCGGCGACGCCGTATGGCCGGCCAGGCGACCGCCCAGTCGCTCGAAGTCCGGCAGCTTGCCAAGCGCCTTCCGAAGGCTCCCGCGCCGGCCATCATCGTCGACGAGCGCCGCGACCTGGGCTTGCCTGGACAGCACCGGCGGCAACTCCAGCAAGGGCTGACCGAGCCGGCGGCGGAGCAGCCGAGCGCCCATTGCCGTGCAGGTCTCGTCCAGCACCCCAAGTAGGGAGCCACGGCCGTCACCGCTCCGGTTGCCCTGCCAGATCTCCAGGCTGCGCGCGGTGGCCTCGTCGAGCTGCATGAACTGGTCAACGCTGTAGGTGACGAGCGACGCGATCTGAGCGAGCGCCGCCTTCTGGTTGAGCCGCAGATAGTGGACGAGCGCCCCCGCGGCGCGGGCGGCCAACGGCAAGCGCGCGCAGCCGACCCCCTCCAGCGAAGTCACCCCTAGCTGCTCCTGCAAGGCGATCTGCGCGTCGCCTTCGCCAAAGAGCCATGCCGGGCTGCTCGTCACCTGCTGACCGGCCAGCAGGTCGGTGGGCTCATCTTCGTCGTCGGGCTCGTCGCCCCTGCTCCCTTGCTCCCCTGCTCCCCTGCTCCTCGGCCCCGGTCCCTCCGGCACGACAACCTCTGACGGGCGGAGGCGGCGCAGCTCCGCTGCGACGGCGCCGCGCAGGTCGGCGCCGCTCATCTGTGTGCAGCAGAACTCGCCGGTGGAGACATCCGCATAGGCAAGTCCGGCCTGGCCGCGCTGGAACAGCAACGCGACCAGGTAATTGTTTTCAGCGCGATCCAGCAGGTGCGGCTCGATCACGGTGCCGGGCGTCACGACGCGGACGACATCACGCGGGACCAGTCCCTTCGTCGTGGCAGGATCGGCCAGCTGCTCACAGATCGCCACCTTGTAGCCCCGCCTCACCAGTCGGGCGAGATGGCCGTCGAGGGAATGGTGGGGAACACCGGCCAGCGGCACACGTCCGGCTCGGCCCATCTCCCGGCTGGTCAGGGTAATGTCCAACTCGCGTGATACCACCAGGGCATCGTCGTCGAACGTCTCGTAGAAGTCGCCCAGACGGAAGAAGAGCAGCGCGTGAGGATAGCGGCGCTTGATCTCCAAGTACTGCCGCCGGATGGGTGTGTCCATCGGATCGCAGGATAGCGAGGCGGTTCGGCCGCGTCAAGCGTCTCCGGCCAAGATGTTCATAGATCGTTCACCAGAAGTCCTAGCGGCATCGTTCAGGGTCCCTCGCCATGGCATGCTGGCTTTGACGACTCGCTAGCTACGGGAAACGGCTGATGTGCGGGATCTACGGCTACCTCGGCGATAGGGCGGACGCGACGGCCCTGGTGGTCGACGGGCTGCGGCGACTGGAATACCGCGGCTACGATTCCTGGGGGGTGGCGACAGCCTCGGCGGGCCGGCTCGGTCTGACCCGCCGGACCGGTCGGGTGGACACGGCGAGCATCGCCTTGCCTTCCGGCCGGTCAGCCCTTGGACACACCCGTTGGGCTACGCACGGTGGCGTCACGGAGGCCAACGCCCATCCGCATCTGGACTGTGACGGCCGGCTTGCCCTGGTCCATAACGGCATCGTGGAGAATGCGGCTACACTGCGCGCGGCGTTGCAGGCTCGCGGTCACCACTTCGCCTCGGAAACGGACTCGGAGTCCGTCGTCCACCTGGTAGAAGAAGAGCTCCGATCCGCGCCAAGTCTGCACCACGCCGTGCTCGCGGCTTTTCGCCAACTGGAGGGCGTGAACGGCATCGCCGTGCTCGACGGTGACGGGGAGGCGCTCGTCGCGGCGACGAGCGGGTCGCCGCTCGTGATTGGCCTCGGCAACGGTGAAGCGCACCTGGCGTCCGATCCGGCGGCGCTCGCCGGCTCGGCACAGACGGTCGTGCTGCTCGAAGACGGCCAACTGGCGATCGTCGAGCGCGACCGCGTTCGCGTCCTCGATATGGCCCTCGGGGCCTGGGTCCGGCCCCGATCGATCCCGCCCACCACGGCTGCCGCTGAGACGACCCTGTCGGCCGGAGATCACTGGATGCGCCAGGAGATCGCCGAACAGCCGCGGTTGCTCCGCCTCCTGGCGCGGGACGCTGCCACGGAGGCGACAGCGCTGGCTGAGGCCATCCGTGACGCGACCTCGGTGACTTGGGTCGGCTGTGGCACGGCCTACCATGCCGCGCTGTACGGTCGCTACGTCCTGGCGCAGGCGGGAGAACGATCACACGCGGTGCCGGGATCGGAGTTCGCCTACCTCGCCGACGCCGTCGGACCGGGCGGGCTGCTCCTGGCGCTCTCCCAAAGTGGCGAGACCATCGACGTGCTCGACGCGCTGCGGTTCGCCCGCGCGCGTGGAGCACGGGTGACGGCGCTGGTCAACGCCGCCTGGTCGACGCTGGCGCGCCTGGCCGACGATTGCGTGCGGCTGCGGGCCGGCCCCGAGCGCTGCGTGCTGGCCACCAAGTCCTTCACGGCCAAGCTCGGCATCATCACGCTGACGGCCGCGGCGGCGCGCGGCGAAATCGAGGAGGGACAGGCGGCGCTACTCACGGCCGCCGCCGGCATCGAAGCGCTGCTCCAGCCCGACTCGCTGGCCCGCATCCGGTCACTGGCCGGACGATTGGCGTCGAGCGAGCACCTGTTCTGTCTCGGTCGCGGCCGCGGCACCGCTATCGCCCTCGAAGCGGCGCTCAAGATCAAAGAGGGCAGCTACCTCCATGCCGAGGGCTTCTCGTCGGGGGAGCTGAAGCACGGGGTCATCGCGCTGATCGAGACCGGCACTCCCTGCCTGCTCTTCGCGCCGGACGATGAGACCCGGCCGGCCATGGACGCGGCGGCGATGGAGGTGCAGGCGCGCGGCGCGCTGACGGTGGCGTTCGCGCCGCAGTCGGCTCCGGGGTACGCGCACACCCTCTCGATCCCGACGCGCGGCGATAGCTGGTGGCTTGTCGCGACGGTGGCCGCGCAACTCCTGGCCTATCAGCTCGCAGTGCTGCGCGGCCACGACCCGGACCGGCCGCGCAATCTGGCCAAGAGCGTCACGGTGCGGTAGGGCGCGGGCTAGAGCCAGGACCCATTCCAGCCGTACCGGCGGACGCGCACCCAGCCATCGTAGGTGCGGAAGTTGTTCCAACAGTCCCTGCTGGTGAAGTAGTTGTAGAGATCGATGCGCAGCCTCCCATTGCGCCAGGCCGACCAGGCCGGACCGGTGTCCTCGACGGTCCAGGTTCGCCCGCTCTCATCCTCCAGGACGGTGCCGAAGGGATAGGAAGAAATCGCCGCTGGAAAGAGGCCGGCCGCCCCGTAGTGCGTCCAGTTCCCGTCGGCCATCACCCCGGACACGCCGGCGCAGGTGAAATGCGCCGGGATCCAGTTGCCGGCCGCCGATGCCGGCGCGGCGAAGACGCCGGAAAGCAACAGCGCTATCCCCAGGGCCACAACCTGCCAAGCTCTCAGCGGTTTTCCTAGCATAGAACCCCTCTGCTACACTCGATGCTGCACGGGGTTCCTTCCCAGTGATTCCCCGCGCAAACGTAACGGGCATAGTACTTGATGGCTACATAAATCGCCGGAGCATCCCCAATTGCTCCTATTCAGATTGACGACGGAGAGTCAGCTTACTCGATTCCTTGATCGGCGCAGCGACGATGAAGGACCCACGCCAGGGTACCGGAGCTGAAATGGACCGATACTATCGCTGCGAAAGCCTGGAGTAGGCAGCCAAGTGGATAGAATAGTCGCGACTCGGTAGAAGGGCGGTACAACGGTGAAGATTCAGGCCATCCGATTGAGCGAGCTTCGAGGTACTTTGCAGTTTGAGGGACGCTTCTGGGAAGAGCGGCTAGTCCGGCCGATCGACATCTATCCGGATCAACAAGCGCAGGGGCCGGCGCACCTGCCGGACCTGGGAAACGGCCGCTACGGCATGACTTCCATCTTCCTAGAGATCCTCACCGATTCCGGCGTCACCGGCCTGGGTGGGCCGATCCCCCAGGAGCTGGCCTTTGTGATCGACCGCCAGCTCAAGGGGCTGCTGATCGGCGAGGATCCGCTGGCCATCGAGCGCATCTGGGACCGCCTCTACCGCCATTCGGTCCACGGTCGAAAAGGCGCCACGATGATGGCCATCAGCGCCATCGACTGCGCCCTCTGGGACCTCAAAGGCAAGTGGGCCAACGCTCCGGTGTACCGCCTGCTCGGCGGGCCGATGCGGGAAAACATCCCCGCCTACGCCAGCGCTCTCGGCTATTCCGTGGTGCCGCGGGACGCCGCTCGACGGGCCAAGGAACTGGTCGCCCAGGGCTACCGCGCCACCAAGTGGTTCTTCCGCTACGGCCCCGGCGGCGGTCGCGTCGGCATGCAGGAGAACTTGGCCCTGGCCACGGCGCTGCGCGAGGCGGTCGGCGATGAGGTCGACCTGATGCTGGACGCCTGGATGAGCTGGGATGTGCCCTACATCGCCCAGATCGGCGACGCGCTGGCGGAGACACAGCCGCGCTGGCTGGAGGAGCCGGTGCTGCCGGACCGCATCGAGAGCTGCGCCGAGATCAGGCGGCGCGTGCCCTTCCCCATCGCGACCGGCGAGCACGAGTACACGCGCTGGGGCCTCAAGGAGCTGCTCGACGCCGAGGCCGCGGACGTAGTTCAGCCGGACATCTACTGGGCCGGCGGCATCTCCGAGGTCGCCAAGATCTGCACGCTAGCGTCGACCTATGACGTGCAGGTCATCCCGCACGGCCACTCCACACCAGCCACCGCCCACCTACTGTTCGCGCAGCCGCCACAGCTCTGCCCCTACATCGAATACCTTGTAAAGTGGAACGCCGTCCACCAATTCTTCTTCCGTGAGCCGCTGCAGCCCGTGAACGGCGTCGTGGCTCCGCCCGACCGGCCCGGCATGGGTATGGAGCTGGACGAGACCAAGATCGAGCACCGCCGCGAGCTGAGCTGGGAGTGATGGCCGCGATATGACCCCGCCGAACATCCTCATCTTCATGACCGACCAGGAGCAGGGGGCAGTCGTCGAGCCGGGCCATCCCTGCCTCACACCCAACGCCGACCGGCTGGCAGCCGACGGCATTCGCTTTAGCCAGGCCTACACGCCGAGCGCCCACTGCTGTCCGGCTCGTGCCACCTTCTTCAGTGGCCTCTACCCCAGTCGCCACGGCGTCTACAACAACGTCGGCAACCCGCAGGCCATCCACCGCGGCCTGAACCCAGGCGTGGTGACCTTCGGCGAGGGCTTGCGCGACGCCGGCTACGAGCTGGCCTTCTCCGGCAAGTGGCACGCCTCCGAGCTGGAAGGCCCCGCTGACCGGGGCTGGCGCGAGCTACACGTGACGGCAGGCAAGGGGACCTACCAGGCGCGAGAGATGGACATGTGGCAGCGCCGCGCCCGCGAGCTGCGCGAGCAAGAGCGGCAGCCCCGTAAGGGCGGTGAGATCAAACGGCCGGGCTGGGGAGACTACCGCCTCTATGGCGCCTACCCCACCGACGACCCCAAAGGTTACGAGGGCCACCGCGACTACCGCGTCGTCTCCGCTGCCGTCGAGGCGCTGCCCGAGCTCGCCGCGTCCGGTCGTCCCTGGTGCCTCTACGCCGGCACGATCGGCCCGCACGATCCCTTCATCATCCCGGAGCGCTACGCCCGGATGTACGACCCAGCCGATGTGCCGCTGCCCCCCAGCTTTGGCGATTCGCTGGAGGACAAGCCGCGCGTCTACGCCCGGATGCGACGCCAGATCTGGGACCAGCTCGGTGAGGACGAGGTGCGCGATTCCATCGCCCATTACTGGGGCTTCTGTACCATGATGGACGACATGCTCAGCGAGGTACTGGCCGCGCTCGACCGTACCGGGCAGGCGGGCAACACGGTCGTCGTCTTCCTCTCCGACCATGGCGACTACTGCGGCGCCCACGGCCTCTACCTCAAGGGCGTCCCGGCCTTCCGCGAGGCCTATCATGTGCCTTTGATCATCCGTTGGCCCGATGGGCTCAAGGATTCCGGCAGAGTCGTCAACCAGTTCGTTACATTGGCCGACTTCGCCCCGACTTTCCTTGGGCTGGCCGGCGCGTCCGTGCCAGATGGACTCTGTGGCCGCAGCCTCGCCCCTTTCCTGCGCGGCGAGACGCCGCCAGACTGGCCGGACGACCTCTATACCCAGATGAACGGCGTCGAGTTGTACTACACCCAGCGCTCCGTCAGCACGACAGACTACAAGTACGTCTACAACGGCTTCGACGAGGATGAACTTTACAATCTGCGGACTGACCCGGCCGAGATGGTCAACCTCGCGCAGGCTCCGGAAATGGACGGCGTCAAGCGCGATCTCGTCCGCCGGATGTGGCAGCTCGCCGCTCAGCACCACGACACTATCTTCAACCAATACCCGACCACGGCACTGGCGCCATATGGGCCAGCCGTTGCGCTGTGGGACGAGTGAGCCGGGTCGAACGCCCGTGGAGCGTACCCCGGCGCCACACGCCGGCAGCAACGTGACGCCCGCCCAACGCCTCTTGCATCGGCAGGGGTTACCGCATATCCTGTCCGTAGCGCGCGTGCCTGAAGTCGCGGTTCAGAGTCCGGCGGAGTGGCATCGCCCCTGCTAGCCCACGGCTGCGCATGGGAAACGACCATTCGTGTGGGAACTCCAGCCAACCGCCAGTCGTGGGGATTCAGCGGGACGGTGAGCGCTCAGGTTATACGTTGCGCACTCGGATTGAGGAGGTGTCTCGTGGATCAGGCTAGTCGAGAGCGGCGCGGAATCACGCGGAGACGCTGTCTCCGCCTCGTTGGAGCAGGGGGGATTGCCGCTGCCTCCGTGGCGCTGCTGGCCGCCTGCGGCGCGGGCGGCGCCGCCGCGCCATCGTCTGCAAGCGTCACCGCTGCCGGCGCCACCAGCGGCGCGGCGGCCGTGGCGGCAAGCGCCCGCGCATCATCCAGCGCGGCCACGGGCGCCTCCGCGGCCGCCAGCGGCAGCGCCAGTGCCAAGGCGTCCCCGGCGCCCCCGCCCAAATCGTCCGGCAAGGGTACGGTCGTCTTCGAATCACCTGCTCTGGGTGTCGACGAGAAGAAGCCATTCGAGCAGATCGTCGCCAACTTCAACAAGCAGACCGGTATTACCGTGGAGTACGTCGACACGGGCTTGAGCTTCGAGAAGTTCGCGGTGCAGTTCGCCGGGGGCAGCGGCGGGGATCTCTACGAGTACGAAACCAAGCAGGTGCCACACTACGCCGTCGATGGCGTGTTCGCGAATCTGGACCCCTACATTGCCAAGTCGACCATCGTCAAGCCGGAAGAGTACTACGCCGTTACCTGGTCGAAGGGCAAGATCCAGGGACACCAGTACGCCGTGCCCTGGGATACCACGCCGGTGGTGGTCTACTACAACAAGGATCTCTTCCAGCAGGCCGGAGTGCAGCCGCCGTCGAGTACCTGGGGCGACGATACCTGGGACTGGAATGCCTTCCTCAACGCCGCCCAGAAGCTCACCAAGCCGGACAAGTCCGTGTTCGGCTGCACCATCTCCGAATGGTGGGTCTACAGCCTGCCCTGGATCTGGAGCAACGGCGGCCACGTCGTCAACGAGCAGTTGACCAAGGTGCAATTCACCCAGCAGCAGGTAATCGACGCCTGGCAGTATCTGGTCGACCTGCGCTGGAAGTACAACGTCTGGGCGCAGCCGTCCCAAAAAGACAAAGGCTTCAACACCGGCGGCAATGCCATGTTCCTGAGCGGTCCCTACTCCATACCCGGGTTGCGCGCAGGCGCCAAGGTACCCTGGAATGTGGGCGTTGTCCCGAAGGGAAGGGCGGGCGTGTGGACGCGCGATCCGTCAGATTCGCTGACGATCTGGGACGGCAGCAAGAACAAGGACGAAGCGTTCAAGCTGATGGAGTACATCACCGGACCAGAAGGTCAACTGATCATTGGCAAAAGCGGGCGAGGGGTGCCGTCCCGCAAGAGCGTTGCCACATCCAAAGACTTCCTTGAGCAAGGCGACGCTGTCGACTGGAAGGTGTTCGCGGAAGGACCGGACCACGAGGGGCTGCAGGCGGTAACCGACGTCTGGCCGCAGATGGATACGCAGATCGGCAAGACCATCGACGCCATGTGGAAGAACAAGGAGAACGTCCAGTCGACCACGGCCAAGCTGAACGAGGTGATCCAGCCGCTGCTGGATCAAGCCAAGGTCCGCCGCGACCTTTCAGGGAGCTACCTGGATCAGGGCTGGAAGCCGCCGACGTACTGAGTGGTGCATTCACCCAGTTCGGGGAAGTTACCCTCGCCGTGCGGCCCTCCCGTTGTCATCCTGAGCGGCGGCGAAGGACCCCTGGCCAGCCAATCCGGACGCCGTGCGGCCCTGCGCAGCGCCAACGGTCGCGCCAGGGGTCCTTCGCCGCCGCTCAGGATGACAACGATGAGTCACCCCGACTTGAAGGAAGCGCCACAAACCGAACCCGGGAAACTCGCCGCGCGGCGATCGCGCAGTCGGTGGTGAAAGGGAGTCTCGTCGCTACGGCAGATCGCTCGCCAGCTTGCGAAACTCCTCCGGGGTAAACGCCCGCACGGTGCTGGACACCGTGTGGCCGCCGGCCAGTATCCGCAGCGCGCCCTTCGCCACCGTCTCCTCGTCGGGCGCCTCGACGATCGTGACCGCGTCGTACTCGCCCATGGTGACGTACTGGCCCAGGACGCGGATGCCGTGCTGTTGCGCGTTCTTCTGGGCCGCCTCCATCCGGTCGGCGAACCCCTTCAGTTCCTTGCGACCTTGCTCGGTGAACTTGTGCAGACCGATGTAGATCGGCATTACTTCCTCCCATCATGCACGCCCGGCGACCACAGAGATGGACGGCACCTAGTGTACCTTCCCTCATTCGGGAGTGGCGGCACCGTTGATTCGGCGGAACGATGTGCGCACCGCCTTATCACCAAGCCCAATGGCCGGCGCTGGTAGAATCGCCTTACTGACTTGTGTCGAGCAACTATCCCCGGCACGTCAGAGCCAGCACCGTAAGGGAGGATGCAGCCGTGGCGGCGCTGTCTACGGATCTCGACCGTGATCTCCTGTTGCTCACTACGCCGAACGATACGAAGGATGCGCCCTGGATGGTCATGGCCGATTTGCAGGTACGGGGCGTGGATGTGCTCAAGTCAATCCTACGCTACCACGTGGAGCGACACCACCTGCCGTGGTACCTCGCCTCCTATCTCAAGGTGACCATGCGGCGTGGCAGGAGCAACCGGCGCCTCAACGTGGCGCCGGACCTGCTCATGGTCGAAGCGCCGGACCGGTTGCGAACATCGTGGAACGTCGAGCGGGAAGGCAAGCCGCCCCAGTTCGTGGTCGAGATGTCCAGCGAGAAGAGTTGGGAGCGCGACTCTGAAGACAAGCCGGCCATCTACGACGCCATGGGAGTCCGGGAATATGCCATCTTCGCACCGGAGCGGCGCGACGGAGGCCCACTCCTCTTCGGCTATCGGCGCGATACAGCGGGCAATTTCGGGTCCTGGCAGCCGGATGGAGATGGATGCCTGGTAAGCCGGGAGCTGGGTGGCTTGCGGCTGTACGTTGAGGCGGGCCGCTGGCTCCGCGCCCTTGACGAGCAGGGGCAACGACTCCCTACGGAAGGCGAAGAGGCGGCGAGGCTGTGGGAGGAGCTGCGTCGTTTGCAGGGCGAGCAGCGATAGGCCCCTTGGGGGTGAGTTGAATAAGGGGCGGCGGACGGATACGCGATGCACTCGATGAACCACATGGGCCTAAGCCCCGGCCGATTGCACCGCTGGTCCGCCTTCCGCCAACGGTCGAACGGTCGTTACCAACTCCGTGCCGATAGGGCTCCGGCGCAGCTCAATCTGCTGTGCCCGGCTCACGCTCTGCAGATCCCGGACCGCGCTCTCGACTGCCCGAATCAGGTCGGCAGGGCAGTCCACCTGAACCGCGGCCAGCGGTGTTGCCATGCTAAGGCGCCGCTCAGACTTCCAGCGGCGCACCGCTTCGGTCACCTCCAGGATTGCCCGTCCGGCTCGTTCAGCCTCCTCGTTGGCCCACGATGCAGGAGCGACCGGCCAGCGAGCAATGTGGATGGAGGCGGCGTCTTCCGCGCCTGCGAAACCCACCCGATACAACTCGTCGGTGATGTGCGGCAGGAACGGCGCGAACAGCTTGAGCACCGCCGGCAACGCGTGGGCAAGGGTGAAGCGAGCCGCCTCGCGGCCGGCCTGATCGGACTCGGCGGCGTCGCCATAGAGACGGAACTTGACCAGCTCCAGGTAGTTGTCGCAAAGATCGCTCCAGAGAAAGCGCTCGGTCTCAGCCTTGGCGGCGGCGAACTCGTGCTCGTCCATTGCCGCGGTGGCTCGGCGGATCGTTTCGTACAGGCGCGCCAGGAGCCAGCGATCAGTGGCGTTGAGTCCGGCAGGCGGCTCCGCGGCGGGCTGGTACCCGTCAAGGTGCGGTAAGACCAATCTGGCCGCGTTCCAGAGCTTGGTCACCAGGCGGTTGCCGTTCTTCATCACCTCGTCGCTGAGCAAGGTGTCGCCTCCGGTGCGCACGCTGGTCGCCCAATAGCGGACGGCGTCGGCGGAGTATTGCTCCAACATCGCGCTAGGATCCTCCGCCGCCTTGAGCTTGCTCTTAGAAATCTTCTTGCCCGCCGGGTCGAGAGCATGGCCGGAGATCAGCACGTCGGTCCAGGGGATGTCGCCGGTGAGGGAAAGGCTGCGCACGATGGTATAGAAGTCCCAGGTGCGGATGATGTCGTGCGCGTTGGGCCGCAGCGACATTGGTCGGAAACGGCGATCGAACTCCGCCTCAGTGATGCCAAAGGGCGCCAGCAGGCTGCCGCAGATTTGCGGGGTCACCGACGAGGTAGCCCAGGTGTCGAGCACGTCCGTCTCCGGCTCCAGCTCAGCACCGCCGCAGTCGGGACAGCGTCCGACCGCCGGCTGGGTCTCCTGCGGATCGACCGGGAGCTGCTCCCGACTCGCCAGGACTGGATGGCCGCAGCCGCGGCAATACCAGACGGGGAAGGGGACGCCATAGTAGCGCTGGCGCGAGATGTTCCAGTCCCAGTTGAGCCCCTCGATCCAGCTCTCGTAACGCGCCCGCATGTGCTGAGGATGCCACTTGACGCGGCGGCCGGCTTCCAGGAAGCGCTGCTTGTGCTCGAGCAGCCGGACAAACCACTGGCCGGCGACGAGGTACTCGATCTCGGTGCCGCAGCGCTCGTGAACGCCGACCGTATGCTCGATCTGGCGCTGCTCAATGATCTTGCCGGCGGTTGCTAGATCGTCGAGAATCCTTGTCCGCGCCTGCTTGATGCGCAGCCCGGCGTAGGGTCCGGCCAGCTCGTTGAGCCGTCCGTCGCGGGTAATGACGATGCGTAAGGGCAGCCGGTAGGCGCGCTGCCACGCCACGTCGGTGACGTCCCCAAAGGTGCAGCACATCACCACGCCGGTGCCCTTCTCGCGGTCTACCTGGGCGTCGGCCAGCACCGGTACCTGTAGGTCGAACAGCGGGGTGGTTGCGGTGTGACCGACGAAGCTTCGGTAGCGCTCGTCGTCGGGGTGGACGAACACCGCCACGCAGGCGGCCAGCAGCTCCGGTCGGGTGGTGGCGATGGGGACCACCCGACCGTCGTCGAGGGTGAAAGGGATGGTCGTGAAGACGCTCGCCACCCCGGACTTGTCGTCAACGTCGGCCTGCGCCACGGCGGTCCCGCACTCGGGGCACCACAGCGTCGGCGCCTCCTGCCGGTACACCTGTCCCTTCTCGTAGAGGTCCAGAAAGGCCGCCTGGGAGATGCGCCGCGAGCGCGGGTCGATAGTGGAATAGCGCAGCCGCCAGTCCACGCTCAGCCCTAGCCGCTTCCAGAAGCGCTCGAACTTGGCCTCGACCTCCTCCGACAAGGACAGGCAGGCCTCGATGAAGGCGCGCCGCCCGACATCCCTAGCCCGAATGCCCCTGCTGTTCTCGGTGAAGCGCTCCGTCGGCAACCCATTGTCGTCGAAGCCGAAGGGATAGAACACCTGCCGCCCGCGCATGCGCTGGTAGCGAATGATGACGTCGGCTTGGGTATACGAATAGACGTGTCCCACGTGAATCTGACCAGATACCGTGGGTGGGGGCGTATCTACAGTATACGGCTGGCCACCGTGCGCCGGGTCGAACTCGTAGATGTGGCCGTCGGCCCATAGCTGCTGCAGCCGCGGCTCCGCGGCCTTGAAGTCGTAGCGGCCCTCGAGGGTTGGCATGTTGGTCACTTTCTGTGTTCGTGTGCTACCGGGTTATGCCCCATCCCCGGCCCCTCCCCAGCTCTGCTGGGGAGGGGCCGGGGATGGGGCCGTTCCCTCACCGCCGCGCGCTCGGTCCCCGCCGCTTGGCCTCGTGGCGGCGGCGCGCCCGCGACGACATCGGCGTGTCGGCAGGGCGCTGGCGAGCCATCGCGCGCTGCGCCGCCTGCTCCTGCTCCAGGGCCTGATTGGCGCGGCGGATGCGCGAGCGCATCAGGTAGAAGCCGGGGATGGAGCCGAGCGCCGACAGCGCCAGGGCGAACGGGAAGAACTTGGCGACCACGCCGTAGGTGGCCGCGAGGTTGTGCGCCGTCGGACTGGGGAAGAAGTAGTAGGTGACGAACCAGAGAACCTCCCAGATGATCGTCAGCGCGACGATGAGCCCAATCGTCCGCGTCCAGGGCGGCTCCTTCATGCCCGGCTGGACCGGGAAGATCCGGTCGAAAAAGCTACGCCGTGGCCGAACGGTCTGCACCGGTTGGTCTGCTACCGTCGCCTGGGTACGCGGCGCGATGGCGGTAGCCGGCCCGCCGCGACCGTGACGCATCGACGGCGGCGGCAGCGTCTTGGAGCCGACGCTGGCCGGCGGCGTCGGGCTAGGCGAGGGCCGCCGGATGAAGGGGCGAGGAAGTGACGGCATCGGTCTCTCCAGTCGTGTGGTGTGTTGCTAACTCCGTGGCAGCGGCCCGTGCCTGCTTCCGTTGCAAGCGCGACATGCGGCTGAGCAGGTCGGCACGCTGGCGGACCTGGTTGCCGGCACTCTGCAGCGCTTGCGCGGTCATCTCGGCGGCGGCGTCGAAGTCGCGGGCGCGGTGCTCGAGGTATTTGGCTAGCGTGATCGCCGCCTCCAATCCAGCCGGTCCCCCCTGCCGCGCCGCCACCTGTAGCAGCGGTAGCGCCGTTTCGCCACGCCCGGTACGGCGGTAGACCTCGGCCAACCCCAGCCAGGCCCAGCCTCGCTCGCCGCGCGGCAACTGCCCCGCCAGCGCCCGGTCGTAGCAGCACTCGGCCTGCCCATAGTCCCGTTCGCGGAGGAACAGCCGGCCCAGCGCCACCAGGTCCACGGGATGCTGGATATAGTCTACCGGCTGGAGCGCCGCGCCGCAGAGCAAGCCGGCCAGCGCCGCCAGCGCCAGCACATCGCGCCGGTTGTGCTCGAACACGGCCGTTAGCGGGGAGGCGTCCTTTCCGCGGAGATAGCGAAAATAGAGCTCAGGAATCAGTGCGCCCGGCACGTCGCCCTGGCGCGCGACGCCGAGCAGCTCGCGCTCCAGCGACGTCAGCGAGCAGCTGGTGAGCCGGCGACTCCAGATGCGCCGCGCCGGCCACAAGAGGTCGAGGTGGAGATCGTCGGGCAGCCGCGATCGGCTGCGCTGCATGATGTGGCGGTTGTTCAGCAGCGGCAGGTCGAAGGCCTTGCCGTTGAAGGTCACGAGCCCGGTGCAGCCTGCCGCAAACTCGTTCAGCGCCTGGAGCAGCGCTCGCTCCTCGTGCAGCTCGCGCAGGAAGAACTGCCGCAGCAGCAACCGTCCATCGACGAAGCGGGCGACGCCGACCAGGAAGACGTAGGTGCCGGTGCCGCCGGACAGGCCGGTCGTCTCCGTGTCCAGGAAGAGCGCATCGGCGAAGCGCATGCCTAGCAGATCCTCCCCACCGATCAGGCGCGGGGGCTGCGCGAAGGGCTCGAGCAGGGCGCCGATGGGCAGATGGCCGTAGCGGTGATCGGGCGCGTAGTACACGTCGCGGGCGACGATGGCGCCGTGAGGTCCCTCAGAGCAACAGTCCGGCCAGAGCTCCTGGATCGTCATTGGCGGCCGGAGTCGCCGGACCGGGACGTCAGCCGGCCAGGACATGGCTCTGCAACAGTTCGGTCAGCATAGTAAGGGCGGCCCGCTTTGCCTGCTCGCCGACCTCCTGGACCGGACCCACACAGGAGGGGCAGCCCGCCTCGCAGGCGCACCCCGCCGCCAGCTCGTAAGCTGAACGTAGCAGCGCTTCCGCCTGCCCGTAGAGGCGGGCTGCCAGCCCGACGCCGCCGGGCATGGCGTCGTAGAGGTAGAGCGTCGGGCGGCGGGTGTGGGGCGACTTGACCTCCGCCACGGCGCGCACGTCGCGCGGGTCGCACATGGCGTAGAGCGGCGCGACGTTGGCCAGCAGGTGGCGCATCCCCTGCAGGCCCATGGCCAGCTCGCTACCGGCTAGTCCGTCGGGTCGCGCGTCGGCCAGCGCCAGCCACATGGCGCTGGTGTGCATGTCGCTCTGCGGCAGATGGATCTCACCCGACCCCACGTTCTCGTGAGTGTGGAATTTGATCTTCTTGTAGATGCTCGGCCGGATGGTCACCGCTACCTCGCCAAAGGCCAGGCTCGCCTCCCCCAGGGCCTGCTCCTCCAACGGCTCCAGCACCCGCAGGTCCACGTCCAGCTCGGCGTCGGTGTAGTAGTCGACGTCGACGTGGTGGACGTAGGCCCGGTGCTCGTCGACGTCGTAGCGATCGACGTAGTACTGGACCCCCTCATGCAGGTAGATGGCGCCGTCGTGCAGCATGGTCAGCGCGGCGATGCGGTCCATCTGACCGATCACCCGGCTCCCCCCGGTGGTGTCGACGATCACCACGTTTTCGGCCGAAGCGGAGCGCAGGCTGATGTCCGCCGCCGGGAACTTGTCCGCCGACCAGTGCCAGAGGCCGCCGGTGTGGTGGACGACCAGCGCCTGCTCCAGTTCCTGCAACGTGGCGTCCAGCCGGAGATGGCCCAGCGACTCGCCGTCGGCGAAGGGCAGCTCGAAGGCGCCGCACTTGGTGTGGGCATTCAAGATCAAAGGGTTGGCCGGGTTGGCGACTGCGCCCTCCACTGCGCCTTCGAAGAAGTATTCCGGGTGGCTGACGATGTATTGATCCAACGGCGCCGAGCTCGCCACCAGGATAGCCACGGACGTGCCGGAGCGCCGGCCGGCACGTCCGGCCTGCTGCCAGGTCGAGGCGATGGCACCGGGATAGCCGACCATGATGGCCGCCTGGAGCTGGCCAATGTCGATGCCCAGCTCCAGGGCGTTGGTGGAGACGACGGCTCGCACGCTGCCGTCACGCAGGCCTGCCTCGATCTCGCGCCGCTCGTTGGGCAGGTAGCCGCCGCGATAGCCGCGGACGGCCCGCGCTGTCTGGTCGGGTGGCAGCCGCAGCATCTGCTTCAGGTAGGTCACCATGATTTCTACGCTCAGCCGGCTACGCGAGAAGAGGATGGTCTGCACGTTGTGGCGCAGGAAGCGCTCGGCCAGGGTACGCGCCTCCAGCAGCGAGCTGCGGCGGATACCCAGCTCGCGGTTGACCACCGGGGGGTTGTAGAGCAGCAGGTGCTTCTCCGCCCGCGGTGAGCCGTCATTGTCCACGATGGCGAATTGCTCGTCCACCAGCAGCTCCGCCAGCTCGCGGGGATTGGCGATGGTGGCCGAGCAGCAGATGAACTGGGGCCTGGCGCCGTAGAACTCGCAGATTCGTTGGAGCCGCCGCAGCACATTGCCGACGTGGCTCCCAAACACGCCACGATAGGCGTGCAGCTCGTCGATGACTACATAGCGCAACTGCTCGAACAGCTTCATCCAGCGGGTGTGCTGGGGCAGGATCGCCGTGTGCAGCATGTCGGGGTTAGTAATGACGATGTGCCCTGCACTCCGGATGGCGTGCCGCGCCGATTGGGGAGTGTCCCCGTCGTAGGTGAAGGTCTTGATACCGACGTCCAGTGGCGCGGTCAGCGTGTACAGCTCGTTCAACTGGTCTTGCGCCAGCGCCTTGGTCGGGAAGATGTACAGCGCGCGCGCCGACGGCTCTTCCAGGATGCGCTGCACCACCGGCACGTTGTAGCAGAGTGTCTTGCCCGACGCCGTGGGTGTGACCACCACCACGTGCTTGCCCTCGCGCAGGCGCTCCAGCACCTCCGCCTGGTGGACATACGGCCGCTCGATCCCCCGAGCGGCAAGCTGAGCGACCAGGCGCGCGTCGAGGTGCGAGGGCCAGACTCCGTAGCGGGCCGGACGCGGCGAGAGGTGTCGCCAGGCCGTGATGGCCCCTACCGGCGCGTGCTCGCGGATTTCGCGCAGCACCGTGTCGACGTTGCCCAACGGCCCATCCCTCGCGGCTAGATGCCAGGATCCGGGTCTGGAGTATAGCGTCATGAAAGGGC
Source organism: uncultured Chloroflexota bacterium (assembly GCA_937967325.1). Classification (GTDB taxonomy): domain Bacteria; phylum Chloroflexota; class UBA4733; order UBA4733; family UBA4733; genus UBA4733. The sequence goes on from CALBSQ010000224.1 coordinate 18,227, forward strand.
AAATGCTGACTCAAATAGGACTGTTGTTCTATGAGGAATCAGTTGGGGAGCAGCGTCGCGCTCGGCAGAACGGAGAGCGCCGCCCCGGCTTCACCCCGCGACCGCCTTGGCCCAGCGCTTGCATGTGCATCGCAGGGCATGCTGTCATTAAGGCGAGCGGCTGCTGGCGCTGGCGGCCGATCAGGATGTAGGAGGCAGGTGGCATCGAGGCAAGGGGACCACCCCACATTTGCGCTGGGCAGGCGTCCCCTCAGCGCGCCGGCTCCCAGCGGCTTTTGGCAGCCGAGCTTTGCCGACGTCGATGGGCTGCGCCTGTGTTATCGCGCCGCCGGCGCGGGAGAGCCGGTGTTGCTGTTGCACGGTTTCCGCGGCTCCGGGCGCTACTGGCTATCGACGGCCCAGGAGCTCGCCAAGACGCACATGGTCGTTGCTCCCGATCTGAAAGGATTCGGCGAGTCGGCCAAGCCGCGCTCCGGCTACTCGCTGGCGGACCATGCCAAGGTCATCCACCAGTTCCTGACGACCATTGGCCTGCAGCCGGCCGCCATCGTCGGCCACTCGCTCGGCGGGGTCATCGCCCTCCGCCTGGTGTCCGATTTTCCCGACCTGGTCCGGCGTCTGGTGCTCGTCACGACGCCGTTTACGGGTACAGTCCAGCAGAACCTCGGGGAGCTGGCGCGGGCGCCGCTTTGGATGCGACTGCTGGCCCAGCGTCCACACACGGCGCGCTGGGTGGTTGGCTGGCCGAGCAAGACGCTGATCCGGCTGGGCAGCGATACGCGGGACCTGACGAAAGAAGCGATCCAAGACGCGGTGAAGTTTTGCTGGGCGTCGCTGCGCGAGACGTTCGACTCCTGCATCGTGCGTGAGAACATGCGGCTGCGCTTGCAACGCGCCGACGTGCCGGCGCTCCTGATGTACGGCGATGCCGACGACCTGATCGATCCGCGCCACGGCCGCGACCTGCTGGCATTGTTCCACCCTGCCGAGCTGCTCGTCGTCCCCGGCGCCGGACACCAGCTGCCGACCACGCATCCACGGCCATTCCTGAACGCGCTGGGACAGTTCTTGCGGGAGTAAGTGCCGACGCCCCACCGGTGACGCACCACGGTCGCTTCGAATCGGAGGGAGGGACTATCAATGCGCGCCCAATTCATGCGTCGTGCTACGCTCGTCCGGCTCGCCGGAAGGTAGCTGGTGGCTGTTTGGCCACAGCCTTGAACTGCCGCGTGAAGAAAAAGATGTCGCGGTAGCCTAGCGCCTGCGCCACCTGTTGCACGCTCAGGTCGCTCTCCAACAGAAGGTGACGTGCCCGGTCTATGCGCCGGCGTAGTAGATACTGTTGCGGCGTGCAGCCGAATTGGCGATGGAAGATGCGGCTGAAGTGACCAAGCGAGAAGCCACAAGCCTCCGCCAGGATACCGGGATGAACGAAATAGCGGCCCTCCGCTTCCAATTGTAGGAGCGTCTCAGCAAGAGCCGGATAGTTTTGGCGCCCGTAACCGTGGGTGAGGGTCGCCTGCACATCCTCTCGATAGAGCTCGGCCAGTAAGGCGAGGTAGAGCGACCGCGAGATCACTTGCCATGCGGGCGATCGCAGCGCCGACAGCATCAGTAGACGGGAGAAGTGCTGGTCGAAGACCTGTGGCTCTAGGAGCCGACGGTGGATCGGCGGGAGATCCTCCGATGGTACGGACCAGGGTACCCCGGTTGCGTCGACCGGAACAAAGTGAGCCGTGACGGTCCAAAGCGGCTGTGTCGGGTCGTGCGACGCTGTATGGACGACGCCCGGCGGAACCAGCAGCAAGTCGCCCGCACGCATGGCGTAACTCCGGCCGGCGCACTGCAAGTCGGCTGCGCCACCTCGGACGAACCAGAACGTAAAGTCGGGGAGTACGCGTGGCATCACGCGCCATTCCGGGGCGCAATGGAATTCGCCGACGTACCCAGGCTCGACCGACCACTCTCGCCCCAGCCCTTCCCAGAGCCTCGTTCTCGGTGCGAGAGGACTCAAGCCGGACCCCACGACCACTGCCATCCCGCCCTAGCTAACTCCCCGACCGTGTACGCCGCTGACACTCAGTATGGTACACCGTGCCACAGCAGCGACATTCGAGTTACGCCATCGTGATGGCTGCCGAAACGTCAAGAAAGTGCAAAACGGCGCGCGATGAGTCCATTATCCGAACCTTCCGGGTCGGATACAAATTAGGCCGCCAGATCAGGGGGAGGTATTCCTGGGGTACCGCTCCCAGCAACCGCAAACGAAGGGTGGGAGACATGGCATACCGGTCGGCTCGTCGTGCCGAATCATCATCCGTGAGTCGGCGCAAACTGCTCGTGCTGGTCGCGTCCGGTGTCGGCGTGAGTCTGCTGGCTGCATGCGGCGGTGGGGCAACGGCAACGCCTGAGGCGACGATCGGCACGGGCCCGGTGTCCAGCGCAGCGAGTACCGCCAGCGGCAGCAGTGGCGTGTCCACCGTCGCCAGCGCAACCAGCGCCGTCGGCAGCGCAACAGCGCAATCGTCTGCAACCACGCAGTCCGCCACATCGTCAGCGAATGCCGCCGCCCCAACAGCGGCCGCGAGCGCGCCGGCAAGCGAAAGCGGGAAGCTTGTCTTCTGGAACACCACCGAAGGCACAAAGACCGGGTATGAACAAGGCGACAAGGACGGCTTCCTCGACTACTTCCGGGCCAAAAATCCGAAGGTCGAGCTCGAGGCCGATTACAACTCCGATGTCTATACCAAGTATCAGCAAGCTGCAGTCGCCGGCACCCCGCCGGACGTATCCTTCGTTAGCGTGTCCTCCGTCTACGATTATGCTAAGAAGGGCTACCTTACCGACCTGCAGCCCTACGCCAATCGCAGCAAGCTGGATTTGAGCAACTACTACCAGGTGTTCTTCGACGCCCTGCGCTACCCGTCGGTCAAGGCCGACTTGTACGCCATACCGTACGAATGGGTCAACACCTGGCTAACCTACAACAAGGACCTCTTCCAGCATGCCGGCATCCCGTTTCCGGACGGCACATGGTCCTACGACCAGTTCCGCGACGCCGCGTCCAAGCTGACCGACGCCAGCAGGCCGCAATGGGGCTGCACGTCCTATACCGGCTATACCACTCCCATCCTCGGCTGCATGATCCCTTCGAATGGCGGCAGCTTCTTCAGCTCCGATTATCGCCAATGCACCTTCAACTCTGAGGAGAACGTCGCCTCGATCCAGTACCTGCACGACCTGATGTACGCGAGCCACGCCGCGCCGCCACCGACCACCAAGGCGCCGGACAAGGGCTGGTTCGTGAGAGGACAGCAGGCCATCAGCATGTGGAACTGCTGCGGCGATCTCGGCACCGATCGCCAGCAGAAGAGCCTTTCCTGGGACGTCACCGCCAACCCTAAGGGCAGCAAGGGGCAATTCAACGTCGCCTGGTCGAATCAGTACGTCATCTCTTCGCCCTCCAGGATGAAGGATGCCGCCTGGGAGCTTCTTGTGGATTCCATCCGACCGGACCGACCACCGCTGACCTTTGGGCAGGGCAAGGCGCCGATCATGAAGGGCGCCGCGAAGGCCTGGCTGGACGACCAGAAGAACGAGCCACCCGCCAACCTGAAGGTGTACCTGGACGAGCAATACCTGACACAGCTCGTGGTTGGCCCGAGTAGGGGAGACTGGCAGAAGGTGATCGACCAGCAAGTCAATGACGTGATGCAGAACAAGGTGTCGGCGCACGACGGCGTGGCCGAGGCCGCCAAAGCCATGCAGGTAGTATTGGACAAGGCCTGGTCATCCTGAGCCTGGCTATTCTGAACGGGAGAGGAACGACGTTTTCGTGTGCGCCCAACGCTTGATCGACCCACTGGACGGCATCCTGGCGCGGGCCAGGTCGACCGCCCCATCGCCAGGGAGCCATTGGACTCTGCCACGCACGGCGGCCGAGTGGCAGCCCTGGCGCATGCGGGTCAAGACCCGCCTGGTCGAGGCGCTCGGCTCGTGGCCCGAGTCCGTGCCGCTGGCCGCCGAGGAGGGCCAGCGGCATGACGCCGGCGACCACTGGCGGATCAAGGTGCTGTATGACAGCGATGCTTTCACCACCGTCCCCGCCTGGCTGCTGCTGCCGAAGGATATCCGGCCGGGCGAGCGGCGACCGGCACTGATGTGCGCGCACGGGCACGGTCGCGGCAAGGACGACCCGGCCGGGGTGCTGGACGAATCCTTGCCGGTAGCGGAGCGCGAGCGTCAGCAAGCGAGCGTGACCCGGCAGAACTACGATTACGCCCGCCAGTTCGCGCGCCGCGGCTACGTCTGCCTCGCCCCCGACTGGCGCGGCTTCGGCGAGCGCAAGGCGCCGTCCGACTGGGTGCGCAACGGTCGCGATCCTTGCAACGTGCTGTACATGGCCTATGGATATTTCGGCTTCCAGTTGCTGGCTCTGGACCTGTGGGACGGCATGCGCGGCATCGACTACCTGCAAAGCCGGCCGGAGGTCGACCCCGAGCGCATCGGCTGCGTCGGCCTCTCCTTCGGCGGCACCATGACGACCTACCTCGCCGCTCTAGACGACCGTATCAAGGCGGCGGTGATCGCTTGCTACTTGAGCACCGTCCGCGACGACGCGCTGACGCTACGCGGGCGCGGCAACTTCTGCGGCAACCAGTACATGCGCGACCTGTTGACCTTCGGTGACGTCTCCACCGTCGCCAGTCTGATCGCGCCGAAGCCGTTGCTGGCCGAGATCGGCGAGCGGGACGAATGTTTCGTGGTGGACGATGCCCTGCGCTGTTACGGCGAAGTGGAGCAGGTCTACGCGGCCGCGGGCGCGGCGGACCGACTCTCCCGCGACGTGTTCCCGGGCCCGCACTCCTTTAGCGGTCGATTGGCCTTCGATTTCTTTGGGCGGTGGCTCGGTGTGTCGGATGGCGCCGGGGCATGAGTTGGACAATTCGGCGCGGAACCGGACTGCGCGGCATGGCGCCGTACCTGGGGCTCAAGCCCCAGGCTAAGAGTACAAAGCCGGCTAGAGCCGGCTGGACTACGGGAACCATGCTGATGAACGGGCACATGATACGCGTCATGTGCTGCTGAAATCCCATTATGCGCTTGAGTCTCCTGGGAAACAGCGGTTCAGCCGGCTTTAGCCGGCTTTGTACTCTTAGCCTGCCCCTTGTGGGGCGGGTCGAGCTGCCGCCACCGACACTGTGTTGGTCGGTTAATCCGGCGTGGTTTCGGGACGGCAAACCAAGAGAGCAAGGAGTCGGATCATGGCAACGCAGAATGCAAACAGCACGCTGACGGCGGCGCAGCGCCGGCAAGCGGAGGAAGATGGCTATTTCGTGGTTGAGGGCCTCATCTCTCCCGACCAATGCCGCGCCTACATGGAGCGGCTGACCGAGTATGCCCACGGTACCCGACCGCTGGGCGCCGGACTCGCCATTCAGCGAGAGCCACGCGTCGCCCGGGGCGAGCTGAGCGCGACGCCGGGCGACGACGTGCGCAAGATCAGCGGCGTCGCCAACGGCGACGATCTCTTCCGCCAGTTGGTGTTGCACCCCACCATCGTGGCGATGATGCAGGAGCTGATGAGTGCCAACCTCAAGCTCTTCCGCGCTGACGTGCTGATGAAGCCAGCCGGCGTGGGCTCGGCCAAGGGAATGCACCAGGACTCCCCCTACTGGCCCATCGAGCCGATGGCGCTGTGGTCCTGCTGGATGCCGTTCGACCCATCCTTGTTGGTGAACGGCTGCATGACCGCGGTACCTGGAAGCCACCAGCGCGGCGCCTTGCCCCACGTCCACGTGACCGACGACTACGTGATCCCCGAGGAGCACTACGACCCGAAGGACGTGGCTGCCGTCGAGATGGCGCCGGGCAGCGGCCTCTTCTTCCACAGCCTGCTGCTGCACGGAACGGCGGCGAACCAATCGACCATGCCGCGGCGCGCTATCACCATGAGCTACATGGCGACCGAGTACCACTACACCGGCAAGCCTCCCCAGCCGGAGTATCTGCCTATTAGCGGCCACAACGTGGCCGGTGGCGTCTAGATGAACAACACCGCCACCGGCGCGTTGCCGGCTAGTTCCGCGCCCGGGCTGGCCACCCACGAGCTCCTCCAGCGCCTCGTCGAAGCGACGCCTGCGCGCTTGAGCTTGCCGGAATCGATCAACGATCCAGCAACGCTGCGCGACTGGCAGGCGGAGCTACGAGCCGCACTGGAGCCGGTGCTCGGTGTAACCCCGGAGTCCGTCCAGCCAGTTGCCGCCGAAATCAGCGACACCGTGCCCTGTGCCGGCTACGTCCGCCACCACCTGTGCTACACCGGCGCCTTCGGCGGCACCGTGAGCGCCTACTTGCTGGCGCCCGATCCGCCGGCCGCCACACCGTCGCCGGGCCTGCTCTGCCTGCACGGCCACGGCGACAATCTTGGCAAGGCACTCGTCGCCGGCGTGCCCCCCAACGACACCGTGGCTGCCTACATTGCCAGCCATAACTACGACTTCGCCGTCCGTTTCGCTCAACGGGGTTACGTCACACTTGCGCCCGACGCACTGGGCTTCGGAGAGCGCGCCCCGGATAAGAGTGGCGGCTACCACAACGCGATGGGCCGGGTCACGGAGTACCTGGGCCTATCGCTCACCGGTCTGCGCCTGCTGGACGACAGCCGCGGGCTGACAGTTTTGGCGTCGCGCCCCGAGGTGGACCCGACGCGGCTCGGCGTCGTCGGCCTCTCCGAGGGCGGGAAGCGCACGCTCTTCCTCGCCGCCTTCGACGAGCGGGTGCGGGCTGCCGTAGTGAGCGGCTACTTCACCTCATTGCGCCGCGAGGTCCAGACCTGGCGCCGACTGCACGGCTGGGACCTCTGCAACCACCTCTTCGGCCTGTTGCCGGTGTGCGACCTGCCCGACGTAGCCGCGCTCGTCGCTCCGCGCCCCCTCTTGATTCAGAACGGCCGGCGTGACGGACTCTACGGGATTGCGGAGGTGGAAGCGGGCTTCGGCACGGTCCGGGGCGCCTACGCCGCAGCCGGCGCCCCGGACGCCTGTGCGCTGGACCTCTTCGATGGGGAGCACGTCTTCATGGTTCTCGCTGCGGAGCGCTGGTTTGAGCGATTCCTCGATGTCGCTGCCATCTCGCAGACGGGCTGAGCTGGAATTGGGCAGTGGCGTTGGCGGCATGTCCCAACAGGTCTCCCGGCGAATAAATTCGCGGGCTACCCCTTGCGAAGCCCGCCGTCGCGGGCTGGGTCGGACCGGAGAAAAGGCTAGCGGCTGGAGAGTCCGCGCAGGCGGACTTCGCAGGTCGTAGCCCGCGAATTTATTCGCCGGGTGTCCGCCGCCCCCGCAAGTCCAAAGGACTGAGACGATGCTCCACACCTAGAAGTAATTGCTCGTGATGCCGCCATCGATCACCATCACCGCGCCGTTGGTCCAGTCGGATTCGTCAGATGCGAGGTACAGCGCGCAGTTGACCACGTCCTCCGGGCGACCGAAGCGACCACTGGGCTGGCGGCCCAGCCGGAGCCGCCGCGCCTCCTCGTCCTTGAGCAGCCAGTCCGTCATGAGCGGTGTCTCGATCGGTCCGGGGCAGATGGCGTTGGTGCGGATGCTCCGGGGCCGGAACTGGATGGCCAGCGACTTGGTCAGGGAGATGACGGCTCCCTTGGAGGCGGTGTAGGCGTCCTGGGGCACGCTGCAGCCGACCAGCGCCACAAAGGAGGCGACGTTGATGATCGAGCCGCGGCCACGTTGGAGCATCGGGGGGATGCCATACTTGCAGCAGAGGAAGATGCCCCGCACGTTCACCGCCATCACGCGGTCCCAAACGGCCACGGAGGTGTCGAGCACGGAATGGTCTTCGCTGGGCATGATGCCGGCATTGTTGTAGAGCACGTCGAGGCCGCCGTAGTGCGCTAGGACGCCTTCAATGGCAGCTCGCACGCTCGCCTCGTCGGCGACGTCGCAAGCGAAGAAGGCGGCTTCCCCGCCAGCCTTGCGGACTCCAGCGACGGTCTCTTCTCCCGACTCCGGCACGATGTCGAGGGCCGCGACTCGGGCGCCCTCACGCGCGAAAACCTGGCAGGCTACCCGCCCCATGCCACTGCCAGCGCCGGTGATCAGGCACACTTTCTTTTGTAATCGCACGGCATCCCTCACTAGCTACGTTCCAACTCGCGCTGTCACTCTGAGGTAGTGACGACCCGGTCGAAAGCCACCTGGTCAACTGTTGCGAGTTCCCCCTCGTGCGTACATCGTACACCGCGCATAGCCGGGACCGATGGGCGCAGGAAGCTGAGCGCGCGACTATGCTATCCAGTTTTCGATGCGGAGACCGGGCACGCGCTGAAAGTGCCGGATGTTACCGGTAATGAGTGTGAGGTTCTCGGCGAGTGTGATGGCCGCGATGCGAAGGTCAGCCTCGGCCAAAGGCGTGCCCATGCGCTCCAGATCGGCCCGGAGCGGGCCATAGAGCCGCGCCGCTGCCGCGTCAAACGGCAGAATTGGGAGATTTGCCGTCAGGACTGTCTCGATGCGCGCGAGCAGGACGCTCGAATGCTCGCTGCGCCGGTACGCGCCATACAGCAACTCTCCCAAGGTGATACTCGTAGTGAACTGGGCTTCCACCGGAACCGTGGCCAGCTTGGCCACAAGAGTCGGCGAAGTGCTGCGCTTCATGAGGTTGCTGAGCGTGTCCGTGTCCAGTACGTACATCACGCGTCCAGGTCAACGTGGCGACCCAAGTCGCGCGCGCGGTCGGCATAGATGTCGGCAACCATGGCGTCGACATCGTCATCGCCGAGATCATTGAGCAGGCCGAGCAGGGCGAGAGCGCCCCGCGGCGTTACGGGCTTCGCCTGCTCACGCGTCCGTTCCAGATCGCTCACCGGCACCAGAGCAGCAAGCGGCTTGCCTCGGCGTTCGATGATGACATGCTTTTCGCCAAAGGCGACTTCGGCGATTAGCGACGATAAATGGGCTTTGGCCTGAGAAGCGC
>CALBSQ010000225.1 GCA_937967325.1 uncultured Chloroflexota bacterium
GGGCGAGCGACCGTGGTCGCTGGCGCGCCAGGCGTGCTCGTCTGCGCTGTTGGGCGCGGGGCCGGGACCCCGGCTGGCGGGGCAGGCCGGGCCGGCGGCCCGGACGTCACGGTACGGGCAGCCGGCGCGGTCGGCGGCACGGGTGTCGGCGTCGGCGTAGGCGCTGGTGTCTCGGGCGTTGGCGTCGGAGCCAGCCGAGTTGCCGTGGGTAGCGTTGGCCGCAGCGCCGAGCCGGGCCGTCCGGTGGTGGCGCCGGACGATCGATTGCCGTTGCCGGATGTGCGGCTGGCCGGGGGACGATTGCCCCCATTAGACGAAGAGGGGGTACTCATGTCGAGCTCCTTTCACAGGTCGCCGTAGCGGCCCTTGGCGTTGGCCGGATTGCTCCATCTCACGGCCCAATGGGAGGCAACGCAAACAGGAGACGTGCCTGACGGCTCCTGAGCTACTGGCGAGATACGCGCCAGGGCTGGCGACAACCGGTGTCGTCCTCGTTGGCCGTGTGGCGGCGATAGCCTCAAGACGAATTTCAGCTTGCCGGCTCCTCACCGGCCAAGGCGGCGGCGTATGTTTCCAGCGCCGCCCGATCTTCTCCGGCGATGGTCACGTGGAGCGCGCGATCCAGCACCGCCCTATTAAGGGCAAGTTGCCAACAACTCGGTTTCGCACAGAGATAGGCGCCCCGCCCCGGCTTCTTCCCGGTCGGGTCGATCGAGACCGCGCCTTGCGGGGAACGAACAATCCGCACCATATTGCGCTTCGGTTGCTTCGCCTGATCGGGCTGTGCGTTCCGGCAGGCCACACAGGTGCGCTCAGGGACGTGCTTCGGTCGCAGCGGCATAGGCTCACTCCTTCCTCATGGTGGACGGCGCTGGTCCTGCAACTGCCAGGCCGGGTGAGCTGTCTCCCAATGCCGGTGCGGTGTCAGCAGCATGGATATCGATTCGCCAGCCCGTCAGGCGGGCGGCGAGGCGCGCATTTTGACCCTCCTTGCCAATCGCCAGCGAAAGCTGGTTGGCAGGCACGGCCGCCACCACCTTCTTCTCCGCGTCCAGCACCTCCGTGGAGACGACGGTGGCCGGGCTGAGCGCATTGGCGACGTAGGCGCCGGGTTCCTGATGCCAGACGATGATGTCCACCTTCTCGCCATTCAGCTCGGCGACGACGTTCTGGATGCGGACGCTCCGCACGCCGACGCAGGCGCCCACGGGGTCCAGTCCTTCCTGCCGAGCGGCGACGGCGACCTTCGAGCGAGAGCCCGGCTCGCGGGCGATCGCCTTCAGCTCGATCGCGCCCGAATGAACTTCGGGAACTTCGAGCTCCAGCAGACGGCGCAGCAGCCCGCGATGGCTACGCGACAAGACGAGCTGGGTCCCTCGCGGCGTCCGGTGGACATCCATGAGGAACGCGCGCACCCGTTGCCCTTGCTTGTATTGCTCCGTGGGCACCTGTTCGGCCGGCGGCAACACGGCCTCGGTGTCACCCAGACCGACGTATACGGTGTCGCCGTCGAGGCGTGTCACCAGACCGCTGACGAGCTCACCTTCCTGGTCGGCATAGCGCTCGAAGGTGTGCGACTGCTCCGCGTCCCGAATCTTGTGCTGCACGATCTGCTTGAAGGCCTGCGCCGCGATACGGCCCCAGTTTTCCGGGAGCGGCATCGCGATCTCCACGTCGTCGCCCTCAACCGCCTCCGGGTACTCCTGACGAGCCTTGGCCAGACCTATCTCGCGCGCCTCGTCGCGGACACGAGTTACCACGTGCTTGACGGCGAAGAGATGCTGCTGGCCGCTGGCCTGATCGATGTGGACGGCAACCGGATAGCGCTGCTCCACCTCGCGCCGATAGGCTGAGGCGAGCGCCTCCTCCACGGCGCGGAGGAGCAGCTCGGATGGCAATCCGTATTTTTCCGTGAGCTCGGTCAGCGCACGGGCAAAATCATTGGGAGGCAGTGATTGGCTGGCCATCACTCCTCCAATCCTGACTCTTCGAGCCTTGGCTTCTCATAGCGTGCCCACGCGACGCAGGCCCTATCGCCGGTCCAACCGACGACACGGACGGGGTAACGGTGCGGGCCAGCGCCTGGTACACGTGCGCGCCGCCTCCCTGCCCCAAAAAAGAGAGAAGTGGGTTGCCCCCACTTCTCTTCTCCGACCGTATGCGGTTGCCCGAAATTGTACCACGCGATGGCGCTACAGATTGATGGGGGCGAGCGCCTGGTCATACGCCGGCTGATCACGGCGAAAGCTGTCCGGATTGGTCCCCCACGCTTCGGCCAGGAACGCCGCCAGCAGTTGAAACGGCAGTACGGCGACGATCGGAGACAGCAACTCGGGGAGCGCCGGCAGGCTGACCGCGGGCATCACTCCCGCTGGAGCCGAACCGACTGCCCACACGCGGAGGCCGATGGCGCTGGCCGCGGCGCAGACCTCGGCGGTGCGGGCCGTCCCCGGCCCGTCCGTCTGCACGACCAGGAGGGTATCGCCATCGCCCAGTGCGACGAGTGGGCCGTGCAGCAGCGGCTCGACGCCCATCCCTTCGGCGCAGGCATAGGTCGCCTCTTTGAGCTTGAGCGCCCCTTCCGCCGCCGTGACAGCGTTCGGCCCCCAGCCGGCAAGCATTAATCGCGCCGTCTTGGACAATGTGGTTGCCAGCTCCCGTACGACCGCTTCCTGTTGGATGACGGATCGCATGGCCGCCGGCAATGATGCCAGAGGCTCGCGCAGCGATGCCGCCCCCATGTGGACTGCGAGCTGCGCCACAACGCTCAGCGCAGCGGTATAGGTGGCGGTATGGGTGCTCGACACTTCTTGCGGCGCCGTCTGGATGGTACGACCGACGAGCGGGAGTGTGCGGCCCTGTCCCGTGATCGCCAGGCTGAGGCCGCATTGCGTCGCTGCCAGCTCCGCCGCCAGCACCGTGTACTGCTTGGTGCCGCGGTGACTGAACAGAATGGCGGCGTCCTGCCGCGACAGCGGGTACGGATACCCGGCGAAGTCGGCGCTGTGGACGGCGGTGGCCTCGACGCCGGCGGCGCGAAGGAGGAATGCCCCCACCTGGGCCGCGTGAAAGCTTGTGCCAATGCCAATGAGGTAGATGCGCCGCGCGCGCTGCAGGTCCTCGGCTACCTTGGCGGCGTCGTCGCGCGCCAGCAGCTCGGCTGCCAACTCCGGCTGCGACTGGATGGTCTCATAGAGGGCCGTGTCCTGCGCGCGCGCCATACCATGCATCCCCGTCTACTTGCGTTACGCGCTAAGCGTACCTCAGGACCTGCGTTTGCCCAAGGCGACGGCCGCTCAATCGCAGCGTGCGGCCAGAGCACGACGGGCGGCCGAGTCGTGCAGGCCGTGGACGTCGGGGGCGCTGTGGATCGACGCCGTGGCGAACTTTCCCGTTGCCCGCCCCAACGCCCAGGATCTGACCTCTTACGCGATCTTCCACGGATTGACGATCTCGTGCGGCGCTCCCTATACTGAAGCTTCAGTCAAATGATGCGCTGGTCTCATGTCGACCTGGGCAAGGGTGCTGGCCGACGTAGCTCAATTGGCAGAGCGGCGGTTTTGTAAACCGCATGTTCGGGGTTCGAGTCCCCGCGCCGGCTCTTCGTGGCTGCCTGGACTATGGACAATGCAGCATCCACACGAGACGGCATAGGTGGTGCGCGTCCCAACGGCGCCTATGACGGGACGCGCCTGGCGCCCGATGCCCGCGCCGGGCACGGACCCATCCAATGGGGGACATAGAGAGGACTGCGCCGTGACGAGCCGCAATGGGAGTGACCAGCCGGTCGAGACTAAGGACATCCCACGACCAGATCAGTCGCTCATCGCCGCCTTGCAGGGCATCGGGAGCGCCACGGCCAGCGGGGAGCTGAAGCGCCTCGGTATCCGCAGCGCCTTCATGCAAGGGCCCGTCTGTATGACGCCGGGCGCGTCGATCGTCGGGCCCGCGCTCACCCTGCAATTCATGCCCAAGCGCGAGGATCTGTACCCGGACGCCGAGTACGTGGACCCGGAGCGCCAGTTGCATCGCCACGCCCTTTACCATGCCCAGCCGGGCGATATCGTGGTGGTCGACGCGCGCGCGGACATGACCAGCGGCGTCTTCGGCGAGATGATGATGACCTATTTCCGTGGCCGCGGCGGCCTGGGCGTCGTGATCGACGGCTGCATCCGCGATTCCGCCCAGATCAAGAAGCTAGGGCTCGGTCTGTGGCTCCGTGGCGTGACGCCGAACTTCCACACCCAGACGAGCATCTACCCCTTCGCCGTCAACGTCCCGGTCGCCTGCGGAGGCGTCACGGTGATGCCCGGCGACCTCATCATCGCCGACGACGACGGGTCAGTCGTCGTGCCGATCGGCCTGGCGCCTCAGCTCGCCACGAAGGCCGGCGCCCACGTCGAGTGGGAGGAGTTCAGCCGGCTGAAACTGGCCGAAGGGGGCGACTTGCGGAAGTACTACCCGCTCAGCGACGCGGCCCGCGCCGAGTACGAGGCCTGGCGCCGCGCTCAGACGCCCGAGCGGCGCGACGAAACCGGGTGACGGGCAGTGTTTGGTACCGCTGGCGAATGTCTGGAGACGACACCCGCCGTTGTGCCCGACGCTGAACCGTCGGGCTAACAGTTTTGAACCCGGCTGAAGCCGGCTAGGGACGATGGAAGTCGGTTGGAGCAATCAAGCCGCTTTAAGCGGCTCGAGTTGCGTCCGCAGCCGGCCCGCGCCCCCAGCCAGCTTTAGCTCGGTTGGTCCTGTGAGCCCGACGGTTCAGCGTCGGGCGGACCGTCGCGCACGACCCTTCCAGACTTACGCGTACACTGCCTCACGCAGACCCTTGAGGTAGCCGATGGCGAAGAGCCGCCCGATGCTCGAGTAGGAGGGGCGGTCGTTGCTATCGCCCTCCATCGTCGGGACGTGGTCCGGACGGCACACGCCGTCGAAGCCGATCTCGCGGTAGGCCCGCATGCATGCCAACATGTCGGTCTGCCCCTCGTCGTGGAAGGTTTCGACGAACTTCTCAGGGGTACCGCGCACGTCGCGAAAGTGTACGAAGAAGATCTTGCCCTGCCGGCCAAAGTGGTGAATGGCGCCGGGGAGGTCGTCGGTCATCAGCGTGAAGTTGCCCTGGCAGAGCGTGATGCCGTTGACCGGGCTGGGGACCAGGTCGAGCAGCCGCTGGTAGTTCTCGGTGCTCCGCATGATGCGTCCCAGGCCGCGGATTGGCGAGAGAGGCGGATCATCCGGATGCATCGCCAGCTTCACGTTGGCCTGCTCGGCCACGGGTACCACGGCGTCGAGGAAATAGCGTAGGTTGTCCCACAGCGTATCCTCGGAAACGACGCCGTACTCGGTGAGCGGCGCGTTGCGCATCAGGGCGTGGTCGTAGCCGGTGGCCAGCGCCCCGCCGCGCGACGGGATCGTGGTCGACGTGCGCATCCAGTTGAACACCGGCATCCACTCGTAGCACCAGACCGGGATCCCCAGTGCGCCCATGTTGCGGATGAGCTCGCATGCGGTCTCGATCTCCTCGTCGCGCCCCGAAAGCCCCAACTTCGCTTTGTTGAGCGGCGGCCGGCTCTCCAGCACCGCCAACTCAAACCCGGCGTCCTCGTAGGCCGTCTTCACGCGGAGGAGCGACATATAGCTCCACGGCAGCGCCTCGCGCTCGACATCGAGGCCCCGACTGAAGTCCATCGCGCCAACGACGTGGTCAATGCCACACTGCTTGACCATTCTCCACAGCGGCGAGGGGCGCGGCGAAAGGGACTCGGCGATCTGGATCACGTCCGGTCTCCTTGTTTCTCCCTACCTGGAACGGGGTTGCTGCCCTCGCCGGAGGAGCAGATCCACCCGGGCAGCGGCGCAAGGCGAGTGTAGCACAGCGCGCGGCATCGCGGCTGAAAGGTCTGGGTGGCACCGTCTAGCCCACTCGCAGCAGGTCGTCTGACCTGTGGGCTATCTCCACGACGTTGTTCGGCAGAAACTGCCTGAGAAGACGCCGTAGCCCTTTTTCACGGTCGTCCCCGCCTTCGTCGGTCAAGAAGAGTTGTTCGCACGTTACCGCGATATCCTCAACAATCCGCTCGTAGCGATAGTACGCGAGAACCATAGGATCTATCTCCACGTGGCCATAGCCGTCATAGAACAACATTTCTTCGCGGGCGCTATGCCAGACACCACCAACACCACCACCCACAAACATGAGGTCGCGCTCTTTCGGTGCGACGATCAGCGTGTCCCAATCAACAACGTACAGCGCGCCGTTCGCATCCACCAAGACGTTACCGGCGTGAATATCAGCATGGCACAAGACACATTCCAGTGATCGCTCCCGGAGCGTATTGCCAAGCTGTTCAGCCCGCTCGACGAGCATGGAGATCTCATCGCATCTGGCTCGAAGAAACGCCGCCAACGTTGCCGCGACGGGATCGTCGAAGACGGTAGCCTCAACACGCCTTTGGAATGTCCTGACTAGGTCGCGCCAGCGTGGAGAGTAGGTCTCGCGCGGGACACGTTGTCGGAGAGAATGCGGCACGACCGCCGTGTGAATGCCTCTGAGCGCGACGCCAAGCTCGACCCAGTGACGATCCGACAAGACAGTCTCGAACCCATTATGGCCCACGATAAATGGGTAGAGCATCGCCGTGAAGGCATCCACGCGTGTCCAGAGTTGCCGCTCGCCAGTTTCTCTGGGAGCGATGACTTGCCTAATGCCTTGGTCGCTGAGTAATCGCGGTACCGCCACGGTCGTTTCATCGAAGATGCCTCGTCGCAACTTCAGAAAGTACGGCCCTGCCACGTCGTCAACCCGATAGACTGCCGTATTTAGATCGGCGCCAAGCGGAAGAAAAACGATGTGGACGATCTGCAATCCGTAGCGATCCTGCAAACAGGAGATGAGTTTTTCGTCCGGCAGATCCGGTTTTTCCAGCATCGCTATGCCGCCCCCTGTACCAGGGTCCAACGCCGATGGCAGTATACAGACAGCGAAGGCGAGTAGCGAAAGGAGACGCGAACAGATGACGCGGCCGGATCAAATCGAGGGCTACACGTTCGGTAGGGCGACGCACTCGCCGGTCACCCTGGAGGAGCTCGACCTGCTCGAGCGGACGATGCAATGGAGCGACGAGGATGAGCGCTACTTGAAGCTGGCGCGCGAGGTGCTGGCGAATCAGGCCGAGGCGATGGTCGATGCCTGGCGAGGGGTTATCGCATCGCAGCCCCACCTCGCGCGCTACTCCGCTTTCCCCGATGGCCGTTCCAACGCCGCCTACTCGGCGGCCTCGAAACCTCGCTTCATTCGTTGGGTTACCGATGTATTCACGCGGCCCCGGGACCAAGCCTGGCTGGACTATCAGCAGGAGATCGGCCTGCGGCACACCCGCGAGAAGAAGAACCGGACGGACCAGGCGGAGTCGGCTGA
>CALBSQ010000226.1 GCA_937967325.1 uncultured Chloroflexota bacterium
GTCTCGTGGGCTCGGAGATGTGTATAAGAGACAGCCGCTAACGCGCCGCGATGCGCCTCCCACTCGCCCCGCCCGCTGCCGGCACCCCGCCCATCAGGCTCGGGCTGCGCGCCAACCTGCGCCAGTTCCTGCTGCTGGTGCTGATCAACGCCTTCGTGGGCGCGATGGTGGGGCTGGAGCGCACCGTCATCCCGCTCATTGCCCAGCAGCAGTTCGGCCTGGCGTCGGCGAGCGCGGCGCTCTCCTTCATCGCCACCTTCGGCACGGTCAAGGCGCTCACCAACTTCGGCGCCGGCGGTCTCTCCGACCGCCTGGGACGCAAGCGCGTGCTGGTGGCCGGCTGGCTGGCCGGCCTGCCCGTCCCCCTGCTGATCCTGTGGGCGCCGGCCTGGGGCTGGATCGTCGCGGCCAACGTGCTTCTGGGTATCAACCAGGCGTTGTGCTGGTCGATGACCGTCAACATGAAGATCGACCTGGTCGGGCCGGCCCGTCGCGGCCTGGCGCTGGGCCTCAACGAGAGCGCCGGCTACGGAGCGGTCGGCCTGGCCACGCTCGCCTCAGGGTGGCTGGCCGCTACCTATGGGCTGCGGCAGGGACCCTTCACCCTCGGCCTGGCCTTGCCCGTGGCGGGCTTCCTGCTCTCCCTCTTCCTGGTGCGGGAGACGCGCGGCCACGCGCGCCTGGAAGCCCGGCAGGTCGGGACGGCGACCGAGACGGGCGCGCGGCCGTCCCTACGCCGGCTCTTCGCGCTGGTGAGCTGGCGCGATCGCGACCTGTTCGCCTGCAGCCAGGCCGGCCTGGTCAACAACCTCAACGACGGCATGGCCTGGGGGCTGTTGCCGATCTTCTTCGCCCGGGCAGGCTTGAGCGTGGGGGCGATCGCGACGATCGCCGCCGCCTATCCGCTGTCCTGGGGCCTGCTGCAGATCGGGACGGGGACGCTCTCCGATCGCTGGGGGCGCCGGCCGCTGATCGTCGGGGGGATGGCCCTGCAGGGCGTCGCGCTGACATCCATCCCGCTGGTGCGAGGAGAAGGCCACTGGCTCGGCAGCGCCCTCCTGCTGGGGGTCGGCACGGCCCTGGTCTACCCCACCTTGCTCGCCGCGGTCGGCGACGTGGCCCACCCGTCCTGGCGCGCCTCGGCGGTCGGCGTCTACCGGCTCTGGCGCGACCTCGGCTACGCCGTCGGGGCCCTCCTGGCCGGGGCGGTGGCCGACGTCGCCGGGATCCCCGCCGCGATCATGGCCGTGGCGGCGCTCACGCTGGGCTCCTCGGGCCTCGCCGCCTGGCGGCTGCGCGAGACGGCCCACGTCCACTCCTCGCCCCAGCAAGGCGGGGATGTGGCGCGCCGTCCAATTTGATTCAGATGAGCGGCCAGCGAGCAGGAGCTGAAGCGCTGGTCCCGCAGATCGCGGTATCCCCGGTCGCTTCGTGGTGCGTCTACGAAGCCGCCGATCGCAATCGCGGCCCCGGCACACCCGCCACCTCGGCTGTCCGCTACTTCCTCAGCAGTCGCCGCCGCCAACCCGGCTGCCGTCGTGCATTGGCCGAGCTGCGCTCGGTGATGGTGATACGCGGCGCGGCCGCCATCGGGGAGGGGAATAGGGCACTTTCGGCCGGCACGACTACGGCCGCCCCCGGCCGGGGGCGGCCGGATCAGCGGTAGAAGGACGTGTAATAGAGCCGCTGCATGGCAATGCTGAGCCAGAAGAAGGTGTTGGTGAGGAACAGGACGCCCATGCCGATCAGCACCAGGCCGCTCGCCCAGTTGAGCAAGCGGTGGTGGCGCTTGACCCAACCGAAGACGCCCGTCATGCGTGCAAAGCCGACGCCGGTGGCGACGAAGGGCGCCGCCATGCCCAGGGCGTAGAGCAGCAGCAACGCGGCGCCCTGGCCCAGCGTCTGGGTGCTGCCGGCGTAGAACAGGATGGCCGCCAGGATCGGCCCCACGCAGGGCGTCCAGCCGAAGGCGAAAAGCATGCCCAGCACTGTGGGGCCGACCGGCCCGAGCGATGCCGGGGAAAGGTGCAGCTTGCGCTCGCGGTAGAGGAAGGGCAGGCGCACGATCTCCAACACGATCAACCCCATTGCCACCATGACCACCCCGGCCACTTCATTGAGCAGGCGCCGGCTCGGTCCGATCAGGCCGCCCAGGAGGGAGGCGACGATGCCAAGGAGCACAAAGACGACCACGAAGCCGAGGACGAACAAGAGCGCCGCGCGCAAGGCCCGCCGCGTGTGCGCCTGCCCGCCCGCCGCGAGCTGATCCAGCGAGACCCCCGACACCATGGACAGGTAGCCAGGGATGAGCGGCGCCACGCAGGGCGAGAAGAAGGACACGATGCCGGCGCCGAAGGCGAGGGCCCAGCCGATGTCCGGAACGAGCCCATTCACCGCGGTATCCCCCGCATCGCGGACTGGCCTCGCCAACTGAAGGGGACCGCAGTCCCCCCGGTCGCTTGGCCGCCGATCGCAATCGCGGCCCCGGCATTTCCGTCACCTCGGTTATTTCCTGCCTTCATCGCAGCGTCTCGTCGATGAAGCCGGTGAGCTGCGCATCCTGCACCTCGCCCAGCCAGCGCCGCACGATCTGCCCCTGGCGGTCCACGAAAAAGGTCGTCGGCAAGCCGCTCACGCCATAGGATTGGCTGATGGCGAGATTGTGATCGGGACCGGTCGCGTAGGTCAGGCCATATTGCTTGAGGAAGGCCCGCGCGTCCTTGTCGTCGTCCTGGATGTCCACGCCGATGAACACCACACCGCGGTCACGGTAGGTCTGGGAGGCCGCCTGAAGCCGCGGCGACTCTGTCCGGCAGGGGACGCACCAGGAGGCCCAAAAGTTCAGCACCACGACGTTGCCGCGCTGCTCCGCCAGCCGGAAGGAGCCGCCGTCGAACAGCGCCACGGTGAAGTCTGGCGCCGGGCCGAGGCCGGTCGCGGTGTGGAAGTCGCCCCCTGCCGCCTGCCCGTTCAGCCTCGAAACCTGGCCGGCGACGGCCCCAGTAAGGTCGGACCAGGCGGTGGGCCGCAACTGTAGGACCAGCGTGAAACCGCCGAAGAGGAGCGCGAGGCCCCACAGCGCCCAGCCGGCTCGCCAATAGATTGAGCGAATCCCAACTGGTCGGACCGCCGGCAGGGGTGGCTTCATTGGAGGAGCTCCGCGACGAAGGCGCTGACCTGCTGGTCGGTCAGTGGGCCGATCCAGTGGCGCGCGATGGTTCCATCCGTCCGGATGAAGAAGGTCTCGGGGATGCCGGTGACGCCGTAGTCGATGGCGGCGGCGCCCTTGGGATCGGGCCCGTTCGCGTAGCTGACGTTGAACTCACTCATGAACCGGCGGGCGTCCTGCTCGGTATCCCAGATGTCCAGCCCGACCAGCACCAGGCCACGCCCGCGGTACTGCTGCCAGGCGCGCTCCAGCACCGGCGCCTCCTGGCGGCAGGGCGGGCACCAGGAGGCCCAGTAGTTGACCAGGACGGGCTTGCCACGCTGGGCGGAGAGCTGGAAGGCGCCGCCCGAGTAGAGCTGGATCTGGAAGTCGGGTGCCGGGCCGGGCCGGATTAGCCCAATCTGGCTGTCCGCGTGGACGCCAATCCCCGGCGCCCCACCTTGCTGCCGCGCCAGCACGAGGCCCGTAAGCACCAGGAATCCGACAACCGCGGCTAGCACGGCGCCAACGACCAACCAGCGTCCCGACCCTCGCCGGGGCGACATCGGCCCCCCGTGCGGGGCCAAAAGATCAAATGACGTGTCGGTCATGGCTGTCCGATCGGGCGCCGGATTACCGTCCGTTCCGCGCACCGCGCGCCGCCCGCACTGAGTCGCGGGCTACCTGCTCCGCCTCGCGGAGCACGTTGCTGGTCGGAAGCGCCTCATCTTCGGCGCCCAACTCCCCCATCTGGCGCTCCAGCGCCGCTTGCTGCTCTCCGACCTGCCGCAACTGTGTGCGCAACTGGGCGAGCTGCTGCTCGCGATTGAGCGGGGCGCCGTCCGCGGAGGCTGGAATGGCCCGCGTGGGCTTGGGCTGGGCGACCGGTACCAGATTCATCCCGCACTTGGGGCAACGGCCCGGCTGGTCCTGGCGCACCTCCGGGTGCATCGGGCAAGTGTACTGCTGGCCCGGTTGGGTCCCTTGAGTCGCGGCGTCGTTCATGCCGCCCATCTTGCCCATACCGAACATCATCAACCCCATGGACAAAGGGCAGATCAGCACCGCCAGGGTCGGCAGCGCGGCGCGGAATGCGCTGGGCTGGAACAGCCAGACCCCCGCCGCCACGACCCCCAGCCCCACCAGCACCTTCCAGTTCAGGCAACACTTCAGCATCGACACCGGACGACCCTCCTGCTCTTTCCTGCGCCTCTTTGACCCGGCGAGCGCCGGCTGCCATTCCCACCAGTATACGCCACTCAAGTACTACTAACAATAGTACGACCGCCCCGCGGAATCACTTGACTAGCTCCCGCGATTCCACGCTGGTAGCAACGGCCGAGACCTTCGATGATGAACAGGTCGCACGATCGTGTGCGTGGGGCGGGGAGAGAACTGCTGAGAACGCCTCCGGCGATGCACTGCCGAGCCTCTCACTCCACCTCCAGCATCCGATCCGCGTGCTCCCGTGTAGTAGAGCAAGGTGCGTGAGATTCGTCCGCCCGTACGAGGGGGCGGCGGTGTGAGGAGGAACGATGCACCGTTGGCGACGACCCAGTCGGGAGCGAGGTGGCACGGCGACCCGCGATGCGGGTGCGATCGCGGGCCGGAACATCCTTCGCATCGGGCTGGGCCTGTTCTGGCTGCTCGATGGGGTATTGCAGGCGCAGCCCGCCATGTTTTCGCCATTGTTCGTGCAGCAAGTCTTGCAACCGGCAGCCCAGGGACAGCCGTCCTGGCTCGCCAGCCTGCTGCGGACGAGCGCCGCGCTCTGGCAGCAACACGCGGTCGCGGCCAACCTGTCGGCGATCTTCATCCAGATCGCCATCGGGCTGCTGCTGCTCGCGGGGCGCGACCGGCCATGGGGTCGCGTGGGCTTGTGGCTGTCCATCGGCTGGGGACTCGGCATCTGGGTGTTGGGCGAGGGGCTGGGCGGCCTCCTCACGGGCGCGGCGACCGTGCTCACCGGCGCTCCCGGCTCCGTGCTCGTCTACGTGGTCGGGGCGATCCTCCTGCTGCTTCCCGCTCGGTGGTGGGCGACTGGCCAGGTCGCCCGCTGGGTCAGGCGGGCGCTCGGGCTCTTCTGGCTCGCCATGGCCGCGCTGCAAGCCTGGCCCCCGGCCGGCTACTGGATGGGACAGCAGCTTGGCGGCGTATTCGCCATGGCGGCCTCCCTCCCGCAGCCGGCGCCGCTGGCCGCGCCGATCCACGCGATGGCAGCGCTGGCGGCGCAGAGCGCGCTCGTGTGGAATGGGCTCTTCGTGGCCATCATGGTCGTCTTGGGGCTGGCCCTCCTGGGCCGTAGCACGCGCCGATGGGCGTACGGGCTCATGGCCGTGTGGCTGCTGTTGACCTGGTGGCTGGGCCAGGATTTTGGCGGGCCCTTCACCGGCGCCGCCACCGACCCGAACACGGCGCCCGTCCTTGGGCTCCTCCTGCTGGCCGCGCGTCGCTCGCCGGGGGAACAGCGGCGGCTCGCAGCGCTCCGATGGGGCAGGACCTTGGCGGCCGGCGTCGGTGTACCGGTCCGGTAGCCGGCCAAGATGCCGGTCAGCGCCCCCGCCGGCGTCCCGATGACCGCCGCCAAGCCCGGCGGCGCGGCCGGCTGGCTTGGCGCGCCGAGCGCGACCCGGAGCAGGAGCTGCACGGCGCCGCCCAGGAGGGAGAGTGCCAGGAGCCCGCGGGCGCGCCCGGCCGGACAACGCATGCGCTTGTGTGGCGACTCACGGCCGCTGCTCCGGACCGTACAGCGCACGGTTGATCGTGATGGCGGCGACTTGCCCTTGCGCGATGGCCACCGCCACCGTCTCGTCGGGTGGGGCGATGTCCCCGGCAGCGTAGACGCCCTCCACGCTCGTGCGTTGCCGCCGATCTTGCTCGATGTGCCCGGAATCGGTGAGCTTACAGCCTAGTTGCTGGGCCAGCTCATTCCGCGGGCGCTGACCGAGGTAGAAGTAGGCCGCCTCACACGGCACCAGTTCGGCCGCTCGCCGCGCCCGCACGACCGCGTCGTCCGCTCGCGCTTCCATACGGCCCGCTACCACGGGGGCCAACCTGACCCCTCGCGGCGGGTTGTGTCATGATACGTCGGGCGGACGTACGACGGGCTATAGTATGATGGCAACGGAGGTTCCCTTGGCGCCGCGCCTTGCCCACGACGCGCCGACGAGCCGTGCTGTGCGCAAGCGCGTCTTCGCAAGAGCGGTAGCGCTCCTGACCGTGCTCGCCCTCGGCGCGGGCTGCGCGCCCACTGCCGGCTCTCCGTCGCCCGCGACCCAGCCTCCCCCGCCCGAGTTTCTTTTCAATCGGGCTTTCCCGGCCGACCACGCCATGCTCCGCGCCACCGTCGACCGCGAGGTGTATCCGCCGCACTACGCCGGGGCCTGGCACACGCACCCCGGCCCCGGCAGCTTCTGCACCCTCCAGGGCACGTTGACGATGGAGGTGCGCGACGGACCGCCCGTGACGCTGTCGCCGGGCGAGTGCTGGGGGGAGTCGCCCGGCGTGGCGCATCGCCCCGCCAATCGCACCGACCGCGAAGCCGTTGCCCTCTTCTACCTGTTGGCGCCCGACGGGCAGCCGCGGACCCTCCCCGCACCGACGCCGGC
>CALBSQ010000227.1 GCA_937967325.1 uncultured Chloroflexota bacterium
GTAGACTGGTCCTTGAACGCGCCAAACAGCGCGTCAGCACCCGTGATCACGCTGACCCCAACCGCGGCGGTCAGACCGACGGTCTACGATATTCTCGTCGGCTCACACGCGACACCGGCGGATAACGCGGCGGAATTTACGCTGTACCGGTTTACCACCGCTCCCACGGGAGCAGCAGGGACAGCGATTACCCCGGCGCCGCTTGACTCTGGTGACCCAGCATCCCTGACCACAGCAGGGCAAGGCTCCTACGCCACGACGCAGCCGACACTCGGCGCGGCCGTGTTGCAATGGGCACAGAACCAACGCGCGACATTCCGCTGGGTGGCAGCGCCAACCAGTGAAATCGTCAGCGCGGCAGGAACGGCCAATGGACTGACCTTGCTCAATCCAGGTATTGGCGGGTCGGCAGTCGTCTACGACGGCACCATCATGTTTATAGAATAAGCAGCTTTGCTCTTATCTATTCACCTCTGCTCTGTTCATACAGGGCAGACGCGAATATGCAAGACGTCACTTCCTTTGGCAACCTGAGAAAACCGAACGGCTACTTTGTCGTGACGGACGATCTCGGCAACACGACCGAGTTTCATTCCGCCCAGTGCAAGCATTGCCTCGCCGGCGACACGAAAGTGCTCACCGACCGTGGCATCGTGTGTCTGCGCGATGTGGTGGTCGGGGACCTGGTGCTGGACAAGGATGGCGCCCTCTCTCGGGTGAACGAGGTATTCCAAAGAACCGTCAATCGCTACTACCGAATCGTCGTGCGGGGCGGCGGGGAGGACCTGCTCGCCTCCGCGGAGCATCCGCTCCTGGTGCTCGAAGTCGAGCATCCGCGGGCGCATGCGTACGCGCCGACGAAAGGCGAGGGCTACACGAGGATCGCGCGCCGCTGCTACATCCGGCGATCGCCGTACTTCAAGCAAGCGGTGGACATCCGGCCGGGCGACTACGTGGCGATGCAAACCGTGCGGGCAGAACAGCGGCCGGGGGAGCTGGCCGGCCAGCGTATCGACAAAGAGCTGGCACGATTCATCGGACTGTACCTGGCGGAGGGCTGGACCGGGCGGGACACCGTGGAGCTCGGATTCCACCAGAGGGAGACGACGTACCACTCCTTCATCAAGCGCGTGGCCCGCGAGCGGTTCCATGCCAATTGTCGTGAGATCGCCTATGAGAACTCACTCACCCACAAGATCGTCATTTATTCCTCTCGCTTAGAGGAGGCATTCAAGGTATTTGGCCACGGGGCAGAGCAGAAGCATCTGCCGATGTCGTTCCTCTCCTATCCCCCAGCGATTCAGCGGGAGATTATCCGCGGGATCTACGAGGGCGACGGCATGGTTGTTCACCGCAGACCGGGGAGGGTATCGTTCAAGACCATCAGCTTCCAGCTCGCCTATCAAGTCGCCTTCATCTTGCTGCGGCTGGGACACAACCCATGCCTCACCACCGCGGGGCCTCGGGTCGACGACGCGGGGGTTTCGCATCGGAGGACCTATGAGGTCAACTACTCGTCGCACAACGGCGAGGTCAAGTCGATAAAGCGGCATATCGAATATGGCGGATACTGGTGGCTGAAAGTCATGAAGAACGCGAAGATCGATGGAGAGCTGCCGGTCTATAACTTGTCCGTCGCGCATTCGGAGACGTTTGTGGCCAATCTGCTGGTGACGCACAACTGTGGCATGCACTGGCAGGTGATCCCTGGATCGGGGAGACAGCGTGGCTGGTGTATGCGGTGCATGGGACTGACCTGCGGCAGTAAAAAATGCAGAGAATGCGTCCCTATGGAAGCACAGCTCGAGATCATGGAAGGCAACAAGCGAACCATCGGCCGATACAAGCACACGAAGCTCCTGGAGCAGTACGCCCATCTCCCGATCATAGGAGGGAAATAGGGTGGCGCTCGCGTTCGATGCCGAGGCCAACAGCGGCGCGAAGGACTCGGTCTCCTCGGTGAGCTACTCCCATACCTGCACCGGCTCCAACCTGATCCTCCTGGTCTGCTGCACCGTCGCCTCGGCCAACAGTTTCGTCGTCAGCACGGTCAAGTACAACGGCGTGAGCCTGACCCTGGGGAAGAACGAGAACACCACGAGCGGCCTGAACCACACGTCGATCTACTATCTGGTCAACCCTGCCACCGGCGCCCACACCGTCGCCGTCACCTATACCGGCTCGATCGACGCCGGCGCCGTCACCTCCATCTCCCTCACCGGGGCCGCCCAATCCAGCCCGATCGACGCCACCGGCTCCGCCGAGGATACCGTCGGGACGGGCACCACCACCGCCAACATCACGACCGCCACGGCCAACGCCTGGCTGATCGACAGCTACTTCGACAACCCCGGCGGCGCCCTCGGCAGCGCGAGCGTCGGCAGCGGGCAGACGAGCCGTTCCAATATTCCCGATAGCGTGGTCGGCGTCGTCTCCGGCAGCAGCACCAAGGCGACCACGACCGTCGGCGCCTATTCGACGACCTGGACGGACACCTCCAGCTCGCCCGATGGGATCCTGTCCGTCGTCGCGATCAAGCCGGCGGTGGCCGTCAGCTTCACCTGGCAGCAGCTCACGCCCGCGGGGCAGGAGCTGCCCCGGGAGTTCTTCGACAGAGCGGAGGTGGTGGACTACTAGATGGCACTGCGACGCATCCAGTACGACGCCCAGACGTCCGGCATCGCCAACGCCCAGGCTAAGGAGCGGGTCTCCTACGACAAGTTCCAGCCGCAGCTCAACACGCCCCAGGCCAACTGGCAGAAGGCGGCCGCCTATTCCGTCGCCGCGCTTGCCCCGTTCCTCTTTTTCGCCAACACGGTGGGATCATCCGGCTTGCCGGAGCGGGCGCAGCCGGACAAGTGGCTCCCGCGGAAACCGGATATCATCGCCGATGTCAGACGAACCCCCTACCTTGATCCCGCCCTCGCGTTTGTCCCGCTCGGCGGCGAGCTGGTCACCGTGGACAAGTGGCATCCCGAGCCGCAGCGTCCCCGCTTCGACGCGGCGCGAGACCAGCACCTGTATCCGGTGGTCGAGCAGGACCCGAGCGCGATGGCCAAGCCCGAACGGGTCAGCTATGACAAGTGGGCGCCGATCACCAACCCTCCGCTGTTCGACCTGAGGCGGGTCCAGTACAGCTACCCCAGCCTCGCGATGGTCACCATCCCGTCCCAGGACCAAGAGGAAGTCACGCCGGATCGCTGGTATGCGCAGGAGAGCGAGCCGCGCAAGGACGCCCCCCGCGTCCAGCATCTCTACCCCGCCCAGGCGGCAATGGACACGCTACCCATCGCAACGTCGCGGATCGGGATCGACAAATACGACACGCAGCAGGCGACGCCGGTCTGGGATATCAAACGCCAGCAGTACACCTACCCGTCGTTTTTCACCGATCCCATGGCGCTGACCGCTCCGGAGAGATCAACGCCCGACAAGTGGCTGCCCCAGAAGCCCGATTTCGTCTTCGACGTGAAACGCCAGCAGTTCCTCTACCCGAGCTTTACCAGCGACCCGCTGCCCATCGACACGTCCACTCTGGAGCTGGAGAAGTACGACTACAGCGAATCGTCTCCCATGTGGGATGTGCGCCGGCTCCAATACCTGTACCCTTCGCTCGCTCTGGAGCTGACCGCGAGCCAGTGGCCCGAGGCCGTTTCCATCGACCGGTGGCAAGGCCAACGCCCCAACCTCATCGCCGGCGTGGAGCGGTTGCAGCACACGTTCCCGACGAGCTGGCTCGACCCGTTCCCCCGACCGAACGCAGAAGTCGTGACCGTCGACAAGTGGCACCCGCTGCTCACCCAGCCGCTGTTCGGTGTGTCGCAACGACAATTCCTCGCCCCCGTCTTCGTTCTCGAGCTGACGAATGCCCAGCGCCCGGAGGCGGTCTCCCTGGATCGCTGGGAGATCCCGCAATCAGCGCCCGCGCTGGATAGCAAGCGCACGCAGTACCTCCATCCCGTGAGCGCGCTCGATCCGTATCCTCGCCCCGGGACGGAGATCGTCACCGTGGACAAATGGCACCCGGAGACCCAGCGGCCCAGGCTGGACCTGTCGCGCACCCAGTACCTCGATCCGGTCAGCGAGCAAGACCCGACCGCGCTGACCCAACCGGAACGAGCAAGCGCCGATAAATGGACGGGCCTCCACCCCGATACGCTGTTTGATCTTGCGCGGACGCAGTATCTCTCTCCCGCCGCGGTTGGCGATCCGACCGTCCTGCCGACGCCGGACATCGAGATCGACAAGTACGACTACCAGGAATCCAGCCCGATGTGGGACGTGGCTCGCCGACAATATGCCTACCCATCCCTCTTCCTCACGCCGATGGCCATCGAGATGGTGACCGTGGACAAGTGGCATCCCGGGCTGCAACGCCCGCGATTTGACAGTGCTCGATTGCAGCATCTCGCCCCCAGCTTCGCCATCGACGCGAAAGCGCTCGCCCAGCAAGAGGCGGTGAGCTTCGATCGCTGGAACTTCAGCCAATCCCTGCCGGTGTGGGGCGTGCAGCGGCCGCAGCACCTGTACCCGACCCTCCTGACCGAGCAGAAGATCGTGATTGTTGTTCCCCTCGCGCCGGCGACGAACGGGACCACGACCAGTCGCCTTGCCCAGGCCACGGGCGGACTGACCGGCTCGCAGCTCGGGGCGGCAACCGGCGGAACCACCGGAGCCAAGCTGGGACTGCCCATCGGCGGCGTCGCCGGCAGCACACTGGCCAACCCCACGGTCGGTTCCACTGCCAGCAGCTTGCCCGCGCCAACGGGCGGGACCGCCAGCTACAACGCCCCGCTTTGACAAAGCCGCTGCATACTGGCGGCATATGGCACTACTGATCACGGTGACCTGGACCGCGCCTTCCGTCACCACGGGAATTTTGGGATATAACGTGTATAGCGTGCGGGGGAGCCCAGAGTCCGCCACCAAGACGCTCCTCGCCTTCGTCTCCGGCGTCAACACCACCACCTACACCTACACCGGCCAGGACGGACAGCAGTACCAGTTCGAGGTCCGAGCGACCGACGGGACCAACGAGAGCCCAGCGCTGGAGATTTTTTACCCCCAGGGGCAGGCGCTCTACACGCCCTCGACGATTACCCCCACCGGCAACCCGATGATGCTCCCCCGCGACAGCCAGTACCTCAGCAAGGACGAGTACCTCAACTACCCCAACGGGCTCAAGCTCACCACCAGCTCACCCTTGTACACCTCCGGCGTCCTCGACACGATCCTCTTGATGGCCTCCGGCGAGGTGAATCGCTACTGCCGGCGGCACTTCAACGTCCAGACGATCGATGAGGTCTACCAGGGCATCCGCATCGGCCAGGACATGCCCAAGCTGGTCACCATCCCCCTCAACGAGGGTCCCATCCAGGTGGTGAACCGCATCGACATCCAGGTGCTCAAGTGGTTCGTCAACTTCTCGCTCAGCTACTTGCAGGTCTTCCCGGACCAGGGCTTCATCCAGATCGTGCCCTTCCTGGGCGGGGGCTTTTGCGGCGTGCCGTTGCCCTCGGCGATGCTGGTGGAGGGGCTGCTGGGCAAGGTCTGGGTCAACTACACCTTCGGCTACGACCTGATCCCCA
>CALBSQ010000228.1 GCA_937967325.1 uncultured Chloroflexota bacterium
TTCTGCCTGTCTCGTGGGCTCGGAGATGTGTATAAGAGACAGCTCCCCAGGGGACCAGACGGAGGCGATCCGGCGGGGCATGGTAGACGAGCTGGACGTCACTCCACTCCTGAGGGGTCAGAACGAGCGTGCGCTCGGCATTCGCGCAGAGCAGGCGGTTGGGCAGTCGCAACCACTGTCTCGACGCCGTCATACGGTGAAATGACGGCGTAAAAACGGCCGCGACCTCGGCCGGCCGTAGCGCCAGCAGCCAGAGATGGGCCCAAGCCCAGCCGTCGCCCACCATGTGGATGACGTCGGGCCGGAGCTCACGTAGCAGCCGGTGCAACCACAATGGGCCGAACCAGGTGACCGGGCAGGAGTACAGCGGAAAGAGCGGGAGCGCCGCCCGGGGGCGGCTCGGCCAGCGCCTTACCGTGGCCTCCGGCCGGCGCTCGCGGTCACGCAACCCCGACCTAAAGCGCGGCGGGAAGGCATATTCGGTCGTCAGCACGCTAGCTTCGAGATCGGGCGTAGCCTCCCGCAGTGACGACGCCAGGCGGACGATAGCGCGCTCGATGCCGCCGAGGTGCGCCGGAGGGTAGTAGGGTGTGACGAACAGCACCCGCACGCGTTGTTAGCTCCCTTGTGCATGGTGACGCCGAGACGGGCCCTCACCCCCAGCCCCTCGCCCGCCGAGCGGGCGAGGGGAGCCGAACTCCCCGTTGGGGCCTCTCCCCCGCGTGCGGGGGAGAGGTGCCGAAGGCGGAGTGAGGGTCTGCTCCCGCCACAAGCCGACATAGCCAGTCGAGTCATTCACTCCGCCACGCGCTGCCCGGAGCGGCCCACCAACAGATCCTCGCGGTGATGCCAGGCGTTGAGAAATCGGTAGTAGTTGCGCTTGCTGCGCTTCTCGCGCTCCGCCTCGCTCAGCTCCTCCCAACCGCGATGCTCGTGCATGACCGCCGACAAGTCCGCCAGCGCCAGCAAGCGGAAGCCGCGATCGCGGAACTGGAAGCTGAAATGCAGATCGAGGTTACGGTAATAGCGGTAGTGCTGGTCCATCCAGCCGACGCGGCGCAACTCGGCGCGACGAAAGGCAAAGAGGTAGCCGGCGATGGCATCGACCTCACCCCCATCCGCGTCTGCGAAGTGACGCATGTCCGACGTGCGGAGTCCCCAGCGGCCTACTGCCCCGACTTGCGGATCGCGCAGCGCGTCGAGGAGCGGCGTGAAGAGGTCGCCGGTCGCTTCGACGCCGGTGTCGAGCAGCAGGATCGCCCGGCCACGGGCTTGCCGTAGCGCCAGATTCCTCCCTTCCGCCTCGCCGAGCCGGTGGTCGGCGCGAAGAAGGCGGACGCCGGCACGTTCGGTCGCCAGTTGCTCGAGCCAGGCGGCGGCGCCGTCCGTCGAGGCGTTCTCGACGATCACGTACTCGACGCGGTGAGGCCCCTGGCTAGCCATGAGGCTGCGCAAGCAGCGCTGAACATCCGCGCGATAGTTGTGGACCAGGAGGCAGACGGAGACGTCGCAGGTGTCGACCTCCTCCAACAACGACGGCACGTCGGTGGCACGGGAGAGGAGGTGCGGGGCATCGCTGGGCGGACGCGGATGTAACTCCGGTCCGGAAGGCGTGTCGCTCACCGCGTGGCCGCGCCGGGCCAGCTCCGCACGCAAGGCGTCGGCGCGCGAGAAGGCCCGCGCCGCGCGCGCCGCCCGGCGTTCGACCAGGAGCAGTCGGGCATCGTCAGGAAGAGCGCTCGCCACCCGCGGCCGGACGGCGTCGAGACCCAGCCCTAGGGTCTTGTCCCAGCGCAGGATAAGGTCGCGAGCCTGCGCAGGTGGCAGGTCACCTTGCCGAAGCATGCTCCAGAGCACGCCGACCGCCGCCGGCAAGTTCAGGTCGACCAGCAGGGCCGACGTGAAGCGGCCGTCCCAGTCGAGGGCAGTGCCGCTAAGCGACTGCGCCGGCAGCGAATGCCAGTCGCGCAAGCGGCCGCGCAGGCGCTCCAGGGCGGACGCCGCGGCGCGCAGCGAGGCAAAGGTGAAGTTGAGGCGCGAGCGGTAGTGCGTGAGCAGACAGAGATAGCGGAAGGCCAGCGGGTCGAAGCCGCGTGCGCGCAGGTCGGCCAGGGTGTAGGCGTTGTCGGTGCTCTTGGCCATTTTCAAGCCATCGGCGAGCAGGTGCTGACCATGGACCCAGTGGCGCACGAACGGTCGGCGCGTGGCCGCCTCGCTCTGGGCAATCTCGTCCTCATGGTGGGGGAAGATGTTGTCGACGCCGCCGGTGTGCAGGTCAAAACTCTCGCCCAGGTAGCGCATGCTCATAGCCGAGCACTCGATGTGCCAACCCGGAAAGCCCGGTCCCCAGGGGCTGTCCCATTTGACCATGCGGCCCGGCTCGGCGGCTTTCCATAACGTGAAGTCCGCCGGCTGGCGCTTGCTGGGATCGACTTCGCCGCGCACGCCCTCAAGCAGCGCGTTGAGCTGGTTGCCGGAGAGGCGACCGTAGCGCGGGTAGGAGGCAACGTCGAAGTAGACGTTGCCGCCGGCGAGGTAGGCGTGCCCTGGGGCGAGAAGCCGCTGGACGAGCGCGATCATGTCGGGGATGTGCTCGGTGGCCCGTGGCGTGACCGTGGCGGGCAGTATGTTCAGCGCGGCCTCGTCTTCCAGCCAGGCCTCGGTGTAGAAGGCGGCGATCTCGGCCGGGCTCTTGCCTTCGGCGAGCGCCGCCGCGATCATCTTGTCCTCGCCCCGCTCGACCATGTCCTGGCGCATGTGGCCGACGTCCGTGACATTCTTGACCTGCGTCACGCGCATCCCCAGGCCGACCAGCGTGCGACGTAACCAGTCGGCCAAAAGGTAGCTACGCAGGTTGCCAATGTGGACGTAGCGATAGACGGTGGGGCCGCAGGTGTACATGCCAATGTACCCAGGTGTCACGGGAACGACTGGCTCCAGCCGCCGCGTCAGCGTATTGTGCAGGCGCAACGTCCTCGGTCCGACGCCCGCTTGCTGCGCCGCGCTCGCGGCCGCCGTTTCTCCACCCTCATCCGGGCACATCGCCAGGTCTGTGACGACACCACCGGGCCGCGCTTCCCAATCGCCGGCCATCTCGCTCTCCGTTCCCCTCGACCAGCACACTCTGCCGGCTAAGTGGCGTATCTACCAAGTTCGTGGTGGCTCCAGCGCCACTTCCCGGACGAACCACCAAGGCCAGCGGTCATCACCCGACTTGGTACATGCATCACCAGGCGCAACCGATCGATCACGTCCGCTGCCTCCTCCCTTCCCAACAACGCGTCACCACGTCAGCAGCACTCCCAACGCGTCACCGCGCTCGGCGAGCAATCGCCGGTACAACTCCGGCGCCTCGGCGCCGCCGGCACGATCGGTGATCAGGGGATCCACGCGAACGCTGCCGTCGGCCAGCGAATCCCAGAACAGCCAGGCGGCCCGCTCGACGCTCCAGCCGGGCTGGAGGGGTAGCTCACCGAAGGGGAGCGTGCTGAGGTGCGCACCGATCAGCTGCAGGCCCTGGCCGTGGACGGTCTCGTGCAACTCCAGCGACGCCGGACCCGCGGGTGATCCGGCGAGCACCACGCGGCCGTTGCGACGGGCGAGGTGGAGCGCCAGGTCGATGGCGGTCGCACTCCCCGAGGCTTCCAGCACCACGTCGGCAAGCGCGCCGCGGTTGTGCTCGCGAACGACCTCGGCCGGTGGAGGGGGATCACGGGGGTCGGCAGCCGCGGTCACGCCACCGGCGCGCGCCGCGTCCAGGTGGCCGGCGCGATGGCCGAAGGCAATCACCCGGCGCGCGCCGGCCAGGCGGGCGAGCTGGCAGCAGAGCTGACCGATCACGCCCAGGCCCACCACAGCCACGGTTTCGCCAAGCTCGATGCGAGCGAGCCGTACGGCGTTGATCGCCACTAGCGCCAGGGCAAGAAAAGCCGCGGCGTCATCAGACACCTCGGCAGGGATCGGAATGACGTTGGGCTGTTCCAAGGGCGGCTGTTGCACCGTCACGAGTGCGGCGGTGCCGTGCGGCGCCGCGACGAAGACGCGGTCGCCAGACAAGCAAGCAGAGACACCGGGACCAATCGCCTCGACGTGCCCGACAAGGCTATACCCCAGCTCCCCCGGGTAACGGGTGATCCGCCGCCAGAAGGCCCCGTCCGGCCAGTTCCCACGTACCGTCGTCAGCTCCGTTCCGGTGCTGACCAGACTCAGGTGGCTCCGCACCAGCACCTGGCCGGCTGACGGCGCTGCAAGCGAACGCGTCTCCAGCACCACCCGGCCGGGAGCCAGGCAAACCAAGACCTGCTCAGGCGCTGCCATATGCGCCTTCCCTCGCAATTACGCTGCCATAGCTCCGCGTGGAAGCCGACACTACGGCCCGGTCCTTTGGGACCAGACTGCTCACGGCTTCCCCGTGCCAGGTCGCCCTCCGTTACACCAGCGGGCAAGTCAAAGAGCCGGACTTGCACGGCGGTATTCTAGCAGAGCTACTGAGAGTAAAGGTAACCGTCAGGTATAGCCATACCGCTTGACAGTTCCATTCCGGGTAGCGATAATGCCACTGTCAGCAGTGGCAGCGGGGCGGTGTGGCGGACAAGCGGCTGGAGCGCATCAGGCAGCATCCGCGACAAGTCCGCCCGGAGGAGCTCAACGCGATTCTGGAAGCCGCCGGGTTCGACTGGCGCCAGAAAGGGACTCGCGACCGCTTCTACTGGCGCGGGAGACGGCAACTTACTGTTCCCCAGCGCCGTCCATTCCTACTTGAGACGTATGTACGTCAGGCGTTGAAGCTATTGGAAGGGGGAGATCCATCATGACGCTTGATACCGCAGTGGAATGGGAAGAGACTACGCCGAGGCCTGAAGTTCAGTCGTATCTGGAAAAGCCGTATAGGATCGAGCTTATTCCTGATCCAGAAGGCTGGTTTGTGCAGATGCCGGAGCTTCCGGGCTGCATGAGTCAGGGCGACACGCCGGAGGACGCGATCGCCTCCATCCGTGACGCCCAGCGGCTCTGGATCGAGTGCTCGCTCGAGTTGGGACGCTCCATCCCCGAGCCGGAGCAAGAAGGTCACAGCTTCACCGGCAAGTTCAACGTGCGGATTCCCAAGGATCTGCATCGTCAGGTGGTGCAGGTAGCGGAGGCGCAGGGAGTGAGCCTGAACATGTACGTGGCCACCGTGCTCGCCCGGGACGTACAGCGGACGTCCGACGCCTCAGCGACCGGGCGAGCCAGGAGCGCCTGAACCGCCTCTGCGGCCGAGTCTACATAGCAAAAGCCAGGAACATGGACAGAAACGAAAGCGGGGATGCGGAACGGCTCCTCGCGATCCATCAACTGGACGAGGCGATCAAGAAGAAGGAGCCTGATCTCACCGCTGCGCGCGAGGCTCGGAACTTAGCCAAACAGAACGAAGATCGCTGCCGTCAGGGTGTGAAAGCTGTCGATCGTCAGGTAGATACCCTCAAGCGCGAAACGCATCGTACGGCAAGTGTCGCGTATCTCAATGGAGCCGCACTCGATCGAGGCAAGTTGACGCTCGGGAACCAGTCACTCCGCTATCTCGGTTGGCGAGGCAAGATCGAGCTCGCTCTCGAGCACATCGTGATGGTGGAGATCGGGAACTCGCATCTACCGCCGCGTTGCGGCATCCCACTCGTCTCCAGGCTGTGGGCCGGCACGCCACGTAACCGTGGGACACTATTGGTGCATAGGCGACCGCTGGCGGTGGCTGTTTCTAATCCGACGCTTGCTGTGCTTGCCGACGTGGAGGATGCCGTTGGTTGGCAGCGAGACATCCAGGCGCGTCAGGGCCTGCTGAGCGACGTAGCCCGCCGACATGCTGATCTTTCATCGGATCGTGATCGATCCACGTCAGCTTTGCAGGATGCCAGCCAGTCGTTGCGGGAAGCGCAAGCCGGTCTGGACAGGGTAGAGCGGGAAATCGGTAGTCTGCGGGCGCAGCGGGATAAGCTGCAGGCGCAGCAGCGAGAGATCGATTCAGCACGCAAGCGCGCCCTGGCTCAGGAGCGTGAAGCGCTCAAGAACAAGAGCAAGTAGATGGGTTCGGTAACTGCCCCGCTAATCCGCTGCCCTCGGTGCAGCTACCCGCGCCGTCTGGAGGCTCCATTACCGCCGTGTGTCGTCTGTGGTGCCACAGGGGCCGATGGCGACCCGCCATCATTGATCAGACTCGAAGGAGCCGGGCGCCTCTCCGTCCTCATCGGCGGCTCCATCATCTTGATGATCGGACTGCTGATCTGGCTGGCTGCCGTAGCGAACGGGGGAAGTAGCTCGGCCACCACGGCGAGCAAGGTGGCCGCCATCACCGCCGCTCCTTTGTTCACATCCACGCCTCAGGCAGTCATTGCTGCTATCCCTCTGGCGACTTCCACGGTCACACCTTCGGCGACGGCTATTCCATTCACAGCCACGCCCAACGCCACAGCGACCACCCAGGCTGAACGGGCGGCAGCCGACATCCTCGCCGTCAACCACCTGGGAGCAGGCAATACGCTCTTGCAGGCACACAACATCCCTGGCGCTCTCAATGAATATGCGACGGCTGCTGCCATCGCTCCCTGGCGGCAGGACACCACCAAGGCCCGGGACAATGCGGTTGCCGCGGCTACAGCGACCGCAGCCGCGATTCCTACTGCAACCGCGACCGCTGTCCCACCAACGTCCACGCCCGCCCCACAGAGCATGCCGGCGGCGGATCTTGCCTACGTCCGTTCGGTTGAGCCGGACGTAGAGACGGCAACTGAAGCACTTCAGCAGCTCACGGCGCTCTCCGGCGAGGTAAGTAACGATCCCCCCCTTCTACGCAATACCGATTGGGAGACGCAAGCGGCAACACAGCTGGCGATCCTCCAGGTGATCGGGGAACGTTGGCAGAAGACTCGGGACGTACCAACGGACTTCGTCGTTGTAGATAGAAATCTACGACAAACTGGCAATGAGATGGTGGCGATGACTGGTGACTACGCCTACGGTGTGGACCATTTGGATGTCGTCAGCATACGTTCCGCAGCGCAGCACGTCAACAACATTGGGACGCTCATGTACACCATGACCAAGCAGATTGAGGCCATCCAGCAGAAATACCAATAGGTCGCGGAGGCGACACAGGACGTACACGCCCCCCGTCGCCATCGCGTAGTCTGTGCCGTGCGGGATGCTGAAGACGTTGTTCGGACTTCCATGGCGTGGTTCCCGGCGGTCCGAGGTCAGTTCCGTGCTGTGTAATGAACGGTGACGGGCTGCCCGAAGGCGCCGGCCAGGGACCGGCGAATCAGCGGATCGAGGCGGCGGGTGAGCTGGTCGGCGCAGATGCGGTCCGGCGCCACCACTGTCGCTTGTCCGTCCTCGCAACTGAGGAGGGAAGTACGCGACAGCCAGCGGCTGTAGTTTGCGGGCACTACCTGCTCACGGAGATCGCTCAGCACCTCCGCCCAGAGATGGTCGAGCGCCGTTATCGCTTCGTCTGGATCTTCTGTTGGATCTTCTTTAACATGTGGTGTAGCCCCCTTGTCCGCCCTGGGCGACCCCTGGTGACTGGCCCTGGGCGAAGGGCATACACCGGCGCCGGTAGACGCGTCTATACCGGCCCTGGTGTAGGGGGGTACACCAGGGGGCGGGTTCGCCGGCGAGCCAGCGGCCCTCCCTGCTCCTCCGGCCCATGGCTCCTCATCGATGAAGTGGGGATTGCGCGTCTTCCACCACTCCAGGTCGCGGACGATGAGCTCGTCGATGCGCTCGAAGAGCGGTGAGAAGTCCCAGCCGATCGAGGTATTGCCACCGTCGGGGCGGGTGCGATGGACCGTCTCCAAATACCCTTTGGTCTCCAGAGCTGCCTTGTACTTCAGTAAGGTCTTCTTGCTGACCCCCGAGCGGCGCTCGATCTCCCGTACGGCTGGGTAGGGGAGGTCGCTGGTCCAGCGGTGGGCGAGGACGAAGACGATGAGCCAGAGCTCCGGGGGCGCGATCTCCAGCTCGGCCTGGTAAAAGAGGAGGGCAAAGGGGATGGCGGCGATGCCGGTCTTACGCTGTAAGCTGCCGAAGCGGGCGTCGAAGCGGAACTCCTCGCGGCCGCGGCGGCCCTCGGTCATGGCGCCAGCCATTCCTGGGCCAGGAGAGTGAGAAGCTGACGGAAGCGGTCCTTCTTCACCGGTGGGATCGCGGGATCGGCAAGGAAGCGAGCGACCAGTAGGAGCGTCTCGTCCCGCGGGCCGAGCGCCACGTACACGCGCGGCCAGTAGCCCGCGGCGGCGAGCAAGGTGTCTACATCGTCGTCGCCAAGCTGCAAGGCGCGGGCGATTGCCAGCACCTGCTCCGGCCCGGATGGCAAGCGGTCGCCCGTCTCGAAGCGACTGATGAGGGCCTGGTTGATATTGGCGAGCTGTGAGAGCGCGCGCTGCGGCATCTGACGCTGCTCGCGGCGTTTGCGCAGCAGATCGGAGAAGCCGGTCATAAAGCACCCTCTCGCAATAGACGGTGAGCAGGCGGCCACTTCATCAGCGATACTCTACGGCGTTGATTACGATCTGTCAAATACTGCTGGCGCTTTGCCGCGATTAGCGCACGTAATCGACACCGATTCGCGTTCGATGATTACAGAGCATAATCGATCCGCGGCGACCTACCGGCTATGTCGGCGGTGCGGCCGGTCTCGCACGGATGCCATGCGTGCTGGCAGGATGTCGAGCTTCCGGTGGAGCGACGCCAGGATTGGGCTGAACGCATAGGACTGGGCGCCGCCGTTGTCGTCATAACCGAGACGAGCTCGTACGAAGCCACTCGTTGCCGACACGCAACGGGATCATCCTCTTTGTGTCTGTATGGCATCAGTGTGACGCGGGCACATATGCCGTTCGGAAGAGAAGGGCGGCGGCGCGGGTTGGTGTGGGAGAAACTGGACTAGCAGCTTCGTTACCGCTGGCCTCGCCGGGACAGCTCGACGTGCCACAGGTTCAGCCGTGCCGCTGCTGGAAGCCGCCGATGCACCGCCAATCGCCGCTTGAATGCCCCGGTTTCGCCGTCGCTCCCGTCGCCCTGACCGCCGATCGCTCCTGGTCAGTACGCGTTTACGAACAGGCTGCTGACGGACTCGCCTTCGTGAACCCTCCGAATCGTCTCGGCCAGCAAGGGCGCGATCGACAGGACGTGCAGGTGAGGGAGGCGCTTCTCCGGGGGGATGGGGACCGTGTTGGTCGTTACGATCTCGACCAGGTCGGGCTGCGCGCGCAGGCGCGCGATGGCCGGGCCGGTGAAGAGCCCGTGCGTGCAGGCGAGCACGATCTTGCCGACCCGCTGCTCCCGCAGGCGCTGCAACAGCTCGACGATAGTACCCCCGTTGGCCACCTCGTCCTCCAAGATGATGACGTTCTTGCCGGCTACCTCGCCGACGATGGCGTCGATCACCACCTTGTCGTCGCTGAGCCGTCGTTTGCTACCGGCCGCGACCGGTAAATGCAGCAGGCGCGCGAACTGCGTGGCCGGCTTGGCGTTGCCGAGGTCCGGAGAGACGACGATGGTGTTGCGCAGATCGCGACCCTGGAAGTGGCCGGCCAGGACGTTGAGCGCGTTGAGGTGGTCGACCGGCGCCGTGAAGAAGCCGTGTACTTGCGGCGAGTGCAGCGTCATGGTCAGGACACGGTTGGCCCCGGCCGTCGTGAGCAAGTCTGCCACGAGGCGGCCGCCGATAGAGATGCGGGGGGCGTCCTTCTTGTCGGAGCGGGCGTAGGAGTAGTGCGGGATCACGGCGGTGAGGCGGGCGGCCGACGCGCCGCGCCCGGCGTCGAGCATGAGCAGTAGCTCCATCAGGTGCTCTTGCACGGGTGGGACGAGCGGCTGGATCAGAAAGATGTCGCGCTCGCGGCAGTTGGCCTGGAGCTGCACTTGCAAGCAATCATTGCTGAAACGAGTGACCGCGGCCGGAGAGAGTGGCACTCCGAGGTGGGCACAGATCTCCTCGGCCAGCTCCGGGTGCGCGCTGCCGCTAAAAATACCGATCTCTCGCATC
>CALBSQ010000229.1 GCA_937967325.1 uncultured Chloroflexota bacterium
AGATTTCTGCCTGTCTCGTGGGCTCGGAGATGTGTATAAGAGACAGGGACGGCCCCGGCATCCGGATCGAACCCGCCCGACTGTAAGAGTTCGCTTCAATTTCATGAGTACCATGAGGGAGGCGGCGGTGTCAACCACCGTTGTGACGCATGTAGCGAATGAGTGCATCGGTGGAGAGCAGATGATCGGTGGAGAGCAAATAGAGGACCGGCGCGCGATTGGCCGACGCGTCCGGGAGGCGCGCGAGGCCCGCGGCTGGACCCAGCAGCAGCTCGGCCAGCGCTACGGCACCTCCCACGCCGCCATCTCGGACATCGAGCGAGGGGTGACGAAGCTCGGGGTGGCCGATTTGCAACGGCTGGCCGACCTCTTGGGCAAGGACCTTGCCTTCTTCCTGCGTCCGGCGAGTAGCTTCCAGCTGCGGCACGCCTCCGATACGAAGCGAGACCAGCGCAAGCTCAAGGAGGACTTTCTGCGGTACGTTCGCTCGGGCGAGAGCAAGGAAGATAACAATGCCTAGGTCGACGTACGTCCGGCAGAAGGCGCACAACATGCTTGAACTGGCGGGGATCACCACCCCTCCGGTCGACGTGGAGCAGATTGCTCGGCTGCTTGGCTTCAAGGTGGTGCCCTACGACTTCGACGACCCGACGATCTCGGGGATGCTCGTGATGGAAGACGAGGTGCGTGCCATCGCCGTCAACCGGGCGCAGCATCGCCACCGCCAGCGCTTCAGCATCGCTCACGAGATTGGGCATTTTCTGGCCGGACACGAGGATTACGACGCTACCGACTTTGTCGACCAGAAGAAGTTCTACGTCGACGACAGCTTCGCCACCCATGATCCCAAGGAACAAGAAGCAAATGAGTTTGCGGCCGAGTTACTCATGCCGTCGCACATGCTGAAGAGCGATCTGGCGGCCGGGATGAAGGACGCTCAGCGACTCGCCCAGCGCTACCAGGTGAGCGAGCAGGCGTTCTGGATACAACTGAGCGACCTCGACTTAGCCGAGCGCCTCAGTCCAGAGGGCTATTGAAGCACCCGGCGATAGCGAGCGCTGCGTCTCAGTCTGGCATACCGCAGCGCGAAGGCGTGGAGCAGTTGGAGCCTCGGTCCGGTTGGGGAGGACTACGCTTGGTCCGACCGACGAGGACGATCGGTTCCGATAACCGACTGTTTCTTAGAAGCGCGGTTCTCGGTACCGGTTGCGCAATTCGTCCCGCCGATTGTCGCTTTCTCCGGTGAGTGGCGCTGTTCCTTCGACGCTATCGGGCGCGGCCTCGTCCGTACCGCCGGTCGATCGGGAGGGGTCCGTCCACCCTTCCCCGGGGGCCGCGTTTGGCCGAGACCGCACGGCGCGACCCGTAGCTGCGCATCGGTTACTATTGGGGGAAGCAAGATCCACCCGAACCGGAACCAGAGAGAATTCACGCAATAGACTCTTGCCTTGGAGGAAGAGTATGCCAGCCGAGAAGAAGCCGCCATCATGGCCGACGCTTACAGATCAACTCCGCGCGGCGCAGACCGGCAAGGGGAGCGCCCTCGAAAAGCTGATCCGGGACCACCAGGATTTTCATATGCTTCGACCGGAGGAGGCCCACGACGGTCTGGGACTGCCTCTGTGGTTGAGGGTTTATTGGCGGAAACTCCACCCAGATGCCGATTACTCGGGTCCCAGCGGCGGATATCCTCTTACGCTATTCGAACTGCACGAGTGGATGATCGAACACCCGGACCTGCGCACTCCGCCCGCCAGCGTTGTCGACCCCGCGGACCCGCGCCCTCCTTCGCCGTATACCGGCGGTAGCGGCGAAAACGGAGGCCGTCATGGCTACTAATGTACGGCTTTCCGGCGCTCAGACGGGCCAGCGCAGCGAGTGCGACATCCGCCTCAACTACAGTAACCCGCTGCAACTCGTAGGGTCATGCAACTCCACAACCTCGAGCAACGAGCAGTTCTATTCCTCCGATGGAGGCAGCACCTGGTCGCAATCGACTCTGCCTACAGTGACTGGCGATAACCGCCAGGGCGATCCAGCCGTCGATTGGACCCCTGAAGGAACCGCGTGGGCACTGGTGGTGGGCATCGGCACGACGGGCAACGTCATCCGCTCTTTTAAATCGACTGATTCCGCTCACACCACCTGGACCTTCGATGCGACCCTCTCCGGGACGCAGACCAACGTAGACAAGCCGGTCTTGTGGGTCGATCATAGTCCCACGTCTACCTACAAGGACAACCTGTACGCTCTTTGGTGGAATAGCGGTCCCACTTACATCGCGCGACGTGCCGGCCCGGGCGGAACGTGGCAAGCGCCGCAACAAGTGAGCGGATCGGAGACCAGTGGGGGTTCCGACGGAGGCGACGTCAAAACCAATGCCAACGGCGATGTTTTCGTTTTCTGGCCGAGCGAGGGAACTCAGCAATTGTACGTTGCAAAGTCGGTCAACGGCGGCGCCAGTTTTGGAACGCCCGTTCTGATCGCGACGACCAATGGCAGTTTCCTGACAAAACTACCGGCGGAGGCTGGCAGGGGATGTCTCATCTACATTACCGGCGGCGCATACCGAACGGCAACCAAGGACATGGTGTATGCAATCTGGATGGATTTGGCGGGTGGTCCCAGCTGCAACTCTCCCGCCAACGCGCCAGGCTCGAACACCGCATCCACTTGCAAGACTCGCATCTTTTTTTCCCGTTCGCAAAACGGCGGGGCGAATTGGTCTACCCCGATCAAGATCAACGACCAGGCGTCGCTCAACGATCAGTTCTTTCCCCGCCTGGCCGTCGACGATAACAACGGCGACCTCGCGGTCGTTTACTACGACACGGTGGCGGATACCAACCGCGACAAGACCGACGTCTGGACGCAATCTTCGACAGACGATGGCGGCAGTTGGAGCGCGGCGGTAAAGATCACGACTGCCCAGACGGACGAGACCGCCTCCAGCGCAGGGATC
The DNA here is from genome assembly GCA_937967325.1 of uncultured Chloroflexota bacterium. Taxonomy (GTDB): domain Bacteria; phylum Chloroflexota; class UBA4733; order UBA4733; family UBA4733; genus UBA4733. Next base: position 2,963 of record CALBSQ010000229.1, read on the forward strand.
AGGCACTACGGTGACTACCTCGGTTTAACGGGCTTTAGAGGCCAGTTCTTTGCCTGCTGGACGGACCGCCGAAGCGGGGGCAGCGAAGAGATCTGGGGCTCGCCTTTCAGGCTGGCCCAGAAGGCCTGCACGTTCATCATCGAGCGGGCCACGCTGGGGCAGGATGAAATCGACGCGAGGCGCAAGCAACCGCGTAACACACCGGGCGGGTTGCCGGTCCCGGACGCTATCCGTGTCGCGGTGGATGGGTTCACGAAATCGGAAATCGGGGTCGCGGGCCCGGGTTCGACTCTCACTGTAGCGTCGCCGGTAAGCGGCCTGACCATCACCTGTACGGGCAACACATCGGACAGTGGCGACTACGGAACGGAAGTGCAGCGTTTCACCTTCCACTACAACATCGATTTCCCGGATGACAGTGCCTTCAGTTTCGCGGGCCTGTCCGAGTTCGAAACGCTCAACGTTTCGATCGCTACCGTTTCCGCCTCCGCACAGATTGAATTGATCAAACAGCCCAACCCGTTCATCCTTCATGGGGATCCGGCGTGGCTGAGCGTGGATCTGCGGGTATTTGTCGTCCGCCCGGGGGACACCTGGTTCGGAGTTACCTTTCCGGAAAACAGCGATGCGTCGGCAGCCCCACCGTTTATCCAAAAGGTGATCACAGCGTTGACGGCCGGACAGGGCACCGCCGGTGGCCAATCCTTCAGCGATCCCAACGTCCTCACGCCGGACGAGGATAAGTCGAAGCTTTACATCTCGACATTCGACAATAACGATGCCAGAGTCTATAATTTCGCCCTGGCAAAAGTTCACTACATCGGCCTGAGCGGCGCGACGGGCGTACGCGTGTTCTTTCGCTTGTTTCAAACTCAAACCACCTATGTGCCTTTCGATTACCCGCCGGGTGGGCGCTACCGGCGGGCTCTCAACAATCCCCACGGCCAACCCATCCCGCTCGCCGGTATCGAGGGCAGCGAGTATGTGACCATTCCATGTTTCGCGGAAGCGCGTATCGATACCAAAGCGAAAAGCATGGACCAGCAAACCGATGATCCGAACGTTCAATCGTTCACCGCTCACGCGGACGGATCCGAGGTCGATGCCTATTTCGGGTGCTGGCTCGACACCAATCAACCTCTCAAGCCGGATGGCACCGCGAACACTATCATCCCCCTTCAACCTCCCTCATCCAATGTGGATGGGCCCTACATCGATCCCACCGTCCCACAGGTGACCCTCCAGGGAGCGATCATCCGCAATTCGCACCAGTGTCTGATTGCCGAGATTGCGTTCGATCCGGTGCCCGTTCCCGTTGGCAAAGATCCATCCAACTGGGATAAACTCGCGCAACGCAACATCACGTGGAGCGACATAGGCTCGGCGCAAGCCCTGACCACGTTTGAAATCCGGCCAACACCCGCCGGACTCCCTCTCGGAAAGACGCCGGATGAGTTGATGATCGATTGGGGTAACGTCCCGGACGGAAGTTTTGCGACGATCTATTTGCCCGCCGTCAACATCGATGACATTCTGTCGGTGGCTAGCAGGATGTACACGACCCGCAGGTTGGCTCGCGTTGACGATCATACGCTTGGATGCCGGACGGGGGGCATCACGTACGTTCCGATTCCCGCCGGCTTGGGGATCGGCTACGCCGGCCTCCTGTCGATCGATCCATCCGCAACGGTGCTAATCGGACAGGTCTACAAGGTTTCTGTCCGTCAACTGACGAATGCCTCCGCCAATCTGCCGGCTCCTCCGCCGGTGCTCACGACTCCGGGTGCCTCGGCAGCACCGGCGCAGATTGAATGGCGGCGAGTCTTGGGAGCATTCCAACTTACGATTCCTGTCAAACCGAAGAACAGCGCGTTGCTGCTGACAGAAGAGCGGGAACTATCGGTGCTGCGCTGGATCGCCGAGTCGATTCCTCTAACCAACCGCTGGTATCCGGTCTTCCACCGCTATCTGGACCAGATCGGAGGGCGTGTCAAGGTCTTCGGCGGCGATCCGACGAAGATTTTGCCGTCGCCTACCGGGGAGGTGGGGCGCAAGCATCATCATCGCCATTATGGGGAGTATGAGCGCGAAAAGCGTAAGGCTTTCACCGGCAAGATAGCCGGCCTGATCTTCGATCGCTTCGGCGACTTCGAGGGCTTCCTGCTCGACACCGAAGAATGCGAACGCGAATTCTTCAGCCGCGAGAAGGATATCGAGAGGCTGGCGGAGCGCGTGTGGCGTGAGCGTTTGCGAGTCACGGTCTGGACGGAATGCGACAGTCCGCACCGGCCGTTGTCGATCATCGTGCGCCAACCCCCGGTGCCATTTGAGAGCTGATCGCTTTCTGCCGGATCTTTAAGACAGACGATCGTTTTCTGGCCGTCTGTCTCGGGATCACGCACGCTTAGTGGTTTGTCCGACAAGTCTAGGCCACCTTCGGCAGCACGGCGAGGCCGAGGCGGCGGGGCTGGTGGCGGCGCCGCCGGCCCCAGACGAAGGGATGGCGATGGGCGTTCCGATACATGGTGGCGTCGTGGACGGCGTGGGCGATCTCTTCCCAGCTCTCGAAGCGCCGCCCCTTGAGCGCGAGGGAGCGCAAGGTTTTCCACCAGGGTTCGATCAGGTTCAAGTACGCGGCGTAGGTCGGCTGGAAGACGAACTGCCAGCGGGGATGCGCCAAGGAGAAGAGCGGCACATCCACGGCGCGGTGCGTGCTCAGGTTGTCCTGGATGGCGAAGACCGGCTCGGCCGCTTGCGGCAGCCAGGCGTCGACCTGCTCCAGGAAGTCCGCCCAGTTGGCGATGGTGCGCCCGGGATAGGGGCGGGTGAACGCCTCGCCCGTGGCCGGGCAAAACGCGCCGAAGATGTAGCCTTTGCCGCGCCGGCCGTAATCGGCCTCCTGCTTGGCCCGCTCGGCGGGCAGGGGATCGCCATCCGGTTGCTCGCGGGGGTGGGCGTGGACCAACTCCCGGCCGGGGAAGCTCTTGGCCGCCTCCGGCCCCATCTCGTCCAGGCAGATCACGACACTACCCGCAGGCGGCGCCTGGTAGAGGGCCGCGATCGCCCCCTTTTTTCGGCGAAGTCCGGATCGATCGGCGTCGCCTCCGGTTCCCCGTCCCGCGCCGGGTCCAGCGCCGCGCGCTCGCTGAACCAGGTCTCCTGGCGGCGCCAGCGCAAGCCCTCGTCGAGCAGCAGGTCGTCGAGCCGGCTGCGCTTGATCGGGATCCCTTTGTGCTCCTGCAGATACGCCGCCAGCCGGTCCAGCGTCCAGCAAGCGAACGGCAAGCCCAGCGTCTCCGGCTTGGTCAAGCTCGCGGCGACGACCTCGCCCACCACCGCCGGCGTGTACGTCGCCGGCCGACCGGAGCGTGGCGCGTCCGCCAAGCCGGCCAGGCCCGCGTCATTGAACCGGCGCAGCCACTGGCGGACCATCTTCTCGCTCACCCCCAGCTCCCGGGCGATCGCCGGCGCGCCCTCGCCGCCCCGCGCCAGCGCGATCACCTTGGCCCGCTCCACCAGCCGCGCCTCGTCGCTGCGCGACCGCGCCAGCCGCGCAATCTCGCGCCCTTCCTCATCCGTCAGCTCCCGTAGCCGGATCATGGCCCTGTCCCCCAGGCACAATCCTACCAGACTTGTCGGACAAACCACTAAGCAATGCGCAGGCAAATGAGTGACGATTGTCACAGCTTCGCCTGCTGTGTACAACACCTTTCCTTCTCCGCGCCGCGCTCGAAGCTCCGGTAGCAATGGCGCAGCAAGAGATGGCAGCCTTGTACAATGCGATATCCACAGCCAGCATGCTAATCCTCTTCAGGTTTCTCCGTTCGGCAACTCAACTTGCCTACGGAGCATGGCCCTTCGTGATCGCCGATTCCACTTGCGCAATCGCCCAACGTTCTTTGCGCCACGCCTTGTCTCGGAGTCCGTTTGCCTCCTGCACGAGATTGCCAATCGCATCCCGTGTGGCCTCATCAGGCAGAGGAACTGGAACAGAAGCAATCATCTCTCGGTCGATATGCACAACTACCGCTCCATACGTGTGGCGTGTGAGCAGCCGCTGGCCGTAGTCGCTTGCTAACCAAGCGTAGATAAATCCTGGGTTGTTGCTATTAGCAGCGAAGACTCTGGTAGCATCCTGGCTGGCCGTCCATCCGTCCATATAGGCCGGCACGATCTGCACTCTTCCGATCGTCCCTGAGCAACTGACAAGTACCGTCTCATTCTGGAGCGAGATCTCGGCGAGATCTTTGGTGTGCGCTCCTTTGGCTAGGTGCTTCATCTCGATCGGGTCTACCTGGAAGATTTGTTTGCTGCTTAGCATCGGAATCCCGCCATGTTCAACGAAGACGCGCTTCCGAAACTTGGTGATCGCCCGAATCTCGCGGGTTACGCGGGGATCACCAAGCGCGGCTACACTGACGCATCGCCGACGCACTTCCTCCTCGGCCAGTCGCGACCCGAGATCGTGGTACGAGGCATCAAGGCGTCCAGCGAGATTGCGCACACTCATGACGGTTGAGAGCGATTTGGCTCCTCGCCGCAGTTCCCGAAGCCATGGAAGGCCCAAGCGCTCGTGCAATTGCGCGTCAGCCTCATCCAATAGGATGTTCGCCTTATCCCACAACTCGCGAGCTTCTCGCATTGAGCGACCAATGGCGCTCACTGTTAGCGAGCGAAGCTGCGGGATATATATGCGCTCGAGATGCTCCGGCTCGATGTGCATAACGACAGAGCCGTAGGTGGCACCGGTAAGCTGTAGTCTGCCGAATCGGCTCCGTAGGAACGCAGCCGCATAGCCAGCCTCATCAGCTTCTCTGGCTCGCAGACGAATGACATGCTGCGACAGCGCGAAGGTGGCCAACTCATCTCCAGCCAATGCGACATTCCCGATGGTACCCGAGCATGAGACGAGCACATCCCAAGGTTGGATCAAGAGGCGATCGAGCCCTTTAGTCAGCTTATGGCTGAGGAATCGGTCCCGCTCGGGCCGCATGCTGATGATGTCGGAACTCGACAGAAACGGTACTCCATACTGCTCGTCGACGTAAATACGTCGAAAGCGAAAGGCGTTGTGCGCCTCACGGCAGAATCCATCAAGACCCAGCAGCGGGGCAATTGCTAGACCCGCTACTTGCATCTCCTCAACTGCCCAACGTGCCGCCAGGCCGAACGCCGAGGCTTCCAGCCTACACCCGCGTTCGAGCACATCCTGCAAGGAAACACTGACCGAGAGCGCCTTCGGCTCGGCCAAGGGACCGAGGGGCCTCGCACTGGCCCTAGAGCGCCGGTCCACTGAACTTTGGCATTGACGGAGCGGGGATGGTGTGGTCTGCTGGGGGTTGGCGGCGGGTGCGAGCGGAGCGAGAAAGCGGGCGGATGATGCGACCCGAAGGATGGAATCCCCCGGTGGAACTGTCGGCAGCGGAGCAGGCGGTCATGCGGCGGATCAAGCGAGCCAAGCTGTTCGCGTTTTTGCGGCGCCACCGGCACGATCTCTTCGACGCGGCGTTTCAGGAGGAGTTGGCGACGCTGTACCAGGAGAGTGATCGGGGGGCGGCGCCGGTGGCGCCGGCCAAGCTGGCGCTGGTGACGCTCCTGCAAGCCTATAGCGGCGCCTCGGACGACGAGGCGATCGAGGCGCTGGTGATGGATCGACGCTGGCAACTGGTGTTGGATTGCCTGGACGCGGCGCACGCTCCCTTCGGCAAGGGGACGCTGGTGCGCTTCCGGCAGGCGCTCATCGCCCGGGAACTGGATCGGCGCCTGATCGAGCGCACCGTGGAGCTGGCGACGCGCGACGAGCAGCACGAGCTGAGTCCGCGCCACCTGCGCGCGGCCTTGGACTCCAGCCCGCTGTGGGGCGCCGGGCGCGTGGAGGACACCTACAACTTGTTGGGGCACGCCCTGCGCAAGGCGGTGGGCGTGCTGGCGCGTCAGCAGGGGCGGGAGCTGGCGGCGGCAGCGACGGAACTGGGGGCCGACGTGATCGCGGGGTCGAGCCTGAAGGCGGCGCTGGACCTGGACTGGGACGATCCCGAGCAGCAGGCGCAGGCCCTGGTCGCGGTGCTCGGCGCCGTGGCGGCGTGCGAGCGGCAGCTCGCTCAGCTGGCGCCGGCTGGGGTCCCGGCTGGGGTAGCGGCGGCGCTGGCGGTCGCCCGCCAGGTGGAGGCGCAAGACGTGGAGCGGACCGCGGGCGGCCCGCCTGCCCTGCGCCAGGGCGTGGCGCCGGAGCGGCGCATCTCCGTGGAGGATGCCGCCATGCGCCACGGCCGCAAGAGCAAGAGCCTGCTCGTGGACGGCTACAAGCGGCACGTCGCGCGCGACTTGGACCGCAAACTGCTCGTGGCGGTGGGACTGACGGCGGCCAATACCCCCGAGGCCGCGGTGACCGACCAGATCGCCGCGGACCTGGCGCACCAGGCCTTCTCCCTCGACGAGCTGCATATCGATCGCGCCTACCTCGCCAGCACGCTGGTGCGGGAGCGGCCCGACGACCTGCCGATCTTCTGCAAAGCCTGGCCGGTGCGCAGCGGGCCGGAGGGCCACTTCCCCAAGACGGCCTTCGTCCTGGATTGGGCGACGGCCACCATCCGCTGCCCCAACGCGGTGACCCTGCCCTTCCAGCCGGGCGGCCTCGTCCAGTTCCCCGCCGAGACCTGCGCCGCCTGCCCCCTGCGCGAGCGCTGCACCAGCAGCGCCCACGGCCGCGGCGTGCGCATCCACCCCGACGAGGCCCTGCTCCAGGAACTGCGCGAGCGGCAGCAGAGCGCGGCCGGGCGGGCCAAACTGCGCGAGCGCGTGGCCGTCGAGCACAGCCTCGCCCACGTCGGCCACTGGCAGGGGCGCCGGGCCCGCTATGTCGGCCTGCGCAAAAACCTCTTCGACCTGCGCCGCACGGCGGCCGTGCATAACCTGCACGTCCTCATGCAGCAGCCTCCGCCCACCGACGACGAGCAGGCGGCATGATTAGTGGACCGGTGTTCTAGCGGCATCTACCATCCTAGCACTGCCTGCTGTTTCCAGGTAAGGAACTCGGTCGCCACCCCTGGCGTATCGTCGTCAACAACCTTTCGTCTCGGCAGAGGACGAGTCGTCACAAATCCAGCCGCCGTATGGTCAACCCGAGTAACGTTTACCTGCTCGAGAATCTCCTCGCCATCCTCGTTCCTCCTGAAGACAATACTTCCCCGCTTGTCGTGGCCGATCGCCGCTATTTGAGCCATAAAGATGTTGTAGTCGCGCACCTGTCCGGCAATGGCCTCCTGGCTGATCTCCAGCTCGGACTTACGCTGGAGTAGGAGCACAGAGGTCTGCGTGCCATTGCGTGGCTGAAAGGTGTCGGGGTGCAGATCGATGGATGCAACGATCCTGCAGTATTTCAGCATCCACTGGCGGACATACAGCAGCCCTGGCGCGCCAAGAATCGAATCGGGCAGCACAATCGCCATCCGCCCGCCCGGTTTGAGGAACTGCCAGCATCGTTCTATAAATAGGATCTCGGGCGGAACCGAGCCCTGAAGTTGATTAGATGGCTCCCATCCTCGTTCCGACTTCCGCCATACGTGCCCAAGCTGGTACTGGTCAAGCGTCTCTCGATCCTTGATCGGCAGCTTTGAACCGAACGGCGGATTCGTCGCGATCGCGTCAAACAACGCAAGGTCGTCTGGACCGCGAAGCTGGGACACATCGACCTGCAGCGCTTTCGCGAACTCGGCCCTGAATGAGCTCTCCCACTGGTGCGGGTGCAGGAGACTGTCCTGTCGAAACATGTTTCCGGAGCCGTCGTTGTTCATGACCATGTTCATCTTGGTCGCTTTGACTAAGTCCGGATTGATGTCGATACCGAAAAAACATCGAGATGCCACATCCTGAACTCGGTCTCGGAGCGCATCGTGAACCAGTGAGCTTGCTTCTTCGCCAATGCCAGCCTCTGCTCGGAACTTCTCGATCACCTGGTTCATGGCAATGACGAGGAAGCCACCTGTCCCGCAAGCTGGATCCAGGATCCGAGCATCAGGCTTGACGTCGAGCATCCGAATGGCCATATGTTGAATGTTGCGCGGTGTGAAGAACTCACCCCGATCTCCACGAAGGTTAGCTCCTACAAGTTCCTCATAAGCCTTGCCCTTGACGTCAATATCGGTGTCGAGAAAGCTGTAGCGTTGTAGTTCTCCAATAACGTAAGCGAGCGAACGAGGCTGAAGTCTGATCTGATCATTCGGATCAAAGATGGCAGGATAGCGTCGCTTCACTGCATCAAAGATCTTCCCGATACGGTTTACCACGGTCAGACGTCCATCGTTGCTTACTTTATCCTTCGCTGTGGCGTAGAACTGCAGCGGGTGACCGAAGTTGCGCTCGTCATAGATCTTGCAAAAAATGACCTTCAGCAACTCGAAAAAGGCTGGCTGTTTCTGCATCCCGTCCGTGACGTAAATGTGGTCGTGACAGATCTTGAACGAAAAGAGCAAATTATCGTCGGAGGCCCTCTTTAGCTGCTCGCGTTTGGGGCGGTCAACCTCCTCCGCGTTTCCGCCACGAGAGGGAATATCGTTTGGTTCCTCCCACTCGATGTGTCCCTCATGAACGACACGTCGCCAAACGGCCTTCGCACGACCGTTGGTCCACAGTCCCCATTCGGTATTCGGGCAGGCAGCCATGTAGGATTTGAGCTGATCCACCCCGTCCTTCTGACTCGAAGGCTCAACGGTGTCCCTCTTGCATTCGATGAGGATCCAAGCGTTCTCTTGATTGCGCTGCCGTCCTTCTGGAAAAACAGCCAGGTCGACACGAACATTCCTACTGCCAATCGCAATGGGGAACTCCACTGCGATCTGCTCAGGTTGGTAGCCGTGTTCCAGCACGAGCCGGCGTTCAATATTCTGTCGAACGTACTCCTCTGGGGTGTCATTCCGAACCTTCTGGTCGATGAAATCGCAGATCTTACCGTCGGGAAGCGCCGTCGGAGGATTCGGCATGTGGTCCTTTTTCTGATGTGCCGGCGACAAAGCAGGCGGCGGTGTGCTTCATCTAAGCACACCCAAAGGGAACTTGCAAGCGAACGGTGTAGTATCTATACTCGCCTTATCCGCTCTCGCCGGAGACGACGTCGCGGATGTTCGATGCCCAGTCCCGAACGCTATCTCCTTCACAGCCAAAATAAGCTTCCAGCAGAACATTCATCGCAGCGGCTATCACCGCGACCGGATGTCCTGGCCCCCTTGGAACAAGCAGTCGGGAAAATCCAGGACAGAGACACCTTCCGTCGCTACCTCAACGTCCAAGTCCGTTTCCATCGCCACAGTTGGGGCAACGTTGTCCTCATCCTCTCCCAGCGGCCCGAGGCCACCCAGGTCGTCGGCTATCAGACCTGGCTCAAGCTCCATCGCCAGGTTCGCAAAAGCGAGACAGGGATCAAGATCATCGTGCCCATGCGGCGCAAACCGAAAGACGACGAGCCCGGTGAGGAGGAGCGCCTGTTTTTCGGCGCCGGAACGGTCTTTGATATTTCCCAAACGGACGGCGTGCCTTTGCCCGAGGTCGATATCCCCATCCTCGAAGGCGATGGGGCAGAGGAGCCGTGTCTAATTGCTGGCGTGCTCCGGCTCGGGGAACGCCACGGTGCCAGTGTCAAGATTGACGATGGCAGCGTCATTGTTGAAGAGGATGTGGGTCCACTCAGTAAGGCTGGCTTGGGTAGAAGCAAAGACGGTCTCGTGCTGGGCACAATACTGCACCAGGTCGAATCGCCCTTCCGGCGTGTCCGGGAACACCGGGCTGATCGGCGTGCCCTCGGTGGTGGTGTCGTAGGCCTGCAGCCCCATCTGCTCGTCGGGGACCGCGGAGAAGTCCGGCATAGACCGGGCCTCGACCTCCTGTCGGGAGCGACCTTCTCGGGCAGAGTCGGCGTAGATTTCATCGGTCAGGGCGGCACGATCGGAAAGGGGGATGAAGTCCCCGGACTCGTCGCGCGGATGCAGCCAGGTCAGGGCGACCCGGCGCAGCTCCCGATTGGTCAACGCAAAATATTGTCTTCTTCTATTCATAGATCAGATTAGGCGGCTCGCTGCTCCTCACCCAGGCCCGGCAAGCGGTAGCCGTTCGTCCGGAACACGGCGTCGAAGCCGAAGATCGCCCGCGTCTGGAAGGCGTCGGCGACGGCCATGACCACGCAATCGGTGAGGCTCACCGACGCCGGCTGCCCCGCGAAGCGGGCGAACGCCCGCTGGAGGACCTCACCGCTGGTCTCCGCTACCATGAAGGGCGGCTCCTGGCTGAGGCTAGTCCCGATAGCAATCGCCTGCGCGTGGCCAAGCTGCTTGCCGACGACGTTGACGGTCTCCACGAACACGTCGCTGGGGACCAGGATGGAGCCGGGGACCTGCTGGAATCGCTCCACCACCACCAGCGCCCGGTCGTGGTTGCGGTCCGTGGCAGAGAACAGGGAGATGATCCCGCTCGTGTCGGCAATCAGCAGTGATGATGATTCAGTCGTCATAGAGATATGTATCGATGTTTCGGGACAGGTCCGACGGGCTGCGGACGCGCAGCTTCTTGCCCAGCGCCACCAGGGCGGACAGGCCGTGGCCGATCGTGACCTGCTGCTTCCGGCCCAGCCCGTCCGCCAGCAGCTCGCGGATCACCTGCGCCTCGGGCTTTCGCTCGCGCTTGGCGACGAACTTGACCGCTTGGGAGAGTTGTTTTGGTAAATACACTTGGGTTCTGATCATATGGTTGCTGTATGTGTGACATATACAGCGCATATCCTTTATAGCACGTTGTTCGTGCAAAGTCAACCTCATCCTTCTCTCCTTCCTATAGTATTTTTCTTGCGTGATTTCTCGTGCTGCTTGTGCTATACTCCGAGCAACGTATGGCTCATACCCGCATCCCGTACCCGCCGGTGACCAAAGCGCAGTTCCTCGCCTATGAGGCGGTGCGCCGCTCCGGCGTGGCCGACATGTTCGATGTGGAGACGGTGTCCCAGCTGTCCGGGCTGGATCAGGAGACGATCGTCGCCATCATCGAGCACTACGCCGAGCTCGCCGAACGATTCCTCAACTAGCTCAGGGAATAGGGAAGCATGTGGTGGATCGGCGACGTTCTCGCACTTTCTTCCCGGGGGGATCAGGATTGGCTTCGGTGGGTGCTTTTGCAGCGCTGTCAGGATTGCCGGCCGCGCTCTCGCCCGACGTTAGTCGAGCCGATAACTCTGCAGGGCCATGCGCATCCTCGCAGCCATCGCGCAACCCAGGATATCCGGATAGACACGTGTATGGTTGATGCCCATTGCATCGAGATCCGCCACTGCATAGCGTGCTTCCCTCGTGGGAATCAAGAATCTCCTCAGCGCAACCTCATCACTCTCGCACCGCTCGACGTACTCTTCCAGGCTGGGGAAAGGTGACGTGGCCAGGGTGAACCATCCCTCTTGGTTCCGCAGTCGAACATTACCCACCGACGAAACTTTAATCAGCTGAGCGCCCATTTCCGAGGACCACATCCGGGACCTCCTGTCCAGCACCCATATCGCAACACAGTCAACTCCATCTGGTTGATCAATGACCTCACTGAACGCAAAGAAGGCCGCCATGTACGGACTCTCCGACCAATCCAGAAGTCTCGTCGGCAAACCATAGTGCTGAGCAAGGGCTATAACTTTGTTGTCGTCGGCCAATGCGGACAACACCGAGTCCGATAGATCAATTCTCAGGCATTCTTCTCGGAAAATATCAAGGAGCACACCGGCCATCTTCGATCGATCGCGAATGTGGAGTGACTTTAGCCACCGATCGAAAGACGAGGAAAGCCGCCAGTCTGCGCAACTTTGCCCTCGGAATAGATAGAGTTCTCTCGAAAAAGGGCTCTCATGGTAGAGCTCAGGCAGTAGTATTGCCTTGAACTCCGACCAGCTATCACATTGGACGCACTCAATTCGTGACATGGACCTCTCCCTAGAATGAGAGCACAGGCATCTTCCCCACCGCCTGGATTCTGACCGTGTCAATCAAGATGGAATGAAAAGCGTATCCCTCCCGATCCGGAGGGAGAACAAAGCTATCGAGCTGCTCCTCTGAAAAGAATACGCACGGGCTGTCGGGCCTCCCGTCGAGCGAGTAGCCTAAGAGCCCGTTCTGCCAAAGTACCGATGGAATATCCACCCCGTTCCCAAAGATCTCGGTGCCGCGACTTCGCAGGGTGTCCAACTCCGCCCTTCCGAACCGGTCTTTGCCAACGTCCCGAATCAGTCTCTGCAGTTCCTCTCCGATGCTGCGTGAATATTCTCTGTTGGCTATATAGGTATTAGCGTATCCTCGCAGGGCAGCTCGATCGGGGATGGTGTCAGACGCCACTTGATTACCGCATATCTCAAGCTGCTCATGGCCGAGTTGCTTTGCCACGCGGGAGACGACGTCACGTATGGCCTGGGCAGACACGATGCTCTCGGGGTTGCGCTTCGCTCGCAGAACCTCGCTACACAGCGCATTGCCCAAGATCACTATGTCACGTGGGAGCAGGCGCGTATGTCGTAATAAGTACTGCTCGGTTGGCTCGTCGATCTTCCTCACAGTGTTGCGAATTTCATCGGGTCCTAACCAGCTCCGTATAGTTTTCCCGCCATCAAGGCTACAGGAAAATAGTTCGTCCGAAAGGATTGATATCTTCGAGCTAAAGAAGTAGCTTATAGCCGTTTTGTTCCAGTTAAGCACCCTTATGTAGGTTTCCCCTAGATGGCGAGTCGCATGTTCACTGCGTAAGATCGAGGACATTACCAAATCCCGTACCGTAATGAACACGTGGATCTGGCTGCCAAACCAGGGGTCTCTGAGTAGGTTCATCACCTGGTGGAATAGGCCTTTCTGACTGCGGAGCCAGAACATGGGTGCGTTCTCAAATCCATAGTCGATGCCATCGAGATAGAAACAAATAGGAGGAATTTTCCGCACCTGCCTTGATAATTCGTATCTTAGATCCTCCCAGTAGGGGTGTTGCAGGTATTTCGTTACCTGATGTGCGGTATCGTGATCAGTGATGATCTCTCGCACCTGAGAGTAGATCGAGACGGGAGTGCGAAATTCGCGCATCAACTCTGGAAAATGCAGGCGCTGGTAATCGTCAGGGCCGAGGTATGCGGATAGTTTATCGTCTCGAAGTATGCGTGAGACGAGGGAGCGGTAGATTGCACAGCGCCACAGCGCGGTCCACTTTTCCTCAAGAGTGGTAGCTGGAAACCACTGGCAGAATCGAATGATGAGATCGGTATCTGGTGGTTGAAGTTCGATAGGAGTGGCATATACTGAGGTTTGATCGGCTGCATATGCCTGGAGACGGCGTAGGTACACCGTTTTCCCCGATCCCTTACGGCCGACTATGATGCGCGCCCTCAAGTCGTCGGGTCTGGTTGCGAGGGCCCCCCACGAAATGCTGCCGCCGAAGGTGATGAACCCGTGGATAATTGAGTCGAGGTCTGCTCGAGATCCATCTGGGTCTCCGAAAGGGGCGGTCTGGTCTGGCATCGTTCACTCCATGAGCAAGAGCTGGGGAGGGGATAGAAGCTGGAAGGTTGGCGAGGCGCGAGGGCGGCGCAGGTAAGATGGCACCATCGATGCTCCAGACCTTGCGGATGTGACCATGCGAACGAAGGAATCATAGCGACCTGATCACAGGTGTCAAGGAGAGGCCGCTGCGTAACCTATGCGTAACTTGGGAGTCCTGCCGCGCTCTCAACGGATGCGCAGGCGATGCCGGTACTGCCGGTCTGGTGCAGGGGCCGCGGCCGCTTGGGCGGCTTAAGCCCAAGGGCCGCAGCAGCCGTATCCTCGCTCCCGGATCGAGTGGTCGAGCGTGGCGGCACCAGCCCACAGGGGTATTGTCAGCCGCTCTCACCTGCATTCATGCGCCGGGTAAGACGAAAGGACTCTACCGTCTTGTTAAGCTGTTTTATAAATACCATCACCCTTACTTATCCCGGCTCTTTCTCACGATAGCAAATTGCCTTATTTCTGGTTGATTAGCATACCCCGGCTTAGCTACCGGAACACCGAGCGTCGTTACAATTTCAGCACCTTGATCGCTGATTGCGCTGAGAAACTCATTTAGCTGATCCAGTACGTTGTTGGGTGATAGAGGATACAACTGATCACGCTCAGTCCTTCCCCCGAACTCGGGGAGCATAACAGCGCTCAACCCTTCTGGTATTGTGGGAAGCTCCTTCCGCCCACTTGCTGGTTCTTTTGCTTCCATATTATTCACCCCCTCATTGTTTATACACTAACCTGTCGTTCTCTTTCAACTGCATGTGATCTATTATGCTGCTCTCGCTTCTCCGGTAATGTGGATCTCACATAATGGTTGTTATGATCCTGGCCCTACAGAACCGAAATATGCAAGGTATGAGGCCTTTTATTAGAAGAATCGTGCAGATCTACACTGGTGTGGCGAGAGTCGCTAAGCTGTCCTTGCCGCCACCGTCTCCTCGGCCTCGGGCGGGCCCTCAATACTCCTCCGGCAAGAGCAGCGTGGTGGCGCCGCGATCCGCCTCGGTGATCACCCAGAGCTTCTCGCCCAAGCGCGTGCGATAGGCCGACAACAACCGGTCGCCGCGCAGCAGGGCCAGTTCGTTCTGTCTGCGGTCGAAGGGATCCAGCTCGCCCCACTCCCCGTGGCGGTGGGGCAGCAGGAAGCGCGGGGAGATCTGCGCCGCGTCCCGAATCGCTCGGAGCGAGCCCGGCGTCGCGCCGACCAGCCCCAGCTCCACCTTCGCCGGTTGCAGGAGCGCCTGGGTGAGCCGGCTCTCGCTGCCGACCAGCAGGGCGAGGTTGGCCGCCGTGGGCGCGGCCAGGGCCTGCTCCAGTGCCAGGTCGTAGCCGGCCACCAGCTGCAGGTAGGTAGGCTCGGGTCGTCGTTCGGATGGTCGTGGTCGTTCGGGCGATGGCATAGAAAATAAGGAATGGTGAAGCAACTATAGCAAACGCGGGGAAACCACGCAAGCAGGACAATAACGCGGAAGAAGCGTCGTGTAAGAAAGGAGGAAAGCGAAGGCGATTGACGTTATCAGGTAAGTGGAGTATACTACCCACATGAACGAACGAGACGACATCTATCGCGACAAGGCCGAGGAGAGCCTGGCGGGGGCGGTGAGTGAGTACGCCAATGGCCGCTACAACAACTGCGCCAACCGCTGCTACTACAGCTGTTTCCAAGCGGCGGTGTCCGCCTTGCAGGAGGCCGGCATCACGCCCACCGGCAGTCGCGCTGCGTGGGGGCACGACCAGCTCCAGGCGACCTTCGCCCGCGAGCTGATCCAGCGCCGCAAGGTCTATCCGGCGTCCTTGCGGGACGCCCTGCCCCGCGTCTACCTTATCAGGGAAGCGGCGGATTATAAGCGCGAGCTGGTGAGCGAGACCCAGGCCGGCCGGGCGCTCCAGCGCAGCCGGACCTTCCTGCAGGCAATCCGAGGGAGAGGAGGGCAGCCCCAATGAGCAAGGAATATGTCCAGCGACTCGATCCCCCCCGCCAAGCGGCGGTGGCGGAGCTGACCGGCCTGATCCGGCGGCGCTACCCGACCGCTGCCTTCGACATCGGTCCGGGCGAGGACGACCCGGAGCTGACCCACATCATTGCCACGGTCGACCTGGACGACCCCGACGAGGTGGCGGACCTGGTGATGGAGCGGATGCTGGCGCTGCAGCTAGACGAGGGCGTCCCGGTCTACGTCATTCCCATCCGC
Organism: uncultured Chloroflexota bacterium; assembly: GCA_937967325.1. Lineage (GTDB taxonomy): Bacteria > Chloroflexota > UBA4733 > UBA4733 > UBA4733 > UBA4733. Next base: position 18,693 of record CALBSQ010000229.1, read on the forward strand.
ACGCCCGAGCGCGTCGCCAAGCTGCGGCGGGAGCAAGCCCGCCAGAAGCGGCCGGCCGTGCCCCTCCCGGCTACCCCGCTCACCTAGACCCGCCCATGCGGACGCCAGTCCCTCTCCGGTACGACCACCCATCACCTGTTAACTACGCGAGCAAGTCTCTGAACACGCTCGAAGCGCCAATTTCCGCCCAGCTATTCCTCAAGCCCCAGATCACGCCGCGTCAGGCGTGCACGGCCTGGCGAGCTGGCTCGGCCGGTTGCGGCTGGTGGACGCGCACCTCCAGGGTGAACCCCTCGCCCAGCGCCCGCACGTAGCGGCGCAGGGTGGTGAGCGTGTAGGCGTCGTAGCCGCGCTTCTCGATCCGGGCCACCTGGGATTGGGTCACGCCCAATCGCTTCGCCAGCTCCACCTGCGTGAGTCCGGCCGCCTGCCGCGCCTCGACGAGCTGCAACCAGAGGTCGCTCTTGGCCGCCTCCTCCGCATAGACCCGGCGGTACTCGGGGTCTTCCTCCAGGCTCTGCTTCCAGCGACGATAGCTGGCCTCGCCCTCGGCGATGGCGTCAAAGTTGCTGCGTTCATCGGTCATAGTCTTCACCTCCTTTCTCCTCCCTGTTGTTCAAGAAAGCTGCTGAGCCGCCGCTCGGCGAGCTCGATCTCCCGTCGCGGGGTCTTCTGGGTCTTCTTCTGGAAGCCGTGGAGGAAGACGATCCGCCGGTTGCCGTGGAAGCAATAGATCAGGCGATAGATGTTGGTATCGCTCTCGCGGCGCAACTCCCAGAGCTTGCCCTCCAGATGGCGCACCAGCGGCTCGCCGGCATGGATGTTCCGGACCCGCAGCTGCTCGATCGCCCAGTCGAAGCGCGCCCGCGCCTTGCGGTCCAGGTCGCTCAGGAACGCGCGGACCGGCTCGGCGCCACTCGGCTCCGCGTAGAAAACAACCGACCACTCCTCCGTCCCCATTATGAGTATTTTCGCATATACGACGTGTCGCTGTCAAGCCGCACGATCGGCTCGGGCCACGGAGCGCAGCACGGACGCTGCCCGTTCTTGCCATCTTGGATTGCGGGATCGTTTTTCCAGTGGCGTGTCTGGTCGGTGGCGTCGGTTGGGGAGGGAGCGGCCTCGGGAGAGGGATCAGCGGCCAAGCTGGCGCTCCTCTTCAGCGACCTCATCGGCGACGGCCTCCTCGAAGGCAGCGTGCTCCTGGGCTGGGTCGAGCGGGAGCCGGCTGGAAGCCAGGGCGCCGAAGGTCGTGGTCGCCACCGAACGCGTCGGGGTGGCGAGGAGGCGGCCCCGCTCCATGCGCAGGCATAGCTTATCGCCTGTGCGGATGCCCAGCATCTTGCGGATGGCGATTGGCACGGCGACCTGGCCTTTATGGCTCAGTCGGGCGACTTTGGCATGGGAGGGGAAACTCGTGGGCATAGGCCATCACCTTATAGCAGGAGGAACGGCCGCTTGTCAACGGAAAACCAGAGCAAGGACCGCCGACAACTTCCATGTCGCAGAAGAATGAAGACTGCGACGTGACGGACAGAACGAGTAAGATCTCCACCAGAGGAACATAGCATCAGAAAGGAGGCGACGCTCCTCCAGCGGTTGGAAGGAATCGCCGAGCTCCCCGTCCGGCGGCAGATCTCCGCGGCGACACGACGCTACTAACAGCCACCGCGGTCGGGGGCTGACGCGAGCGGTCCGGCGAGCATGAGATTGAGCAAGGAAAGCGGCGGGCTCGCCCCGGTCACGCCTCGCGCTGAGGGAGCTATGGTGCGCTCGGGCGCAGCGCCGATGGCGGAATAGGTACGTTTCTCTCCCTCCAACGGCGCGGCTGTTCGACTCTCACGAAGCCAGCACAGCCATTGGCGCCAGACCCATCGTCCGCCGGACATCGGGTGAGTAGACCGCGCGATCGGCTCCGATGCGTGCGCGTCGCGTCGAGATTGCTTACCGCAGCGATGATGGCAGAAAGGGAACTTCGATGGCCAAGGCAATGGGGGGTATCTTGGCGGCGGTCGTCACCGCGGTCATATTGTATAAGTTGATCAACGGGCCGGGAGCGCTACTGGGGCCCCGACCAACCCCAGTCCCGCCGACGCCAACCCCGGTGATCGTCCCGGTGCCGAATCTGGTCGGCCTGGATTTCTTCGACGCGAATCTGGCCCTCATTCAGACTGGTTTGTTCCCGCAATTCCTCTCCGATACCGGCACGGCTACCCCTGCTTGCGCGGTGGTGCGTACCGACCCAGCCGCGGGGACGCGGCTGACTGCCGGCTCGCGGGTGAAGGTCTTCGTGGCGCCGGCTCGCGGTCAGGTACCCCAGTGCCCGGGCCTACCGGCCCAATAGCGTGCGCGGCGACGCGATAGGATCCTTCTGGCCTATTCCTCAGTAGGGTCGGGAGGTGCCGGTTCCACTCGGGTCAGCGTCTGGTGGCCCTGGTCGTCGACGATCCGGTCGAAGCCGGCGTCGTAGCTGTACAGCTCCGGGGCGGTCCGGTTGGACTCGACGAGGGCGGCATTGTAGCAATCCACGTAGCTGAGCTTGGGATAGGTCGTGTAGAGCGCGAAGACGCGGGGGTAGCGCCGCTTGTGCGGGATCTTCAGGCCCGGCAGTGCGAGCAGCGGGAGCAGCTTGGCGCGGACCTCGGGCCGCGACAGGTGGTAGTGCCGCTTGCCGGCCAGGATGAAGACCAGCTCGGCGACCACGAGGTCGGTGGTCCAGCCCGTGCGCTTGCCCTGTTCGATGCCGGCGAAGAGCGCCAAGCAGGCCGGGGAGCGGACCGGGTCGTCGTTGACCAGGTGGCGCAGGAAAATATTGGCGTCGATGAAGGTGGGAGCGGTGCGCATAGCTGAGCGGGATTAGCGACGGTCCTCCGCCGCCACCTCCGCCGCGACCCCCTCCTCGAAGGCCCGGTGCAGCGCCGCGGGATCCGTGGGGACGTTCGGGGCGCCCGGAACCGAGCCGAAGGTCAGCATGGCCACGGAGCGCACCGCGCGCAGGCGCACCGCGGCCGTCTCGCCCCCGGTGAGCGTGAGCGCCACCGTATCGCCCTCCCGCAGCCCGAGGGCCTTGCGGATCGCGATGGGGACGGTGATCTGCCCTTTGCGCGTCAGGCGGGTGAACTGTTCATCGGTGGGATGCTCGTGATAGGTACTACCAGTGTGCATAGCTACTACCTTATACACCTTTTCCTACCATGTGTCAAGAAGGAACACGTCAAATGGCGTTGCGTCGCAGAAGAAAAAATGTGCGACGAGGGAGTTGACCGGATTTGAGGCTGGTTTGCTGGGGAAGCGATTATAACAAGAATTACAGGAGCCTATAGCAAAAAGACGCAGCCTCGGGGCATCAGAAAAGAGGACATACCACACGAGGGGATTCCGCAGCAGCGAATCGCGTCAGCAACAAGGCGAGCCCCCGCGAGCCCGTCCGGGGCATTGGCCACGAGCCATGTCAGGACGGCCCCGGCGGAGGGTTCGCCGCCATGCTAGGCCGCCGGGGCCGACCGGGCGGGATACCGCAAGATGGGAGCCAGCGGACGCCGGCCAGCTACCATGCGTCCGATCGGTTCGAGAGGAGAAAAGCCAATGGCCCCGACGAGGTCATGGACGTGCGCCATCTGCGGCGCCAGCGATGCGGAGGTCGAATCCGGCGAGTTCGTGGTAATCCCGGCCACCAGGACGGCACCGGGGAGGACCGTGGCCTGGCTATGCGTGGAGTGCGTGGAGGCACCGGACCAGGCGTTCAGGTTCCGTGAGGTTGCCTTCGAGATGGCGGACGGCTATCCGCTGCTGGAGTTCCTACCGGAGCCCACCACCTAGCGGCCGGTGGCAATGCCCCACCCCGCCCGGTAGAGATGGGCATGGCGCTCCACCACGACTATTTCAGGCTCTGAAGGAGATTCAGCAGAATCGGACGCGCGTGCCCTCGGGGAACGTCCCCCGCTTGCGTCCCGGCGGTGCGGCGACGATTTGCAGCCCCACCGGGGTTTCGCGCTCCATCGCGCGGAGTACCTGCGTCTTGTAATGGGATCCGCGGAAGGGCGTCTCCTGGACGACGAAGTCGTGGACCTCCCGGACAGACACCGCCCGCCCCACGAGCCGTTGCTCGATGAGCGCACGAAGCGCCGCGTAGTCCGGACCCAGGTCGAACAAGACCGGCTGATCTCGATTGGTGGCGTCCGAGAACCGGTACGCGCCGGTCGGCGAGACCCGCCACATCGCGTCCTTCATCTTCTCGAGCCCCTGCGCGCTGTTGGTGGCGAAGAACAGGTAGAGGTCCGTGCCGTTGGTCTTGTTGCGCATCTCGAACGAGCGGACGAAGCGCGCGCCCGCGCACTGCTTGAGCTGTCCCTGGTACAGATCGTGGAGGCGCGCACGTCGCCCGGCCGGATCCTGCAGCAGGATGATGTCCCGCCACGCGGTCGTGCCGAACAGGTCGTCGCGGGCGTCGTTGGGCAACGACACGCCCAAAAAGCGGTTGAGTTCCTCATAAATGAGGGTGACGAATACCTCGCAGTGCGGATTGGCGAGCAGGCGCTTGAGCAAGCTCATCGGGGTCTGTGACCAACCGAAGGGATCGACAAAGGCGAAGGTTGGCGCCAACCGCTTCCCCCGTTGCTCGATCTCATCCAGTTCCCGAGCAAGCGTGGCGTCAAACTTGCCGGCGTCGATACGGTAGTCGATATTCGGGGGGAGCGGCCCCAGCTTCGCGATCTCCTGCTCGAGATTTTGCTGGCGCGCCTGATCCTCCTCGATGAACCAGTAGACCAGCTCCTGTCGGATGGGGTGGGTGTGCTCGAGTGCCGCTCGGAGGGCGACGATCGGCGAGCCGGGCTCGCCTCCGGCATACACCCCCGGCCCCGCGAAACCGTCGATGTACACGGCGCGCCCGTGATAGCGGGTGATGATCGGCAGCCACGCATCGAGGTAGTGGCGGAGGATTTCATGTTTGGCTTCGGTGTGCCGTTCGATCGGCCAGATCGTTTGACGTTTGTTGGGCACGGGGGGCTATATCCAAGAACGGTCCGACGACAGGATCTGATTATAGCGCCGCTTATAGCGCCGCACCGCTAGCGGTCAATCGGCATCGGGCGCCGGGCGGGTCTCCGGCATCTCATCCCAGGTACGTCCATCGAGCAGCCGGCCGCCGGCCTTTGAGGTCAGGCCACCGACCTGCTTGAAGAAATAAGCCACCCGCGCCGCCTGGGCCTCCTCCCGGAGCTGCCGCGCCCAAGCAGGGTTGAACGGCCGGCGCTTCGGGCCGCTCTCACCGCCGACGATGAGCCAGTGGATGCCGCGGAGGTCCAGCGACGGCAGCGCCCCCAGCAGCGGCTCCGCGCTGATGAAGCGAACCCGCGCCGGTATCTGCCGCAGCACGTCCGCCCGGCCGCACCAGCGGTCTTCCTCGATGCTCACGCCGACCCAGATGTGGCCCGGCAAGGCGCGGCCGTGCCGGTCACGGTCGCGCTGCGCCGACAGCCAGCGGCGCACGTAATCACGCATGCGCTCGGGGCGCTTGGTGAGCACCTGGTAGACGTGCCGCTGGGCACAGCACATCGCCTCGAATATCCGATCCACGAAGTCGAACGGCACCTCCTCGTGGAAGAGATCGCTCATCGAGTTGACGAAGATGCGGCGAGGTTGTCTCCAGCGACGGGGTTGGTCGAGGCGCTCGGGGTGGAGCACGACGTTTTCCTGCGCATTGGGCTTGGTCCAGGGCTTCCTGCTCCAGCCGTAGCGGAGGCTCAGCGCCTCCGCGTAGCAGTGCTCACAGCCCGCCGACACGTGGGAACAGCCCGTCACGGGATTCCACGACGCGTCGGTCCACTCGATCCGACTCTTATCGCCCATCCCGAACAATAGAACATAGGTTCATATCTGTCAATGCCATCGGCCTCCTCGCGGCCATATGGTACGCGCATCCTCGCTAGACAGGGAGGCAGATTGAGTAGGGTCAACCTCTCGCTCGACCCTGGCAAGAAACTCGCGGCCGAGCTCTTGCCGAGGCCTAGCAGCCATTCGTGGAGCGGAAGACTTGTCCCGGCCGGATCAGCGCCACTCGCGCGCACTGTTGCCCGTTCAGCTCGATCACCTGCACCCCACCGCTGCACCCGCCGCCGCAGCCGGAGGCGATCATCTGCTGTACGTGGACGTCGACGATGCCATCCGGGATCGGCCCGTCGAAGCGGTACTGCGTGCCGGCGTAGTCGGCACGCACCGTCTGACCACCGGCTCGGACCACGATCAGCCGGCCGGTCATGCCGTCCCCGACCAGTCGGTCTGCCCCCGCAATCCCGGGCAGCGTCAGGTCCCCTTCGATGAGCGTGTTGTCCTGGGCCGGGAAGTCCCCACCTTGGGGAATGCCGTGACTCTCCACCAGGGCCACCGCCCGGGGAGGGGGCGCTACTGCCTGTGCTGGCGGCGGGGTGTTCATCGCAGCGTCCGGCGTGAGCGCGAAGGGACGGCGGTAGAGTTGGTGCGGCTGGCCATCACGGACGCCCTTGGCATAGTAGAGGTTGCCGGTGAGGCCGGTCACCTCGTCGCTCGGCGCGGCCGGGTCGAGCAGCGACGGATAACTGAGCCAGGTCGCGCCTGCCTGGATGGGGAACTGCGGCGGCGCGAAGGGGAGCAGCAGGGTGGGCGGCGCCCAGCTCACGCCGTCCTGGCTGGTGGTGTAGCAAAACCCTTTGTTCGTCTCAAAGACCGCTAAGTAGCTATTGAGCGCCGTATTGAAGGACACGCTCGGGTTGGCGGCGTAGAGGAAGCTCGCATCGGGCCGCCGGATCACCGGCGCGCCCGTCCCTTGCCCCGCCGGGACCCAGGCCTGCCCGTCGTAGATCTGGTAGGCCCCGGGGTCGGCGGCGGATGCGGCGGGCGCCCGGGCCACGTAAATGGCATCGTCTCGGCCCGGGATCCACTGCGTTAAGTAGACATAAATATAGCCATTGCGGATCAGGGCGCTGGGCTGCCCCGCCCCGCTGAAGCCGGCGCAGGGATCGACTGCCGGCTGCCCGGTGGGCAAGGACCCCACGATGGTCCAGGTCTGACCGCTATCGTCGGAGCTCGCCAGCCCGACCGTGGCCACCAGGTGGGACGAATCGCCAGGCGAGCAGTGTTCTTCCGCGTGGAAGAGGCCGAGCCGCTGCTGGGGAGCCGCCCCCGGCAAGGCGACGACCTCGCCCGCGCCGAAGTAGTCGGCGGCCCAGGGGAAACCGCCGCGATTGGGAACCTGGATCGGCTGCGCGCCGCCCAGCGCCGTGGCCAGATCGTCCAGGCTGGGGACCACGACGCGGTAGGTCTGGGTGCCGGCGACGAAGTAGACCTCGACGCCTCCGGCCGTCCGCAGGAAGCTCATGTGGGTGTCCGGGAACTCCCGGAGGTTGGCCCCGCTCGCCGGGAAGACCGGCTCCTCCGGGCCCAAGGACGGGCGGACTTCCCAGGGGAAGCGTTCGGTATTGCGCCGCTCCTGCAGGCCGTTGGGGCCGTTGATCCAGGTGTGAGACCCGTCGGTGAAGGCCGTCCAGTTATCGAACTTGCGCCAGACGAGTAAGCCCCCGCTCGTGTGCTGCAAGCCATCGCCATTCGCCGGATTGTGCCCTTCACCCTCGCTGCATCCCCCGACGATGCTGGGGATCAGGTCGTGGAGCGTCGCGAAGCCGAGGACAAAGCTGCAGTCGTTGGCCTGCGCGAGCGCCACTGAGCGCGGCCAGAGCAAGAGGGCCAGGGCAAGCAGGACCAGAGGTGCGCGTCGCATCGTGTTTCCTTTTCTTCCTTCGTGTCTCCATCGCGGCTGCGGCACGATATCGCTCAGGCTCAGGACCGCGGTCACAGTGGCGGGCCGCTCCCGCTTCACCGCGCCCGGGCGGTGGTTGGTCAGCACGTCTCAACAGGAACGGATCCGTTCCTGGACGCGGCCATCCTCCGGGCAACGGCCGGCTCGGATACCCCGGCGTCGCCGCGATCCGCGGCGGCATCAGGCTCGGTGCCCTCCGCCGCGATCGGCGCCTCGCCACCCCCGGATGGGACCGCGGAACTGGCCGGCTGGGGCTCGGTCTCGTCGGGCTCTCGCGGGGAGGACAGCCAGTCGTCGACCCCATCGTCGACAGGAGTCGGATCAGTGTGGATGATCTCTCCCCATCCCCAGCGCCGGCAGCGCTCCCGTCGCACCAGCCAGTTCCAGACCTTCTGGAAGGCCTTCGCGATGAGATCGATCAGCCAGATCAGCACGTTGGCCAGCGCAGCGAGGATGGCCACCAGCAGACGAGGCACCAGCCAGAGGATGCCCAGCAGCATACGGAGCACCAGCAGTGCCAGCAGCACGATCGCCGCCACGCCGGCGAAGATCATGGAGAAGGACAGGGCAGCGGCGCCCACCAGGAGCAGCGCCAGCAGCATCATGACCAGCACCGAGAGCAGCACCACCAATGCACCGGTGTGCCCGGCCGCCATGAGCTGCCCGACCGCGTTGGCCAGGATCGCCCCGCAGGCCGTCAGCACCACGCCGGCAACGCACAGCCGGCGCAGCCGCTGCTGGGCCGCCGGGCTGAGCTTATGCCACGGACGCCCTACCGGCGAAAAGAGCAACTCTATCAATATCAGGCCGAAGAGCGACCCGGAGAGGACCCAGACCAGGCCCATCAGCAGGTCCACCCCGCCAGGCGGGGTGACGCTCGTCGTCGTCTGGCCCAGCATCGCGCCCATGCGTAGTGACATAACGAACAGGTCGGCGACGGCCAGCGCCACGAACGCCAGCGTGAGCAGCAGGGGATACAGGACGTCCCAGCCGCCCCAATGGTGGGGATGGTCCTTGTCGACCTCCTTGGCCGGGGCCAGCCCCTTCAACACGACCTTGATCCGGCGCGTGAGGCGGTCGCGCGCCTCGTTGAGGAAGCGGCAGACGATCACGAACGGGGTCGCGGCCAGGCGCAAGACGGCGGCAACCAGATGGACCAACTCGTTGCGGATGGCGCCGACGACGAGCAGCGCCAGCGGCAGGAGGGCGATGACGCCCAGCACCTTGAAGAAGAGGCCGACGGCCGGGTCGAGCGGATCGGGCGCGGTATTGGCGGTGTCGGCCAGCGCCGGGCGTGCCGCGGCGGCGAGGAGAGCCACGGCGCACGCCCCAGCCAGCAGGTGGACCCTGCGGCGGGATGTCGGCATGGCCGATGCCCAACGACGGGTATGCCGGAGAACATTATGGACGGGGTCGGAGTATCGCGACATGGTCTGCTCCTCTACTTGCTGCTCGTCTACTGCCACTTCACTCGAGGTACGGGGTCAACGGGTCCAGGGGATCGAGGAAACGCACACTCGTCGCCCCGGCGGCGGTGAACACGGCCGTCCAAGCGTCCTTGCGCTGGGGACAGGCCACGGCGTCCGCGCAATCCAACACGACCACGACGTCGATGTTGCGGAGGGCGCCGGCGGGGAGAGCGGGGTCGGCGGCGAGGTCGCTGACCAAAACCAGCCGCTTCTCGCCCACCGCCGCCTGGAGGCGCTCCGCGGCGCGGCGGATGGACGCGTTCACATCGGCCGCGCCGCCGACACCCTGGAGAGGGAGTTGGCGCAGGCGTGACGCCGCTTGTTGCGCCGCCGCGCGCCGGGCGCCGACCTCGGCCTGATACCCCCGCATCGCGCTGTCGTACGAGGCGGCCGCGGCGGCCGCGGTCGCGGCCGCCTGATGCCGGAGGGCGTCCAGCTCTGCCGCCGCCGCCTGGGCTGTCGCCGCCGCCTGGGCCGTCACTTGCGCCTTGGCGAACACATTGACCACGCCGGTCGGCGTCGGCGCCGGCGTGAAGGTCGGCACCACCTCCGGCGTCGACGATGCCGGGGCTGTGGGGAGCGCCGCGACCTCCAGGTGGAGCACGGTGCTCTCGGTGGCGTAGGGATCCCGGTTGATGAGCTGTACCCAGGTAACCACCCCATCCCGCTGGGGCAGCATCGGAGCGACGATTGCGTCGGCGAGCGCATCTCTAGCCCGTCCGGTGGTGTCCAGCGGGAAGCCACCGGCGGTCTGCAGGATCAGCACCTGCGTCAGCGGGACCGGAATCGCCTGGAGCTGCGCCCAGACCACGTCCGGAACCTCCAGGTCTTCCATATCCGCGTAGGCGATCCCGCCGGTGGAAGGGTCGGACACGAGGAAACGGCGCCCTTCCAAGCGGACGATATTGAGCTTGAAACCCACACCTCGCGTGCCGAAGCACTCGCCGCCGACCGGCGCGGACCACAGGCACGTTGCCGGATTTCGAACGATCCCCCAGGCCAGCACCGGCGGCGCGGCCGGCGTCCCGACCGGAGTCGGGCGGATCAGCGCGTCCGGCGTGGGCAAGGGGGCGGGCTCGACCGGTTGGGCCGTGGCGCTCGGCCCTGCTGGACTATTCGCGAGACCAAAGAAGCTGCAAGCGGACAGCGGGACTATCGAGACGCCAACCGCCGCCAGCAACAGCGCCCGCCGGGAAATGGTCAGCATGACGCACCTCTTTCCGTTTGCCTTGCCATCCAACACGAAACAGGATGTCTTACCTTCCGGACCACACGACACGGAGGCCGGCTTTCGCCGGCTCCTCGCCGCGCTGGCGAGGACTAGAGTTGCGCCTGGCGCAAGATGTCGCCGACCTCTCGTTCGACGCGGGAAGGCGGTTGCTTCTTCTTGGGGTACGCGGTCTGGATGATCCGGTCGAACGTCGCCTTGATCGATGCCATGATCCGGCCGATGGCCAAGCCGATGAGGGCGGGCGCATTGTCGCTGTGCGTCAGCTCGACGTCGATGCTGAGGAAGACGGTGCTGCCTCGGTTCATCGAGAACTTGATGAACCGTGCTCCGGCGTTAAGTTCGGCGATGAGCGCCGCCACGGCCGCGCGGCGTGCCGGCGGCGCCGTGCAGAGCTCCACGCTCAAGCTGGCTTCCTCCAGCTCGTCGTCAGCCTGGAACACGAGTGCCAGGGAGCCGACATCAGGGCCGGGCGGCGAGAGTAGGGCGATAACACAGTCGCGCTCCACGTCTTGGAAGAACCTCCAGTCGTTGGCGCGGAGCAGCGGGGCCACAACATCCTGGATGATCTTGGTCATAGCAGGGGATCCCTTCACTCGATCCGGACAGGGTTGGGCCGGGCCCTGTTCCCGTTGCCGCTGGCGCGCAGCCCCGCCAGCGTTTGTCGCGCCTTCCATTCGGCAGCGTGCGGCAGGTCTGGAAAGGGTTTAGAGGGGTATACTGGGGTGGCCTCCGCCAGAGACCCCTCTGGTATCGCCCGCAGCGTCACCTGTCGCAACCAGATGGCGCTGCCGTGTCCGGCGGGCTGCGGGGCATCGCGGCTCTCTCCCTCGCTTCATCTTCATTAGGTACGTCGCGCGGCGACCGCCGATTTTTCACGGGCCGTCTTCCGATCTCAATTGCGGTTGGCCGGTGTGTAAGCCTCCACGATGTCGCCGGCGAGCGTGAACTGCCGCATCGAATATCCTTTCGTTCACTCCGAAGTACCCTTGACGCGTCAGAGGAAATGCCGGGGCGGCACGTGGCAGGACTGGCAAGGACCAGAAAGGGGGATATACGTGGGTGCCTGGGCCAGAGCGACCCCTCTGGTGCCGCCGACAGGGCCGCTCGCCGGTACCGAGCGGCTTTGTTGGTCCCTTGTCCCGAATCACCTCCTTCATCCTTCTCGTCACGCTGAGCAACCGATCTTTTCATTGACCGTTCCGATTGCCGCTTCTCCATCCCGGTCGCGGCAGGCGGCCGCTTCGTCCGCTGTCACGGTGGCTGGCCTGGCGCGCGACCGGCGGCGCTGCAGGTCGGTGAAATGCACGGCGAGCCAGCGGTACTGCCGCCGTGGGTACTGAAAGTCGTGGCCGTCGACCCGCACGACACGCATGCGGGTCCGACCGACCTGCTCGACACGCGGCGGCGTCTGGGCGGTCAGGTCGGCGAGGAGGCTGGGGGCGAGCACCGCAGCGCGCGCGATCGCCGTCGGACGAAAGTAGACGACTTCCCCCACCCGAAAGCGCGGACTGCGCCGCTTGGCGACGGGCGGGGCGGACCTGGCGGCGAGCTCCGCTTCGATGGCGTTGAGGGCCTGCATCGCCCGGTGCAAGGCCTCCTGCTCCCACGGTTCGATCTGGTTGGCACCCATCGCTCCTCCTCCTTGCTGCCTGTCCTCCCCGCAATTTGCGCCCTTGGGACGTCGCCTCCTCATTCGTCGTGGTGACTCGTCTCCCATCCGGCCGCGGTCCAGCCGCCGTCGACGGTGAGCATGGCCCCCGTGATGAAGCTGGACGCCTCCGAGGCCAGCAAGAGGATGGGGCCGGCGATCTCTTCGGGCCGGCCGAAGCGGTTCAGCGGCACGCGCGCCAGCAGGCGCGCCAACGCCCGTTCATTCTGCTTGATCGGCTCGTTCACCGGGGTGTCGAAGGCGCCGGGGGCGATCATGTTGACATTGACGCCGTAGTCCGCCCACTCCGCGGCCAGGCCCCGCGTGAGCTGGGGCAAGCCGCCCTTGCTGATCACGTACGCAATCCGATCGGGGACGCCCAGGAAACTGAAGACGGAGCCGATGTTGATGATCCGGCCCCAGCGCTGCTCGATCATGGAGGCTCCGGCAGCCCTGCTCGCCAGGTAGGCACCGATCAGGTTGGTCTCGATCGCCTGCCGCAGGTCGTCCAGCGTATGCTCCTGCACCGAGGCGATCTTGCGAGGGGCGGCCGCACCATTGATGAGGATGTCCAGGCGGCCGAAGGTGTCCACGGCCTGCTCGACCATCCGACCGACCTGGGCCTCGTCGGTGATGTCGGCCTGGAGCGGCAGCGTGCGGCGCGCATAGGTGGCGGCGATGTGGTCGGCAGTTGCCTCCGCCTTGGCGAAATTCCGGCTGACGATGGCGACGTCGGCGCCGGCCTCGGCCAGCACCTGGGCCCCGATCCGACCCAGGCCGACCGCGCCGCCAGTGACGATGGCCGTCCGACCGGCGAGGTCGAACCGGGCAAGCCCCCTGTGATGGCGCGACTGGCGGCTGAGCGTGCTGACCGGCGTCAGCGTGTCAACCATTGGACGATCAAGCGGAGTCGAAGTAATCCCCATGGCACTGCTCCTCTTCCCTATGCTGCACCGAGACGACGCGCAAGTTCGCTGGGAGAGCGGCTGAATAGCGCCGCCGTGGCGCTAGCGCGGGGAGGTGCCGGCGCAATCCCCGCTGCTCTGGCTCGGCCGGTTGCGGGCCGTTGCTATTTTCTCCTCACACCATGCTCGTCGTGGTGCGGAGCAGGTTTTTTCACTCCCGCGGGCGGTTAGTTGCTGCTCGCCGGCGCGTAGACCTGCAGCATGTCGCCCGCCAGCCGCTCCAGGGCCAGCCGGCGCTGATGGGTCTCTTCCCGGGCCGCCGCGGTCACGCTGTTGAACACCTGCCACGACCGCAACCCCGTCGGTTGGGTCGCTTGGGGCAGTGTGGCGCCGGCGCGCAGCTCGGCCTGCCGCTGCCGCACCCGAGCAACGAGCTCCTGGCGGTGCTCGGCGGTCACGCCAACGACCGTGTCGGCCACGCGTTCCGGGTATGGCATCTGACGATAGATATAGCGCACTTGCCGGTGCAGGTTGCTGAACAGGTGGTCGGGCAGGAACTCGTCGACGAGCCGGGCATAGGTTGCCCGCAAGAGCCCGAGATCGACCGCGAAGCCCCGCAAGCCGAGCTCGAATGCCCGCAGCCGCGTCTCCAACCGGACGCGCCAATCGGTGTCGAAGCGCAGCAGTCCGAACCGCTCGGGCACCGTGGCGCCGTTGGAGCAGATCAGGCGCAAGGTGTAGCCGCGCGCTTGGGGCATCGGCCCTCCTGTTTCGGAGCCGGTGATCGTCAGGCCCACCCGCGTGATGTCGCCCACCTCCGGCTCCAGCGCCAGCCGCCGGTCCAGCAGCTCGACCCGAAGGCCCGAATCGGCGAGGCTGATGCGCGGCGGCTCGCCCAGGTCGTTCCAGGAGCGCTCGATGGCCCGCAAGAGCTGGGCGTTGCCCACCGGCAGGTAATGCGGCCGGTGCACTTTAGCCCGGCTGTGGGCCCACTTGGCCGGATTGACGATGCCGACGATGGTGGCGTCGCGGGCGATGAGCACCGCCGTCTGCTGGTGGAGGTACTTGAGCCGCTCGACGATCGCGGCGATCAGGTCGGTCGGGATGCGCTTGGCGAAGTCCGCCGGCAGCTCGACCAGGGCGCACAGGTCGTCGAAGGCTTTTTCCGTGAGGGTATAGGCTCGGCTATGACTGCGTAGGGTGAATGTACCTTCGGGAGAAAGGGCCTCTTCCAGAAAAAGTTGCTCCACGGCGATCAGGGACCGGCTGTAGTGAAAGGTAGTGGCGCAGGCCGCGAGCGCCTCCTCGAAGCGCTCCAGCTGGACCGATCGCTCCGGAGCGAAAAATTCCGAAAGTTCGCCGCTTGGCCGATCCGTGCGAGAACGAGTTGGAAAAGCCAGGACGGCGTCGGGTAGGACCTGGAACGTCACGCCAACCTCCTGAACAACTCTTGCTTCATGTCGATAGTCGTGAGAGCCGGGGTAATTTTTCACGGCCAGGCCATTGCCGCGCGCAGCTTGATGCGTGAGCTCCTATCGCGGCGTGAAAAATTCTTTCCCTGCCGCGACATGGGTAGCAGAAGGGTAGCTCGTTGCCCGAGATCGATCTTGGCAGCCGCGAGCGAAGGATGGCGATGCTCGTTGAAACCGCCTGGTGTAAGGCTGCGCCACCAGTTCAGAAGGTTCTTCGTTCTTCCGTTCTCGGCCGGTGTCAACGTGTGCATCGGGATGAGGTTCTATCTCGGATCCAAGGTGATTTCTGGCGCCTTTGGGCAGGGCGCGGCGCGGCGATAGTTAACCCGCGAGCTGTGGCCGTCCGACTGGCTCGACGCGCTGTAGCCAACCACTTCCGGCACACACACGGCTACGAGGGACTCCAATGACGACGAGCTTGCCTGCTAGCCATGCCGTGCCGACAGCCAGGATCGATCCGATTTTGTCTTCTTGCATTATGTCAATATCTCTGATATACTCAGCCCACTTGGTTAGTGGGACAATACACATGCCCCCTCGCCCAAGTTCACTATGGGAAGAACACCAGAATCCGGGCCGGGAGGAGGACCAACGCCAGGAGAACGAGAACGACAGAGCCACCCCATCGGTGGTGGCATCAACAAACCAGATCTCCACCCACCGCAGCGGCCGGAGCAGAGAAATCAGGCCATTAGCGGCCAGCGCGTTGGTGGCGAGGTCGAGCCAGTCGGACGGCCACACCTCTACGAACTCCTCAAGTCGGCCAAAGAGGACCCAGGGCTGTGGCGCCTCCTAGCCGAGTTGATACTGGAGGACGAGGGGGAGATCGCGGGCCTTACGCAGTCCGTGCTCGACGACCTGTATGCTCGCTCCAAGGACAGCCCGGCCTTGCGGGCGCTGCTCCTTGAGTGTATGCCCGACGAGGAGGGAAGGGATTTAGGGCTTGCCACAGCTGGCAGTCATAATTCCAACGGCACGCCCCGGCTGCACCCCCTTGTGGCTCCCTTGGCGGGCGAAGAGGCAGATAGAACGGTGCTCCCGCAGCCTGTCCTTCGTAGCGATGGACCTGCCGCCTGGCCAACCTCGTCTCTGCCGAATGGCATCCGATCTGATATCGTATCCGCGACCCTCACAGCGGAAACCGACGAGGGCAAGCACAAGGTACCCGAAGGCGTCGACGGCGACGACAATCAGAACGCCGTCGTCCAAGGGGAGCCGTCGGCGGACCCCTTCTCTGCGACAGCCCTATCTGAGGAAGGCGTCGCGGCTTGGCACGAGCACGAAGAGGCCAATCGAGGGATGCCCGGGATTCGTCGCGGCGAGGGCAGCGACATTAAGCTTGACTGGCCCATGGACCCGCCTCGTGAAATTCGGGAATTCTTGGCCCACAACCCGCCGAGGTTCGTCGCTTCCCTCGGACCCGATCTCGCCGCCGCGCTCTTCAGCGGCCCCCGGCGCAGCACCATGGTGATCGCGCGGGATGTCGTCGACCAATCCTTGGAGGTAATCTTCCTCATCTGCCACATGTATATTCACTTGGCCCTCGGGCATCTTCGCCGCTCCGGCTTCGACTGTCGGCTCGAGTACCGGCCGGGGCACACCCCGCCAGAACTCTTGAGGGGCTCCGAGTATCGTGATGCTGAGAATGTGGCAGATGATGGGGCAACCTGCCTCTGGGACAACTGGTACACCACCGCTTACCAGATGCGTCCGTCTAATCGCACCCGCGCTCGTACTGCGCTGGCCCAGGGAGAGGTGCAGTCCCAGACCATCCGGGCGATGCTGCGCAATCGCGGCGGCGTGCTCACCGCCCTCTGGAAGACGATCGATGGTGCCACCGCCCCGCTCAAATCCACCCGACTCTATCCGATGCTGGAGCTGCTCAGCCCATCGGTGCGCTTTGCCGGCCCGAGGGTGGTGCGCGGGAAGGATCGGCACGTGTACCTCGGCTGTATCGACGAGCAGGGGCACCGCTGGAAGCGCTGGATCCCGAGCGCCAGGGTGCTGGATCGCCTCGGCGTGGAGCCCAGGGATGTGGAGCCGGTGTCCGAACAGGAGCTGCGGGAGTATGACGAGGGACGGATCCTCATCATGCCGGAAGAGGTGAGGCAGGCGCGCGCGCTGCTGCAGCAAGCGGCATGGGCGACGCCGCTGCCCATCCTGGTCACGCACGTGGCCTCGCGATCGGCCGAGGGTCGCAAAGGATCGGAGCAGCACCCTGCCGCTCCCGTCTGCTCCGCCGCCGCCTGTGCCCCGGTCCTGAGGCGCGTCCCCGCGCAACTCCACGTCGTCGGGGATGAAGAGCGGCACGCCATTCGACGACGAGCCATCTCGGTTGGGCGGATCTTAGCTTCCGGCGCGGCGTATGCCGGGTCAGATGCTGACCCTTGGGGCTGCTTGGCCGAGTGCATCCTCGAGGAGCGGGAAAATCGGCAGCAGTAGCGATCAGCCGGCGCCTGCTCGCGTCGCTTCTGTCACCCGCCATTCTCACTCGCCTCTATTAGGAGCATAGCTATGGATCGAGCCTACCGCGTTTCCGAGTCCGGCGTGCAGCTCACCTTCCTCCGGCTCGCCCCGGGCTGTGAACTGGTCGCATGGGAACGACTGCGCGCCGCCGGCTACGAGCACGTCTATAAGCAGTTCGGCTATTTCGACCTCCTCTGCCTGGCCGAGACGAGCAAGCTCCAACCCACTATTCACGACTTCGTGCTCGACGGGATGCTCGACATCATTCAACTGCCCTGCATCGGCTGGGAAGGTCTCGTCGATCATCCCGCGCAGCCCACGGCCAGCCTCGCCGCGTTGCCGCTCCTGGCGGTGCAGTTTCTCCGCCTCCACACGTCGTCCAATGCCCCGCTCGACCTGCAACTCCGGGCCGCGCGGCATCTCTCCGGCCGCCTCGGCCCGGCGCTGGCGCATTCCTGCTACACCACGCTCAGCTACAGCGAGCTCGTCGTGCTCACGGCCTCCGACGACATCGAGCAGCTCGTCGCCACCGCCACCGACCTCGCCCTCCACACCCCGCCGGACTTCCAGTTTTCCTCGAGCCAGACGCTCTACCACGTCTCCTATCCCCAGGTGCTCGCCCCAGGCAGGTTCGAGCTGATCCGGGGGAAGGTGCCGGCACAATTTTTCGCCTCCTTCCACCTGCCAGATCGGCAAGCGGCGATCCGGCACTGGCGAGAGCAGCTTGCTCCCGTGTTCGGGGAGCCGGTCTACACCTACGGCGGGCACGATCTCAAAGGGGAGACCGAGGGGCCGCGAGAGCTGAGCACGATCGCCAAGGCGGTCTTCGGTGCCAGGAAAGGGCCACTCCTGGAGACGGTCACCAGAATCCTCAACCCGTCGTTCGTGGCCGAGTCCCCCCAGCCGGTCGCGGGCCCACCGGCGAGCGGCGACATGCATGCTCCCTGGCCGCACCAGCTCGAGGAACTGACCGCCCTCTCGAAACAGCTGGTGGAGCAGCTCGGCAGGACCGACGTCCTCTCCCTCCGACTCCTGGACTTCCTGCGCACGCTGCACGGCCTGGCCTCCGACCCACGGGCGCGCAACGCGATCCACGATCTCCAGCACCATTTCCCCTTCCTGGTGGAGCAACTCCGAGCGCTGCAAGGGGAGCTGGCTACCCCCACGCGGCCCATCCAGAGCAGAAACCGGCTGAAGGACGTACTGGTCGAGCTCGTCTACCTGGTCACTAGGGCGTTGGAGCAGCGCTACCCGAACATCGAGGCCATGCTCGAGGGCAGGCCGGCGAAGCTGGTCCACCCCCTGAAAACCGGGTTCAACCGGCTCGTGCTCGCGCTGGGCGACCTGCCGCGCTTCATCTACGAGGCGGCCTCTCCCGTAGGGGGCCAGCCGGCCCGGCGCTGGACGGGGTTTGTCACCTACGAGGACGAGCACGGGTTCTACCGCTTGGCGGGGGACGTCATCACCTGCCCCATGGAAGCGCTCTGGTATCCGCTCACGCGCTGGGCGACCGTCACCCACGAGATCGCCCATGGGATCGCATCCGAATCGTTCGGGGCCGACAGGGGCAAGCTGGCCACGCTGAGCACTGGCGTCAAGGAGGCGATCAAGTACTGGCGCGACGAGACCTTCGTCGCCAAGATGCTCGATGAGCTCGTGGCCCAGTGGATCGACTTCGAGTGTTTCCAGGACGGTTCCAAGGAGGAGTTCATTCGCTCCACCTGGTACGGCCTGAGCAGCGTCCCCAGCGTCTGGTGGAACACCACCGAATACCTGGCTCGCACGGTACTTATCGAGGTCTACGACAGCAGCGAGCGTCTGGCCACGGCCGACACCGCGCTGCGGCGCGAACGCCTCGAGGAGGCGGCGCGAAGCATCGTCAAGCAGGTCGAAGCGGTCGTCGAGGACGTCGAGGACGCCCAGACGCTCGGCCGGGTGGCGGAGCTGGAGCGCACGATCGAGAAGGCCGCGGTCGTCGCGGAGCTATTCCTGCCGATCGTGGCCGCGCTCCACGAGCAGCGGGACCGATTGCGTCCCTTGCGAGAGGTGGTCAACGCCGGAGACCGCGACCGGATTCGGGAGGAGACGGCCGCGATCCTGGAGGGCTACCCCGTGGGGGGCGGATTGACCAACCCCTTGCGCACGGTGATGGCCCTGTCCTGGCGCGATTACCGCACCAAGAGCCGGTCGGAGCGGTGGCGCGCAGACTTCGCCCTGATCTCCAGCCTGGCGGACGACTACATCGCCCGGCTCGGCCGCTGAGTCCTCGTCATAGCGACAGTCTTTCAGGGGAGATGGATCGCCGTTTCGTCCGGCACTTCCTCATCAATGCCTTCGTCTACGGCGACAGCTCCCACACCGGTCACGGCCCACCGACCCTGCGTCCAGCTCCGCTCGGCCAGACCCCAGCTCACAGCCGGTCGCGCGTCACCACGTCGGATCGCCCGGGCGCGAGCTCCGGGTACTGGGGGAGTACCTCCCGCAGGAGGCCGGCGATCACCAGCACCATCGCCTCCGGGTCGATGGCATCTATGCCCCGCTCCTTGAGCCGCGCGTAGTAGCGCTCCCGCAGCGGGTGCGAGGGCAGGTAATAGCCGCGCAGGGCTTCCTGGACCCGCTCCTTGGGCGCGCCCGGTTCGATACCGCGCCAGCATTCGATGTCTGCCACCTTGAACGCCTTGAGCAACTTGTCGTACTCGCCCGATTCGATGAAGGACTCGACGGAGGTCCGATGGTCCTCGTAGGCGAACACGAAACAGCGCTCCCGGACGCGGTCAAAGTCCGGCCGGTCGGCGCTGTGGAGGATCCACTTCCTTATCCCCGGGGGATATACGGCGTCGGGCACTGTGCGCTCCGGGCTCAAGTTGAGCAGACGATTGGGTGCCCGACAGACCAGCCAGATTAGCTCGGCCGTGTCGTAGCAGAGGATGCGCCTACGCAGCTCCCACAGCTTCCGGCCGGTCTTCTCGCTATCCGCCAGCACCCACAAGTAGCCCTCCAGCGGCCGCCCCTTGACTGTGGGCACCTCGCTACCGAAGGCGATGGGGT
This sequence comes from uncultured Chloroflexota bacterium, assembly GCA_937967325.1. GTDB lineage: Bacteria > Chloroflexota > UBA4733 > UBA4733 > UBA4733 > UBA4733. Next base: position 38,724 of record CALBSQ010000229.1, read on the forward strand.
AGCCGACGAGCCGGGCGGCGCGGAAGAAGACGTGCTCCCAATCGTAATCGCCGCTGCGGCAGTGGGTGACACGGACCGGGTAGTCACCGGGCGTCATGGCAGCCTCCTCTCTCGTACCAGCTCACTGCACCGCTAGTTGCCGAAGGCAGACGTCCCCCGCTCCAGGTCGCACCAATATCGCTGAATCCTCCTCCTAAGCGGGCTTGCTCGGGACCTCCGGTCCCTGGGCTCGCCGCCACAGGGATCGCGCCATCGCCCCGCTATCCGTCATGTCGCCAGAGAGGAGGGGATTTCTCATGCGCGAAGAGCCGCGAGTGGACACGGTCAAACAGAGTGACCGCCAGAGCGGACTCCTCACCCCCTAGTAGCTCCCATTCCTGAGCCGTCGCAGCAGCTCCGCCGGCGTGAGCCGATGGTACGCCAGCAGGAAATCGAAGCTATTGCCGCCGACCCGTTCGGTGTAGCACCACCACTTGTCGCTCTTCTCGAACACCTGGAAGCTCGGATGCTTATCACCGTGTTTATGATGCTCGGGCCAAGGACAGTGGCCCACGCCCGACCGATTGACCCGCACGTAGCGCTCGACCACCTCGCGGATGTCGTGCTCCTCGACCCACTGCTGGATCGGAGAGGACTCCATTTTTGTTCGCTCGTAGACGACGTGCTCCCCCGCCGACGGGAGTTCGGGGAGCCGACCGGCGTGGGGAGTGGGATCGACCTGTCGCACGTTTCGAGCCAGCCAGTCGATCTGGCCGCGAACTATACCCGGGGACACCGGCTGCCCATCAGGATGGATGAAGGGGTAGCGCTCTCCGCTGTAGCGATGCACCCCCAAGGGCGCGCGGAGCAGCAGCCCCAACCCATCCTCGTCCGGGATGTCGCCGGACGGGAACACCTCCAACCCCGGCCCAGACGGCTCGATGATCCGCCTCGCCACGCTCGAGCTGACCAGCTTGTCCCAGAACACCCACAGGTGGCCGCCGGCTCTGGACTGTTCGATATAAGACCGGATGCCGCGTTTGGAAAGCCCATCCTGCGCCTCCAGGATAGGCTGCAAGCCCCGATCCGAGTCCAGTACCGTCCACTTGGTCCTGCCGGTCGCATCGATGCTGGAGAGGCCGATGGTGACCTCGCCGCGCAGGTGCTGATATAAGACGGCGTCGGTCAGTGGCCGGTGGACCCGGTTGTACAGCCGGCTATGCGGCCGCTGCAGTCCGAAGGTGTCTCGCCGTTGCACGAACAGCTCGCTATAGCGCTGCAACGCCTGCCTGGTCTCCCCGTCTTCTGCTCGGTGCTCCCGTTCTCTGGTCATAAAAAATTCGACGCCTCCTTCCCCGCCGGCAGGCGGTCCCGGGCAGCTCCCGTGGCAAAGCCACGGGTGGTGCGGTCGCCCGGGTCCCCGCGGTCTGCCGAAGGCAGTCCGTGGGGTTCTCTGCCGTTTGCTCCTAGCCCAGCCGCTCTGCACGGCGTGCCCAGCCGTTGCTCTGTCCGCTGCTAAAGGTCCTGCCCATCACCTGCCCATTCGGTGGTGCCGCTGGTTTGGCTGCTCGTAGGGCAGCAAGCTCGCGCTCGATCTGCTCCTTGGGCCGGAAGTAGCGACGCCGGTACTCCGCCTCGATCTGGGCCAGGTACTCTGGAGCCACCGTCGGCTTCGGGACCGTCAGGGTGCGCACCTTCCAGACTCGGTCGCTGCCGTTGTCACTCAAGCGAACGTAGGCCTCGCGGTTGCGAAGCGACTGCACCGAGGCGACGTAGGATTCCCACTGCTCGGACAAGGGCGAGAACAGCGGGTGGGTGCGCCCCACCGCCGTTTCATCCGCTACCTCATGCTTGATCTGCGAGGGGTCCACCCGAAACAGCACCGGCGCCCAGGCCACAGCGTCCGCCCGGCCGCCGCGGAAGAGCACCTCCCGATCCACATTCTGCAAGGCCCCCAGCAGATCCCGCACCTGCTGCAGATCCTGGTGGATGGCAACGAGAAATACCGAGCGCTTGCGCAACTGGGAGAGGATGGCGCCGAGTGCCGCACCCGATCGCGCCACGAACTCTCCGAACTCGTCGATGATCAGGAAATGCGGCGTCAGCGCATCGACGCCGTCGCGCGGTCGTCTGGACCGGCCCGCCTGCTCCAAGGCCACCGTCATAAGGCTGCCGAGCAGGGAGCGGCTGGCGTCATTGCCCAGGTTCAGGTTGACGATGAGGGAGACATCCCGCTCCAGGATTGCCCGGTAGTCCAGCACGGAGCGGGTCTGGCCTAGGCTGTAGCGCAGCGCCGGGTGGTAGGACAGATGAAACGCCCGGCGCAGTGTCGAGCCGGTGAGGCGGACGCGCTCCTGGACGCCCCAGCGCTCGTACTCGCGGAAGAAGTCCACCACGACCCGATCTTCGACCTGTTGCATCAAGTGTTCCCGCCAGGGTTTGTCGGTCAGCACGTCCGCTAATAACGCCAGCGGCAGGTGATTCGCCGCCAACACATGGCAGCCGGCCAGGGCCAGCCGCTCGAACTCGGGCGCGTGCCCGCCGGAGAGATCCGGCCAGGCCCGCTGCATCGCCGACACGACCGTCTGCGCGCGCTCGTGGATCGAAAGCCGCTCGTCGCTGAAGGCATGGAGCGGCAGGAACAGGCGGGCCTCAGACGCTGCTGGCAGATCCAAATAGCAAAGCCGGGTGAAGGCATCCGGCCGCTCGAAGTAGCCCCGCTCCGCCAGCACGGAGAGCACCAGGTGGGACAGCTCGGCGTGGGGATCAAGCAACGTCGCGGTAAAACCCAACTCAAGTAAGCAGACGAAGAACAAGGCCGTGAAGAACGACTTGCCTGTGCCGGTTTTCCCCATGATGTGCCAATGGCCTAAGAGCTCCTCCTTCTTCAGCCGCAGCGTGCGAAGGTTGAGCGGGCCATAGGTGCCAAGCGGCATGGTCTGGTGCTTCTGGCGAACGGGCAGGATGCGCATCGATCTATCCGGGTGGGTTCACCCCCTCGAGGAGGCAGCAAGACTCCGTGGCGTTGGGCACCGCCCACACCGGGTCGCAGAACAACGCTTCGGGCGTCACCAGCTTGGGATCCAGGTCGGTGAAGCAGAACACAGCGCTGTCCTGCTCCCGTTTTTCCGCCCGAAGCTGCGCCTCGGTCCAGGCCTTGAGCTGATCCCGCCGGCCTCTGCCTGGCGTGGCCACCACGGCGATGGTGAGGGTCTTCGCGCCAAACGCTTGCTGGAAAGGACCCTGTAAGTAAGCGAGCAGATGGCTGATGCGCTCGCGCCAGCGCTTCTGATCGCGGATGGTGCCCCGGTCGATCTCCAAGGCAATCGGCGTTCGGTACACCCCATCGGCTAGGCTCACCGCCAGGTCCACGAACCCGTCGTGGATCACAGCGGCCTTGCCCTGCGTGGTCTGGATGGAGACCGGACGGCGTTTCAGATCCAGCTCGTGGCACAGCTCAAGCAGCGTCACGGCCGGCACGCGGCGCGTGAGGAGTTCTGCACTGATGAGGAAATCGTTGCCGCAGAGCACGTGGTCCAAAAAGATCGCGCCCACCGTCGTCTTCTCGCCATGGCGAAAGCGCGAAGATTGGCTCAGCCCCAGCTCGCCAACGACCCGGCGGCCCTGGTGCGTGAGCGTGTAGACAAAGGGCCGGTTGCCCAGGGAGCCCGGCCATTTGGTCGGCTCCAACAGCCCCTGATCGGCCAGCCGCTTGAGGAGCGACTTCACGTGGGTCAGCGAGCCTCTGGAGAAGAACAGCCGGCAGACCTGCTCGGCGAGGAGGTAGTGGTACCGAGCGAAGGCCGAAAGGATATTGGCCTCGGTCTCCCCCAGCAGCAGCGGGACATGCACCGATCGATGCACCTCGTGCTTGCCCACGCCATTGGTCGAAGATCGTTGTTTTGGCACGGTTCGTTGCCAGATCACAGTTGCCATGAAGGGTTAGTAAGGCAGAGCAGCGTCAGAAATCGGAAAGAACCGGGTAAGAAGCGAGTAAGAAGCACTACTATAAACATCCTTATTTGCTATACTACGTCCACTTCTCTATGCACCAAGAGCGAGAAACAAACGGCAGTACCCAGGAACACCAAGAGCAACCGGATCGGCCACTTGATCCGAAAGCAGTCCGGCGAGCCAGCCGTGAGTTCGCCCGGCAGATGGACGAACTGGGCGAGCGTCTCGTCCGCTCCTTCGACCGTGTTCGCCCGATGGGTGAGGAGGTCGTACTGTTCCGCGACAACTCGGTCCCAGCCCGTCCCTCGATCTCGGTGGATGTCTACGAGGCCGATCGCGAGACCGATGACCAGCGAGTCGTGCTGACCCTGGACCATAATCTGGAGTCCGATTCCCTGCTTGGCGGCGTGGCACAAATCGCCGCCAAAACCCTGGGCGTTGCCGTGCGCAATCGCCTGAGCATCGCGCCGACGATGCCTAATGCCTACGGCACCCGAACCTATTACTTCGATAGCCACGGCCACGCCGCCAAGGTGGTCGACGAGAAGCGGGTCCCCGGCGACACGCGCGCTGATGCCCATGGCTTCCGGGCCGGCGGCGGCAAGGCCGTGCAGCGTCCGCTCAGCCCCGGCGATTTCGAGCTGGTGGGCATGGCACTCTCGTTGCTTCGGCGCAAGCTGGGCCTCCCCCCACCTCAGGACAGCAGCTCGCGGCGCTGACGCCGTGGCGCTCGCGGCTGGTCTTCCTCCCCCACCGGCAGCCCGGCCGGCGCCTGCGCTGCTTGGGCATCGTCTCGCCGCCGGTCCAGCGTCGGCCAATCCCGCCCGCAGCCGGGTACCCATCTGGAAATGTAAGCATCGATGACAAAATTTGACATAAATATTCGGGTCACTTATAATCCGACTGCTTGCTCGTGGCCACGAGGCGACCGCTCATCAGGCCGACTGGTGGCTATGCCAAGACTCGAACGCTACATTGGTGCGGCGGAGTTCCGGGCCGAAGACCGGGCGAAGCCCCGGCAATTCGGCCGCCGGCCCGTTGGGGATAGGGGCGATCACCAGCGGCCCGTGGCTCCAGAGCGCTCCCATGGGCTTCCACCCTACGAATTGCCAGCTTCCCCTCCGACGTCGCGGTGGCCCGACCACCGGTCGATGGGCGCTGCGTTCTTCACCGAGACCTCACTGACCGATGAGGAGGCCAGGAAAGCGAGCAGCGATCCGGGGTGCCGGAATCCGCAAGGGGGTACAACGAAGGGGCGGCCCGCCGACCCATCCGACCATCCCTTGTTCCGGGCCAATGTCCTGCCGCCTCGTATCGATGAGCCGGCTGATGGCGTATAGCCTTCTGACCAGATGGGGCGCTGAGTTCACCGCTCGCAGTAGGGCGTGTCCGCCACGAGATTACTCCATTGGCGGGTCTCGTCGATGAACGCACGGAAAGGACAGTCCGCCCCGCAGTGCCGCTCTCCGAGGATATCGCCCAGACGATGCAACCGGGTATAGCCCTTGAACGGGCAGCTCAGTTTCCTTCCCTCCTTGTTGATCACCGCTTGCCGCAGCAGTTCGAGCGTGAGCAGCTCCACCCACCACGTCTCCGGGAAATCGCGGCAGCCAAGCTCGCCATCGTTCTTGATGGCGTTGAGGAACGCGGAGTTCAGATCAACTCCCGGCCGCCCGATCCCCTCTGTGTAGAGACGCAGGAAGACACCATTTGGCGCGTCTGCACCTCGCAGTGCCGCGTGCGTCAAGTGCACGACCCTGCCCGCTTCGAATACCGATGCTTGCTTGGTGAGCAACGCGGTGATCGCCCGCAGGCGGCGTATCGGCGCCAAAGTGGCTCGTTGTTCGGGCGGGAAAAAGCCGAGCACCGATTCTTCCGTGTGGGCGACCAGGGATTTAGCCTCGATATCGAGTACCTGGCGCTCTTGCGCGAAGAGCCGCTTCGCCGTTTCAGGGTCGCTCTGCGCCAGCGCTGCGTTGTGCAGGATGGACTCGATGGGGTCGACGATGGAGTCCGTGTACGGGGCCGATTGCTCGGTGTGGTGCAGCGGCTGCATGCAGAGGCTGAGCAGCGCTCGTTTGGCGCCCTCGTCTTCGATGGCTCGGTAGGCGTGCCAGGCGGCGCGCAACCCATTCGCATAGCTCCCGTGCACGGTGACGTGATAGCCGGAGAACGTGCGGCCGTACTTCCTCCCCAGCGTATCGATCAGGGCATCGTAGTCAGCTTGAGGTTCTTCTCCTTCGCCGATTGACGCCCTGTCCTTTCCCCAGACGTACCACCCTCCCACTTCGTGCCGGCTGGCAAAGTCGATGGTGGCCAGCTCGCAGATCGGCTCCAGCGCATTGGCCGACATGCTGATGAGTTTCTCCACGTAGCCGAGGGAGCCGAAGAGGAATCGGAGATCCCCATTCCCACCGGTATTTAACTTTCGGCCACGGAGGAGCTCAACACGCGCCTGTTGCTGCAGGGCGGTGTTGAGTATTGTCGCAAGGAGCGTATGGCTGATGCCGACCAGATGGCGCAAGATCGCCAGCCCCTGTCCGGCCAACGTCGGGTGGAGCAGCACCCGGTGGATGACCTCGTGCTTGAGCACCTCGCCACGGGCGGGTGCTTGGAGCGCATCAATGACATAGCCGTACCCGCCGCCCTTCTCGCTTTCATTACTCGCCATCAGCAGGTAATTGCTGCGGAAGAGCGGGTGATTCAGAGGGTTTCGCTTGCTCATTACCCAATCCTAGACAATAACGCTGCCAGTCGAAGATTAAGCTGATGGTTCTTACGGTCTCTCGCCAGTTCTCCTCGGAAGCCTCCGCCGCGTCGAGCAATTCCTCAAGCTCGGTGATCAGCCGCCGCTTCTCCATGGCCTTCGGGTTGGCATAGCTGAGGGAGTTGGCTGCGAGGAGTAACGGCGGCGCGGGGTTTTCGTCGAGGTGGCCCGCAAGCGCCAGTAGTTGCCTGACATAGGCCGTCCCCTCCCAGCCGAGGGCTCTGGCCCACCGTTCTAACAGCGCTCGCGACGGTTGCGCCGGATTGCCGCCGGCGCGTTTCTTGGCGCCCTCGATCATCCAGACGTAGCTGGTGCTCGCCCCAATGCGCCGCCCGAGCACGGCCCTGGGGATGCCGAGGGTCTCTCGTCGCTCCCGGAGCAGGCCCCCCAATTCCGTCAGATCCATAAGGGGCAGTCTAGCCTCGTTGGACAGGTACGTCCACTGGTTGGAGCTTGCCATTTGACGCCCTAGCGTTGTGGTGTTATATCTAACGGTTAGACACAAATGTCACACAAACCCGGGCGAGCCGGATTGAGGAGGTGAGCGGGATCGCGTTGCCATCGCGCCAGGCGCGACACACGCTGGCGGGGAGCCTGAGCCCACTAGCGTTCCGAGTGGGAAGCGGCGCTCCGGCCGTCCCCACCACGGCGACCTCGTTGCCCGCACTTGTTGTGAAAGGAAGCGCTCCGTGTTCTTCGACCTCACCAGCATCAATCCCGCCCTCGTGGGCATTCCCCTCATCCTTGCCGCCGTGCTGCTCGGCTGGTTCGGCTGGCAGCGCCACGAGCGCGGAAAGGCCGCCGCCGTGGCTGCCGCCGCGGCGCAGGCCGCACTCGAGCAGGCGCGGCAGTTGCCGCTTCCGGAGGGATCGCTCGAACTGGCCCGGGCGGAGTATCCGGATACCGACCGCACGTCTTTGCTCGCGGGCAAGATCCTGCTGCTCTTAGCGGGCACCTTCGCGGCCAGTCTCGGGATCCGACTGCTCAAAACCCTGGCCATTTGCGAGCTGGCCGAGGCCGTTAACTCGATCAACTTGATCGAGCCGGACAAGGGGCAGCGCGCCAAATTCCTCGAAGCCATCCCGCCCGTCTTCCTGGACCGGCTGGTGGTGGTGGAATGCGCCGGCCTGACCGGTGGCGGCGCCAACCGAGGCCGGGCCTGGCTTGAGCACATGCGCTCCCGTTGGGTGTCAGAGGTCCGGGCCAAAGCCGCCGCGACCTGCGACATGCACCAGCGGCGCGGATTGGCACGCTCCCAGCGCAGCGACGAGGCGGCCCAAGTGCTCGCGGTGATCTCCGAAGGCGCCACGGGCTGGATGGGGCTGGAAGCTCTGCCGGTGATCCTCCGTCGCTTCGTCGGCGCCCAGTGTATCGGCCTGACGGCCTATCCCATCGACGATCTGCTGAGCAGTCAAACCCCACAGCTGCTCCAGGCCTGGCAGGCCGCGGGCTGTGAAGGCATCTACGTTGAGGCGAACTCCTCAGACGCCGAATGCCCGGAGCGGGACATCCTCGCCAATGATCTGGGGATGGTGACCCTGATCAGCGCCCCCATCGCCGCGGCGGCGATGGCGCACGACGCGGTCGCCGAGTCGAACAACATGCACACCTTGGTCTTCGGCCTGGGTGGCGACGAGCATCACGCCCAGTCCACCAGCAATGGCGCGCCGCGAAACGAAGCGCGGCTGGCCAGTTTCCGCGTCACGCTCAGTTCCTTGCCCGCTGCGCCCTTCCAGCCCCATCCGGGTCTCGACCCGCGCTACTTCGTCGCTGGCGACGCCATGACCTCCACCACTCTGACGGTCCTGGAGGAAGCCGCGAAACCCGAGCACCGCGCCGTCTCCGCCGCGTTCGGCCGTCCCAACACCGCCCGCTTCGACATCGTCATGACCCCCTTGGAACCCACGTCCTTGCGAGCCTTAGAAGATGCCGTCGTCACCGCCCGCAAGACCAGCGCGGATCCACCCCCGGGGCGCAATTACCATCTGCTCTTCGCCGGGATGAAGACGCGCATCGATCCCCACCTCCCCACCTGCCCGCTGATCGCCGTCTCGGTCGAGGCGCTCACCGATCCGAACGCGCATCTCGCCCAGGTGGCGACGCCGCGGCAGGCCTTACCGACCTCGACGACACCGCCCCTTGCCGCCGCTGGCCACCGCCATGTCGCGCCGCCCAAGAACAAGAAGAAGGCTTCCCATGCAGCGTAGCGAGTGGCGCAAAATCGATCCCAAGTCCCAGCCGATCAGCCCACGGGTACCGACCAATGGCGCAGTCCCAGTCAGGCCGACCGTGCCACCGTGGTTGCTGACCGCGGTAGGTATCACCGTCCTTGCCTTGGGCCTCCTGGCGGGCTACGGCATTGGCCATCAGGAGGTCGCCCCGTTGCGCCGGCAGGCACAGCAACTGCAGGCAGCGAACCGCGCGTTAGGGCAGCGGGCGCAGACCTTGCAAGATAACGTCGCCGCGCTCACGAGCTGCAGCGATGCCCAGGCGCAGCTGGACCAAGTGAGCGGGTTCGTGGCGAAAGGCGAGTTTGCCACGGCGGCCGATCTGGCCGAAGCGCTGCTCACCGCGCGGACGGAGCCCCTCTGCACCACCGCCCACACCGCCGCGGCCGGCCTCTGGGAGGAAGCCAGCCTGCGGGCCATCCTCACCACGCCGCGTCCCAGCTTTCCCGACCTATCCCTGCAGCAACAACTGGTGGCCGAGTACCAGCGCATCGAGCAACAAGCCGACAGTTTCGGTGTTCCCCAGGACAAACGCTGGGACCCGATGAGCGTCGCCACGCTGGCCACCAACGCGGGCTGGTGGGGCCTGGCCGACGCGGCGTTCCTCGAAGCGTGGAAACGCGGGACGGTCGGCAAGGAGGGCATCACCCTGCGGTACGCGCTCCTTCGCAACGAAGGGAATGATCTCGCCTTTCACGGTTCGGCCACCATGCGGCCGGACGCCCTTCGTTTGCTTTCCACCGCCCACGCCATCGCGAAGGCCTACGGGCTGCCCAACGATCCCGCCTGCGGGGAGGATCTGCGCCAGCTCGGTTACGCCGACTGCGACAGCGTGGCGCCGAATGCCGCCGATCCAGTCCTGGCCGCGGCCAAGCAGTAAAGGAGAGAGACCCATATGTCGGACTACCACAGGGGCGGTTGGGAGGAGCGCGTCGCGCAAGGGCTCGTCGAGGGTATGGCGGTGGTCGCCCTGCTCGCCCTGCTGGCCGTCATAGGGGTGCTTGCCACGATCGTCGTCCTGCTCGTGACGGAGTTGGGGCGCGTCTACAAAGCCCACGCCTTCCACCCCGGGAACGCGGGCCGGGTCCTCTGGATCAGCCTGGCGGCGCTCTTGGGTCTCTGGCTGCTGGCCGGGCTGCTGCTCAGCGCCCCCACGACGGCGGTCCTCGGCCTGTACCTGGGAGCGTGGGCCTTCCTCGGCTTCATCGTCAGCGTGGAAGCCTGCGATTGGTGGGGCCGCCGGCACGAGCAGCTCGCCGGCGCCGACCTCGACGACTACCTCGACTTCCCCGCTGCCGGCCCGGCGGTGGCCGGACGGGCGACCCCGTCGCTCGATGGCCCGGCCCAGCGGGCCGGTTGAGCCCGGAGCGCGGCGCCGATCGTAACCGGAAGGTGGAGATGGACGATGCGGACACGATTCGCCCTTTTCGCCGTGATGCTGCTCGGCCTAGCGATCGTGACCGATCACCAGTGGGGCGGCATCGGTCGAGCCATCGGCCCGCGCTGCACCGTGGGCGTCACCGGCTCCGCCGCCAAGATCAGCGTCCAAGGCTGGACCGTCCCCTCGACCTGCCAGCAGTTGCGGACTCGCCTGGGCGGGGTCGCGTTCGCTTCCCCAGACCAGCCCGGCGAGCCGGCGATCTGCAGCTACCTCCTGGACCAGGACCTGGTTGTGGTGCGCGACGAGGGAGCGTTGAAGCTGATCGGCAACGGCGCCTGTCTCCTGCTCCGCCGGCAAGTCGAGACGCGGGCGCTGGAACGCCCCAGTCCGTAAGGCGCGAGACCGCATGGGATCCGGCCTACGACCCAGCGCACCAGCCAAGTAGAGAGAGGATGACGATGAAAACGGGGCAGCGCCTGCTCGGGACCGTCCTGCTCGCCGTGCTGGTTGGCCTGGTGGGCGCCCAGTTCCGCCCGACCCGCGTCGCGTTGGCCGACGCGCTCCCGGCCCCGGCCACGGCCGAAGTCCCCGTGGTGGACAGCGCCGGACCGTGGTGCGGGCCAGCCGATGGCTGCCTTGGCCTCGCCGGCTGGCAGGATCTGGTCGACGACCCGCGACTCCTTGTGGCGCTCACCATCGCGTACACGTTCAACCCCGATCTGCATCCCGCGGCCCAGGTGGCCGTCCAGCGGCGCACCGGGCTGATCGTCGCGCCGCTGGACCCCGACGTCGGCGGGACGTTCAGCGTCGACGAGAACCTCATCCGCATCAATGACGACGTGCTGGACGAGAACCCGCGGGTACTCGGGGCGATCGTCGCGCATGAGCTCAGCCACGCGAGCACGCACCTGGTCTTCCCAGATACGCGGGAGGGAGCGGCCGCCTGCCTCGCCGACGAGATTACGGCCTATTCGGTACAGGCCGAGACGTATAGCCGTATCCCCCAGCGCGGCCCCGCCTCCTCGCTCTCGGCGAGCGAGGACCAGCTCGTCAGCCTCTGGCAGCAGCAGCAACTGCAGGCGCTGGTCCTGCTCAGCGCGAGCTACCAGCGCGAATGTCTGGGAGGCCAGACGTTGCCCTCCCCCGGCCCCGCCGCCACCGCCG
>CALBSQ010000230.1 GCA_937967325.1 uncultured Chloroflexota bacterium
ACCCCAGATGTCAACCTACATGCTGATCTATTTCTTGTATCTTCCTGCTCACCACCTGACAAAGCTGGTCATGCTTCATTCGCAATGCCTGAGCGCAGAACAGGATGGACACGGATTGTCCCTGTATCCAGCGTTTCACCTCGGTCTTGAGACGATCATCCCCGCGCTGATAATCTTTCAGCGCCCGCAGGACGATTTCTTGGGCGAGAAGCTGGTACAGGTCGGGCATGTGTCCCTAGTATAGCAAACTGCCAAAGGGAAAGCATCAGGTGTTTGGCCGTCGAAATATCGCCTCATGCTGTTTCTTCAGCAGTTTCGGGCACCGGCGAGCGCAGTAGAACCACGGCCGTCCCCACTTCAGCCGGGTGTTGTACGTCCCGAGCCTGACGGCAAACGGCTTCCCGCAGCCGGCGCACCGCACCGGCACCATGGTGCTACTCATGTCCCTCCTCCCGATCCACTTCGGGCCTTCGATCCAACAGGATCATGTCCGACGCGATGATCTCGGTGGCGTACTGCTCCACCCCGTCCTTCTCGTACTTTCTGGTCTGGAGCCGTCCCTCGATGTAGACTTTGCTCGCCTTGCGGATGAACTGGGCACAGAGCTGCGCGAGCTTGTCCCAGGCGACCACGCGGTGGAACTCGGTCTCCTCCTGCTTCTGCCCGTCCGTCTTGGTCCAGGAGCGGTTCGTGGCCACCGTGAAGCTGCACACGTCAATCCCGCTGTTGGTCTGGTGCAGCTCGGCGTCCCTGGTGGCGTTCCCCAAAATGGAAACTTTATTCAGGCTTCTCGTATATCTTCACCTCCGTTCACTCATTAGCTTGCTCTCCACCGGGACTGGCCCGATGGGCAGGAAGCTACTTGCGTTTCTTTGCTGCTGGTTTCTTCGCGAGTTTGGCGCCTTTCACCGCACCTTTCTTCGCTCCAGTTTTGGTCTTGCCAAACATAGGATCACTCACCTCCTTTCAGCGTTTCCTTCACGTGCTTCTTTTTTCTCACGGGATAGCACCGCCAGATGACAGTCGCCGGCCAGCCGGCTGGCGTGTCCGCCGCCTTCACCAGCTCGATTGGCTCCTTGAAATGCTCGGAGACCTTGATCTGGAAGAGCTTGACCCGGAAGTGGTCGGGGTGGGAACAGGAGAGATCCGGCTTGAGCCAGACGACGTCGGCGATGCCTTTGGATGCCGGGGTGCGCGTGGCAAACCAGCCCTCCCGCTCGCCTTGGAGCTTGAGCGCTCGTTCCCGATCCGCCGATCTTCGATAGTTACGGTTCGGCATGCGCCCCTCCCTTCCACGACTCCAGTCGCTCCACATCCTCCCTGGTGAAGAGCCAGTGTCCGGCTCGCTTGGGGATGCCCAGGACAGCGCAGCGGTGCTTGATCGTTGATGGGCCGAGGCGCAGCCTCCTGGACACCTCGGAGAGCTTGAAGACGTACTGCGTGTCGAAGATCGCCTTGTAGCACTCCTGGTCCTGTTGCCAGGCCAAGAAGGCGCTGGCAAAGCGGCTGTCGGACTGGATGAACTGTTTGAGCTCCTCGCACGTGGCTTTCATGCCCCCTCCTTCCTGCCCCAACGGGCATGGACCAGGGCAGATCGCCGGCGGTATTCGACCATCCGGGGGTTCTGGGGGATCAGCCGGCCGTTGACAAAGGGCGCCAGGACGCGAAGATCGGGTGGTGGGGGCTCGGTCTCCGCTTCCACCTCATCAAGGGACCGGCCCGAAGCCAAAATCTGCATCCGCTCCAGCGCCGAGCGCCGGGCGAAGCGGATCTGATCCTTGCGGAACTGTTCTTCGTAGAATGTTGGTCGTTCGTTGCTCATAATAGTGGAGCTGATTTTTGCTCCGTCTTTTTGCAATGAATGCAATAGAAAATGACCATCGTCGCGTACTTCGGACCCGCAGGGGTATCTGCTACCGCTCTCCACTCATGTCTACATCGCAATAACCAGTTGATTAGTCGCTTCATATTTTTTATTGGTGCTCGCCAAACCGGATCATCCCCCCTCGCATCTGGTAGATCACCTGCTCTTTCTTGGCGCGGGTGGTGGCGTCTTTCATCTGATGATCGGGCTTGCAAAGGAGCTGACGGTTCATCGGATCGTTCGTCTGTGCTTTGCTCCAGCCCAGCAGCCGGGCAATACAGCGCGGCGTGATGTGATCCACCTGGAGCTTGCTGATGTCGCTCTCCTTGCAGCCGCCCGGCCATTCGCAATGGCCCTGCGCCCGCTCGTAGAGCGCTCGTTTCTGTGCCCGACTGACCGATTGGTACAGCGGGCAGCGTTTTCTCTCTCCTCGTTCCTTTCCCATACTCCCAGAGGGAGGGCAGGCGTCTGTCCGTCCTCAAAGAGCAAGCGGAGCGAAAGGGGGTTCCAGTCTCCGCCGGCTCTTTCAGGTGACCAGTTATCTATCCAGCCACAGCAAAATAAGACCAATGACCATCAGGACGTCGCCGACCAATGCCAGCGGCAATCCCGCGCCGAGGTGATCCAGCGCCAGGATGAAGGTCAGTCCCGTAAAGAGTAATTTCAAGCCCATACCATTCACCTCCTCTCACATCGGGTCGTCCACGGGTTGCCCGATGAGCTGCTCGACGTGTTCTTTGCTGCTGTGTTTCCAGTCCGGCGTGCCCAGCTTGACCCGCATGCCGCCGTGGCGATACTCGGTCTTGGGCGTCCAGGTGGAGAACGTCACCAGGTCGAACTCCTCGGTCCTGGCCTTGCGTCCCTTGACCTCGATCGGCGGGTAGTGCTCGACCCACGACACCGGCGTCTCCTGCTCGAAGCGCTGCGGGAAGTGCTTGGCGATAATTTCGGCCGCTAAGAACTCCGCCATATTGGTCACACTGGTCCCGGTGTTCTCCGGCAACTCGGTGCAGATCACCACCGGCACGGCGTCCGGCCGCTCGTAGACGCGCACGCGGCAGACTGCCCCGCTGCCGTAGAAGCCGCGGTATTGGTAGCGGTAGTCCTGGGTCTTCTCCATGCGTGGTTTCGGTTCTTGTTCTTTCATACATCCCTTTCGATAGTGACGCGGTATCCTTTCTCGATCAACTCCCGCAGCGGAAGCTGATTCTTGCATTGGGCACATTCGCACAATCTGACCTTTAGTCTTCCGTATACGTCCATCTGCAGTAACGGCATTGACGGGACACTTGTGTATGTTGGTTTCTTTGATCTCATAGGCTAGTTCTTCTTTTCGCAACTTAAGCAGAAGCCGCGCTTCCAGTCGTACTCCCACACCCAGCCGCCGCAGTAGCGGCACCGGCCGGTGAGTGTCCAAAAGAGTCGTCTGAGCAGTTTGATCATAGGTTCCTACCTCGCCACCATCGCCGGCACGACGCTCAGGATAAAGGCCACCCCGAAGGGAGCCAGCAGCAAGAGCATGCTGTACCAGATAGGGTGATCGAGCAGATAGTCGTCGGTGAAATACTTCTTCATAGTTGTTTTTTCAGATGCGCCTCCTTCGCCAGCTCCAATAAGCGTCGTCGGATTTCGGCAATCGTTGGTCGTTTGGATTCAGGCCGGCTGACGTGATCGTTCTCCTGTGCCCACGCCTCGTGGCACGCTTGCGAGCAGAAGGGGAAGTGCGCGTCCTCCTCCGGCAAGCGGGGCTGCTCCTCGCACCGGTAGCACCTGGCCTTGGCCTTGAGACGCTCGGCCTCCTGTTTGATCGCCTCCCGCCGGCCTGGGCTGGCGGTTCTGTATTCCTGTCGTAACTGGTCGAGTTGTTCAGCGATGGTCATAGGTTTTCGTCCGGCGTTTGCGCCGGATCGGTGTCGGCAGGGCCAGCGGCTTTCGGTTACGCTGGCATGTCTTGCACGTCTCTGGGTCGAATGATCCATGGATGCATCGGTTGGTCATAGCTTTCGTCTGGCTCTGCGCCGCTCCTCGCTGCGCCGGGTGAGCTCCTTCCTTCTCGTCTCCTTATGCTCGAGACAGTAGCGGGCGGCGCTGCCGCCGATAAAAAATGCCTGGCAGCGCACGCACTGTCTGCGGCTCACCCGCCTCCCGTCAACCATGTGTTGCTGTGTGTTCATAGGTTCTGTCCCCGAGGCATTGCCTTGCTCAGCGAAAGCGGATGGCTACAAATGCACCGCTCCCGTGTGCCAAGCCAGGGCAACCCCTCCGAGACAGGACGATCTCTGTGCTACCCAGACAGGGCGTCTGTCCGGCCAGCACACAGCCGGTCACAGCCATTTGGCGTGTGACTTCTCGCCCGACGAACAAAATATTCCGTGAAAGGGCCTGCCGCTCTTGCTGACGCCCTGCTTCTCCTCGGCTTCCTCGCCGCAGGTCTCGCAGACCAGGACGACCGGAAGATCCGTGCTGTCGGACTGGCTCAGCGCTGGCTGCACCGTCGCCGGTTGCACTGCTGCGGGTCGCTGCGACCGCTCCGCCTTGACGATCTCATCCGCTGAGGCGATGCCCTCGACGATGCCATAGCCGGCGAAGCCTAAGGCCCTGCCTAAGGCGCTGGTCTCGGCCACCTCGTAGGGATTACTCTTCTCGATCTGTTTGAACGTGTCCAGGTTGACCGAGCTGATCCCGGTGAACGTCTTACCCTTCACGATCACCGTGGCCTTGATGACCACCGGACTGTGGCTGAGGACGTCGGTCTGGACACCTTCCAGCGCCTTCTCCGCGTGCGCCATCTCAAGCCGCTCGGAAACTAAGTAATATTGCTTATTGTGAATCTGTATTGGCATATACAACACCTCCTTTCAAAGCCTGTATCAACATCTGATGGTCTGCTTCCGCGTTCTCGGCGATCGCCGTGAGGATCTCCAGGGTGAAGATGTCCTCCCGACCCAAGTCCTTGGCGATCCGCCGCAGCCTGGTCAGTCGCTGTTTCTGCATCTGTCCGATTCTTCTCATAGTGTTCCTCCCTCGACAAAGCACTGATAGCACTGGTCGTACTTGCTGGGATAGTATTTCTGGTGTTTCTCACAATACTTGTACTCCTGCGCCTTGGCGGTGTTGTTCTTGGTGAACGTCCATGAACGGCGCATCGAGCGAGCCTTGAAACTGTCCTGATTGCCGACGTAGCCTCTCATACGTCCCCCTCCTTTTGCTCCCTCCGCTTGCCCACCAGCCGCTCGATGAGCGCCATGAGGTGCTCCAGGAGCACGTTCTCCGGCGTGCTGTACTGCTCCAGGTTGTTGCTCAGGTCGGACCCCAGGTAGTCCCGCAGTATCTCCTTGATCTGTTCTCGTACGGTCATAGTCAAATTCCCAGCTCCTTCCCACATGTCCAAGCTCGGAAGCTGCGACTGTCGTCGACGTAGAGCTGCTTCGCGATCAGGATGTTGACTTGCCAGTTGCGCAGGAACTTCGGCTGGACTCCCTGCCACTTCGTGTTGATCTGGAAAATTCCCACGTCCTGGCTTTGGTCCGTGTTGACGTTGACGGCGTCGGGATCGAGGGAACGGTTCTCGTGGCAGGTGGGCGAGGTCAAGAGCTCGAAGGCCTTGTCCGAGTCGCTGCCGAATACTTGTTTGATGTAGCCGACGATCCGGTCGTGCTCGGTTGGCGTCGGTGTGGGGGTTGCCGTTGGCATGCTGGCCGCGGCCGCCACAGCAGTGGTGGTCTGGGCGTGGACGATCTGCCGTGCCGGCTGTCCCAGCAGGTGGGTGTGGATAAAGGCGATCACCGCCACTACCAGGATGATAGGGGTCAGGATCGGTCGTCGGTTGTATCTATTTCGTCTCGTTTTCATAGGCAGGTTCCGTTAGAAATATCTCCAAATACCACAACGGTTCTTCTTCAAGCACCATCTCCTGTAATCGCAGACGCCAAACCGGCGTATATTGCCCATAGCTCAACTTGGTACAGCCGTCCCGCACCATACGTTCTCCCCAGAACGCCTTAGCAAAGTCGTGGTTGAAGATCACACAGAATGGATGGTTTTTGCCATCCATGTAATCTGGCTTCCAGCCGCCTTGTATCGCTCGTCGGATTGCTTTCTGTAATATCTGGTCGTCTGTCATTTTGACGTCCCCTCCTCTTTGGGCGCGTGGCGTTTGATGATCTCCGAGATGGTGGCCTGTCTCTTGCCGAAGGCGCGGCCCAGGTTCCGCTGCGTCACAATCTGGCCGCGCATCTTGTGGTAGACCGCCGCGATCGTCTTATTCTGCATCTCGGCAAAGCTTCGCAGCATGATCTCATCAAAGTCTTGTTGTGGGAGGTCGAGTTTCACGTTTTCCATAGGTATAGGACAATGCTATACCTTCTGTAGAGCGGTGTCAATAAGACGTTCTGTATCAGACTATAGCAACTTGCGGAAATAACAGGGTTTTGCTATACTCTTCCTACCATATTAGTGACATCATTAATATGGTTCTATCCTATGCCATATAAGGAAGGACTCCGACCACAACCACCACCACCGGGACGGGAACGCAAGCCGTTCAATGAATACCAAGCCGATGTCTACGCCCGCTTAGAAGCCGCTGTTGAGCACATCCAGGATTCGGAGACGTTCCGGGAGTACCTGCTGATGCAAAGCCGCTTCCATACCTATAGTTGGAAAAACGCGCTGCTGATCATGGCACAGAAGCCGGATGCGACCAGGGTCGCTCGCTATGACAACTGGAAAAAGCTGGATCGCCAGGTCAAGAAGGGCGAGAAAGGGATCAAGGTCTTCTACCCGATGCTCAGAAAGCAGCGCAACGAACAGGGCAAGGAGGAGGAAGTGCTCACCGGCTTCGGGATCGGCAATGTCTTTGATGTGCTGCAGACCGAGGGCAAGCCCTTACCCGATGTCCACATCCCCGAGCTCGAGGGCGATGAAGGCGGCGTGCTCCTCGGCAAACTGGAAGGCCTGGCCCATCGCCAGGGCGTGCGCGTCCGCCACCTGCCCCCACCCGAGCCGGGCAGCCACACCATGGGCAGCTACGACCCCCTCACCAGGACGATTGACCTGCATGCTTCCTCCCAGCTCCAGGTCACCAAGACCTTAGCCCACGAGCTCGCCCACCACTTCGCCGGGCACAAGCCGGACCAGCAACGCCAGCCGGAACAGGAGACCGTCGCCGAGGCCAGCGCCTACGTCGTCTGCTCCCACTTCGGCCTGGATACCGGAGCCCGTTCCTTCCCTTACGTCGCCGTCTGGGCGAAAGAGAAGCAGGTCCTCAAGAACGCCCTGGGCACGATCCAAAAAATCGCAAGCACCATGATCCGCGGACTGGAAGGGGAGAACAGACACCCCGACGAGCTGGCCGCCCCCGCTAATAGCTCCCATTCCTGATCTTGCGCAGCAGCTCCGAAGGCGTCAGGTGGTGATACTGCGCGAGGAAATCGAAACCATTCCCCCCACGCCGTTCGGCAAAACACCACCAGCGTTGTGTCCGCTCGTAGACCGTGAATGACGGGTGTTTGTCCCCATGCTTATGGTTCTCACCCCACGGACACCTCCCCACCCCCGCCTTGTTCAGCCGCACATAGCGCTCGATCACGTCGCGGATCGGGTGCTCCTCGACCCATTGCCGGATCGGGGATTGCTCCGTATTTTTTGGACCGTAGACAGGATGCTCCCCTGCCGTGGGAAGGATGGGGAGTTGTGCGGCATGGGGAGCCGGGTCTACTCTCCGCACATTCTGGGCCAGCCAGTCGATCTGGCCCCTGACCTTGCCCGTTGACACCGGCTCGCCGCTCGGATGGATGAAGGGGTAGCGCCGCCCGCTGAAGCGGTGGATACCCAGGGGCGCTCTGATCAGCAGGCCGTACCCGTCCAGATCGGGGATGTCTCCGGCGGGGAAGCACTCCAGATTCGGGGCCGAGGGCTCGATGATCCGCCTGGCGATGGTCGGGCTGACCGGCTTGTCCCAAAACGTCCACAAGTGGCCGCCTGCCCGCGACGATTCGAGGTAGGAGGGGATGCCGCGCTTGGCAAGGTCGGCCTGCGCCCCCACAATCGGCCCCAGCCCCCGGTCCGAGTCCATGACCGTCCAGCGGGTCGTGCCCGAGGGATCGAGGCTGTACAGGCCGATGGTGACCTCACCGCGCAGGTGTTTGGTCAGCACCTCGTCCGTCAGCGGCGAGCGAACGCGGTAGTACAACCGGGACCAGTTCCGTTGCCTGCCGTAGGCGTCGCCGCGCTGGACGAATAGACTGCGGTAGCGGGTGAGCGGGCAGTCGGGTTCCTTCCCAGCGTCCTGCTCGTCTCTTCCTTGCCTTGGTGGTCGTTCCATGATCAGGCGGCTCGCTCACCCGCCCTTCGATAGCCGGTTGCCCGCGGCAACAGCTCCGGCTCTTCCACCTCCCGTTGCTTGCGCAGTTGCGCCTCGATCTCCGCTCGTGGCCGGAAATAGCGTGCCAGATACTCCGCCTCCACCTGCTCCAGGAGTTTGGGATCGAGCTTCGGGTCGGGCACGGACAGGGTCTTCACGTCGTAGATGCCGAACACCGGCCGATGCCAGAACCAGCGGAAGGGCCGCGGCCAGGGCGTCAGCTCCTTGCGGATGATCGCCTTGCGCCGGCGCATCTCCGCCAGCGACTGGATAATTTCCTCCCAGTGATCGTTGAGCCCCACGCTCTCGCTCTCGTGCGGGTCGGTGTCGTGGCGCACGGTCCGGGGGTCGGGCTTGCCCACCAGGCGAGACGAATACGCGGCGTCGTCCCGACCCAAGCGAAAGGACACTTCCAGGCCGACATTCTGCAATGCCCCCCGCAAGCGCTCACTTGCTTGGCTCCAGGTCTGGTGCGCCATCACCAGGAACAAGCCGTATTTTCTGGTCTGGGATAAGATGCGGCTGAGCGCCTCCTCGCTCTGCGCGGTGAACTCGGAGAACTCGTCGATCACCAGATGGTGGCTGCTGGTACGCTGCGCCGGCGGCAGCTCGGCACGGGATAAGGCGCCCTGCTCCGCGTTCACGGTCAAGAGACACCCCAGGAGCCGCCGTGCTTCGCTGTCGGCGATGGCCAGGTTGATGATGGCGGACTGCTTGTTGTCCAGCAGGTCGCGGAAGTTGAGCACGCTCTCCTGTTGCCCCAGGGAGTACTTGAGGATCGGCGCGAAGGTCAGCAAATGCGCCCGGCGCAACGCCGCCCCCGCCTGATCCGCCCGGTCCCGCTCGCTCAAGCGGTCGAACTGGTCGTGGAAGAAAGAGACGACGTCGTAATCCTCCTCTTGCTGCAAGAGTCCCTCCCGGTAGCCCTTGTTGGTCAGCAAGCTGTAGAGGCTGGTGATGGGCAGCCCGTTGGAGATCAGCACCTTGACGCCGTCCTGGACCAAGGTGTCGAACATCGGCGCGGAGCCGCCGGCCAGGGACGGCCAGGCGCGGTGCATGGCTTCCTTGATGTTGGAGGCGATGGTATGCGGATCGCTGGGCTGCCGGAGCACGTTCATGGGCAGATACAGTTCTTTGCGGAGTGCCCCGGGTAAATCCAGATAGAGGATGCGCTCGAAGGCGGATTCGTCCTGGTAGAGGCCGCGAGCGACCAGATGGGAGAGGATCAGCTCGGCCAAATCGCCGTGCGGATCGATCAGGGTCGCCGGCAGACCGGCTTGGAGGAACTCCAGGTACAAGCCGCAGAGGAACCTCGATTTGCCGCTATTGTGATGGAACACGCCACAAGCCCAGTAGTTCTCATAGATCGGCACGTGAAAGTCGTAATAGAACGCTTCTTCAACCTCCTCGATCGACACAATTTGACACTGGGTAGTATCTTTGCTACCATCAGTATGTACATATGCGCGATTATTACCAAGGAAAGCATGAGACGATCCTGGACGCAATCCGGCTTTATCAGAGCGGGCTGAGTGTTCAGGAGGTAGCAACCCGACTTGGTCACCATGAGCAGACGATATCCGGGTATCTTCATAAGAACGATATTCATATTCGGCCGCCGTATCGGCAATGGAAACGTGAGAAAGTTGCCGAGGCGATGCGGCTCTATCAGACCGGCTTGAGCCTGAATGATGTCGCGGAGCGGCTCCGAGGAAAGCCAACAACCGTTGCGCGGTATCTCCGGGATGCTGGCATTGCCGTGCGCCCCAAAGGTTTTTACTCCAATGGCACCAGGAATCCCGCATGGAAGAACGGTCGGCATCGTCTGAAAGGCTACATCTACGTCTTTGCCCCGGACCATCCCTACCGGACAACACACAATCACGTTGCTGAGCACCGCCTCGTGATGGAGAAGCAGCTGGGCCGGTACCTGTTGCCCACCGAGGTGGTGGATCATAGAAACGGGATACCCGACGACAACCGTCCCGAAAACCTTCGACTATTCCCCTCCAACGCCGAGCATCTGCGAGCGACCCTGAAAGGTCGCTGCCCGAAATGGACGGCAGCAGGGCTGCGGATCCAGCGCTGTGTCCGATTTGGCGCGCCAGGTCACACACCGCCCGATAACCGTTCCCGACGAAAATTCGGTGCTGCCCGGTGACCGTGAACGACTCCCCGCTACTCAACGACACCCGGTACATCTTCTCCTTCGTAAAGCGCCCCGGAGCCTCCGCCCGCGCGATAATCGGCTCATTCCGCTCATTGAGCGCGACGACATGGAACGTCCGGCCGAGTAAGAAGCGCTGTTCCACCGTCCTGGTGGACTTGTCCACCGGATCGAAGATGGGCGTGTCAGGGTGTAAACAGCCAGAAACACCGATCACATGGATATGGCTCTTGGTCTCCTCCAGGGAGAGCCGGATCGTGCGCTTGAGGAAGAACGGGCCGTACTTGCCAAGCCGGATGCGGGGGGCGGAACCCAGCAGGGACAGTCTCATGCGACCGGCTCACCGGACTCCTTCCAGCAAGGGGACCGGCTCCTTGACGCCGGGCGCGACCCAGGACGGTTGCAAGAAGAGTTCCTCCGGGGTACACAGCGCCGGGTTCAGGCCGGTGAAGCGGAATAAGTCGCCGAAGGCCCGCGCCCGCAGCCGCTCCAGCTCCAGCGTCGTCCAGCGCACCAGGTTCTGCACACGCAACGGGGCCTCCGCCGGATTCCTGGGCACGACCGCCACGGCGATGAGGATGGGGTTGGGGCTGCCGAAGCGGGCCTCATAGGGCGTCTGCCCGCCGGAGGAAGCGGCGAACGCGGCGATCATCGCCGCCACCTTGTCCTTCCAGTCCTTCTGCCCCTCGGTCGCCCGATCGATCTCGACCCAGCAATCCCCCTCCCGCTCCGTGCCCTGGCGAAAGGTGAACCAGGCGTCCGCTGCCAGCGACCGCTGATGCTCCTGCGGCGGGTCGCCCCGCTGGAGCTGGACCTTGATCGGCTCGCGGGAGAGCTCGTGCCCGTGGCGCAGCTCGACGATCGTGACGTCCTCGTGGCGTTGCTCCAGCAGCTCCAGGCCGATCAAAAAGTCGTTGGTCGCCAGCATGTGCTCGACGAAGAGGTAGTGGCCCCAGTCCTCGTCCCGCCGGTGCCGGCGCTTCTGCCCGCCGTACACCCTGGCGAGCCAGTTGGAACCCTCCGTGGACAGGGTGTACATGTAGGGTGGCTTGACCAGGGACCTGGTCGGGATGATCGGCTGGTAGCGCCGGATCACCAGGCCCATCTCGTGCAGCTCGCGCAGCACACGCTGGGCGTAGGAGGTGGCGGAGCGGGCGTAGAAGCGGCGCTGGACCTGCTCCCTGGTCAACAGGTGCAGCCGGTCCAACAGGCGCAAGGCCTGGTCGTGCTGGGGCTTGATGAAGACCGTCGGCTTCTCCGGGGGGTCCTTGCGAGGCGCTGCCGAAAACACTACTGCCATATCCCCCGTTTATATACCAACCCCATCGGTTATGTCAAGGGGAATCATCCGCCTCCTTCGGTCGCCGCCAGGTCTTGGCCGGCCGGATGGTCGGCTCGGCGGGCGGGTGTTCGGCCAGCCGTGGCTCCGGTCGCGGCGGGACGTCGGCGCCGACTCGACGGGCGGCGATCTCCGCCAGGACCTGCGCCACCGGCCGGCCCTGCTCCCCGGCCAGTCGGCCCCGCACCGCCGCGACCCAGGCGTCGTCCACGAAGCGGCCTTGGTCGAAGCGCTCGATGGTGACGTGACGCAGGCTGGTCGGCAAGGTGCCCTCCTCCGTCGCCGCCGCCACCAGGAAGTGGAAGCGGGGCAGGTCCAGGAAGCGATGGCTGTGCAGCGCCCACTGCTCCGCCAGGGTGTAGTTCTCCGCCCGCTCCGTGACGCCGAACCGGCTCACCGAGGTCGTGACGTAGCGCTTCACCCAGTCGGGGTCGTAGCGGTGGTAGTGGGTCGCCAGCGCCAGCGCGTCGTCGTGCTGGGCCATCTGGCCGATCACCTGCGTGCCCATGGCCATGAGCCGCTGCCGCGTCGCCTCGTCCAGCTGCCCGGGCCGCTGGTGCGCCAGCGTCAGCCAGATATTCTTCTGCCGGGACTGCCGGTCCAGCAGCCCCTCGAACTCCCGGGCGATCGGGCTGGGGGTCAGCCCGTCGCTGTCCAGCAGGTAGGTCAGCTCGTCGACGATCAGGCTCAGCGGCGTCTCGGGCCGCAGCGGCCGGGACTCGATGAAGCGCACGAGCTCGCTGAACACCCAGAGCAGCTTGAACCGGCGCAGCTCCTCGCCGCGCTCGTGGCGAAAGTCCAGCAACACCGCCAGCCGCCGGTCCACGACCTCCTGCCAGTCGATGCCCGGCTCGCCCGCCCCGAACATCGCCCGCATCGGCCCGTCGCCGAACAGCATGAGCTTGCCCAGGAAGGCGTCGGCCTGCCCCGAGCGCCAGCATCGGAACTCCTCGCCGAAGAAGGCGACGGCATCCGCCAGCTCGGGCTCCTGCCGGTAAGCCACCGCCGCCAAGGCGCGCTGGAGGACCGCCGGCTCGGTCAGCAGCGATCGCGCCTCGGTCACCTGCCAACCAAGCGCCCCCAGCAGGACCCCGCTGTGCGTCCCCAATCGGTGGATGGCGTTCCAGCCGAGGACCGGGGCCGCTCTCAGGTTGACGTCCAGCTTGGCGATCACGTCCAGGTAGCGCTGGCTCAGGTCGTGCAGGGATTCCCCCTCCCGGCGCGCGTAGAGGGGGAACGGCACGACCCGCTCCCCGCCGGCCATGTCCACGTAGCGGATGCGGGCGAGCAGCCGTTCCCGCGTCCCCTCGTCCACCAGGCGCAAGCGATCCAGCAGATTATCCAGGGTCCCCCCGACCGGGTCCAGGATGACCAGCGGCGTCTCCCGGCGGAAATCCAGCCAGCCGATGATCCTGCCGAGCAGCCGGCTCTTGCCCGCGCCCTTGCCGGCGACGACGCGCATGCCCATGGCGCGGCCCGCGTCCGGCAGCCAGAGCATCCTGGCCGCGCGCTTGGCGCTGAGCCGGTGGGGCAAGG